>CAKZXL010000031.1 GCA_937883885.1 uncultured Aquincola sp. | reverse complement strand
GGTTTGCGGTGCAGTCGCTGCTGCGCAGCAGCGAGCCCATCGGCCGCCTGCGCGGCCGGGTGCACCAGTACCAGGGCGTGCCGCTGGTGGTGACCTACCACCCCGCCTACCTGCTGCGCCAGCCGATGGACAAGGCACGCGCCTGGGAAGACCTCTGCCTGGCGGCTGAGGTCCTGGAGCAGGGCCCCCAAGCTCGCTGACGCTCGCTGCCCCCCGAGGGGGCGCGTTCCGCCTTGGGGCGGCCCGGCGGCGGAACCTTGAGCCCAGTTACTTCGCCTGCTTCGTCGGCCGCTTCCACCCCGGCACCGTCAGCTGCCGCGCGCGAGAGACGCTGAGCTGGCCGGCCGGGGCGTCCTTGGCGATGGTGGAGCCGCCGCCGATGGTGGCGCCGTCGCCCAGCGTCACCGGGGCCACCAGCACGCAGTTGCTGCCCACGTGCACGTCGTTGCCGATCACCGTGCGGTGCTTGTTCACGCCGTCGTAGTTGGCGGTGATGGAGCCGGCCCCGAAGTTCACCCGCTCGCCCACCGTGCTGTCGCCCAGGTAGGCCAGGTGGTTGGCCTTGGCGCCGTTGGCCAGGGTGGAGTTCTTCACTTCCACGAAGTTGCCGATGTGCACCTCGGCGCCCAGCACTGCGCCCGGCCGCAGGCGGGCATAGGGCCCGATCAGCGAGCCCGGCCCCACCTGGGCCTGCTCGATGTGGCTGAAGGGGTGCACCACCGCGCCATCGGCGATGCGCGCATCGCGCAGCACGCAGTTGGGGCCGATGCGCACGCCGTCGCCCAGCACCACCTCGCCCTCGAACACGCAATTGACGTCGATCTCCACGTCGCGCCCGCATTGCAGGCGGCCGCGCACGTCGATGCGCGCCGGGTCGGCCAGGCGCACGCCGGCGTCCAGCAGCGCATCGGCCACCGCGGCCTGGTGCAGGCGTTCCAGCTGCGCCAGCTCGCGCGGGCTGTTGATGCCGCGCACCTCGATCTCGGCCGGCGCGGCCGAAGCCACCACCGGCACGCCCTGGGCCACCGCCATCTTCACGATGTCGGTCAGGTAGTACTCGCGCTGCGCGTTGTCGTTGTCCAGCGCCATCACCGCGCGCTTGAGCCAGGCGGTGGGCGCGGCCATCATGCCGGTGTACACCTCGCGGATCTCGCGCTGGGCGGGCGTGGCGTCCTTGTGCTCGACGATGGCCTGCACGGTGCCGTCGGCCGCCCGCACGATGCGGCCGTAGCCGGTGGCGTCGGCCAGCGTCACCGTCAGCAGCGCCAGCCGGCTGCCGCCGCAGGCCTCGGCCAGCGCGCGGGCGGTCTCGGCGCGGATCAGCGGCACGTCGCCGTTCAGGATCAGCGTGGTGCCTTGGTCGCCCAGGTGCGGCACCACCTGCTGGATGGCATGGCCGGTGCCCAGTTGCGGCTCCTGCTTGACCATGCTGACGCCGGGCATAACGATTGCCGTTTCCACCTGCTCGGCGCCATGCCCCACGATCACCAGCGTGCCGTCGGCCTGCAGCGTGGCGGTGGTGTCCAGCACCCGTTGCAGCAGGCTGCGGCCGGCCAGCCGGTGCAGCACCTTGGGCCGGTCGGATTTCATGCGGGTGCCTTTGCCCGCGGCCATGATGACGATGTGGAGAGCCATGCGTGAAGCGATGAAGTGGGTGCGGTGGCGCACCGGGGGCCGGATTATCGGTGCCGCCCTGCTGGCCCTGGCCGTCAGCGGCTGCGCCGTGGTGCAACTGGCCTACAACCAGGCGCCGGCCTGGTCGTCGTGGTGGATCAACAGCTACGCCGACCTGGACGACGACCAGGGCCCGCGCACGCGGGAGGCGATCGACGCCTTCTTCCGCTGGCACCGCAGCACGCAGCTGCCCGAGTACGCCGCCATGCTCACCCGCATGCAGGCCCAGGCGCAGGACAACACCAGCGCCGCCGCGCTGTGCCGCTGGGAGCCCGAGCTGCGCCAGAAGGCCGAGGTGGCGCTGATGCAGATGGTGGTGCCCGCGGCCGAGCTGGCGGTGACGCTGACGCCGCAGCAGCTGCGCCACATCGACAAGCGCTACGAGCGCAACAACAAGGAGTTCCGCGAGGAGTACCTGCAGCCCGACCCCAAGGAGCGGCGCGAAGAACTGCTGGACAAGACGGTGGAGCGGCTGGAAAAGCTCTACGGTCGTCTGGATGCGCCGCAGCGCGAGCGGGTGGCGCAGGCGCTGCTGGCTTCGCCCTTCGACCCCGAGCTGTGGAACCAGGAGCGCATCGCCCACCAGCGCGACACGCTGCAGACCCTGCGCAGCCTGAAGGTGGACGGCCGCGCCGTGCCGGCGGCCCAGGCCCAGACGGCGGTGCGCGACCTGATGGGCCGCTGGCTGCATTCACCGCGGCCGGCCTACCAGGCCTACCAGCGCCGGCTGGTGGACTACAACTGCGCCTGGATGGCCGAGCTGCACAACACCACGACGCCGGTGCAGCGCAAGGCCGCGCGCGACAAGCTGCGCGGCTGGGCCGACGACGCCCGGGCGCTGGCCGCCGCGGGCGGTTGAAGCGCAGTCAGCGCGTGGGCACCACCACCCTGCGCGGGCTCACCGCGGGGGTGGGAAAGTCCTTCAGCGCCGCTTCGTACATCAGCGACAGCGACTCCGGGTCGCCGCCCACCAGGCTGTCGTTCACCGCGCGGGTTTCGTACAGCGGCGCGCCGCTGGCACGGTCGCGGATCAGCACCGCCACTTCGCGCTCATAGCGCGGGTTGTCGAAGCGGTAGCCCAGGCCCAGCCCGGGCCGCCAGCCGCCGAAGCGGCCGAAGCCGTAGCCGTAGTTCCACCAGAACGGATCGTCCCAGGGCGCGGTGTCGTAGCGGGTGATGCGGGCGCCCAGCTGGATGGTGACGTCGGCCTTGCCGGCGTCGGCGGCGGGCTTGAAGCCGGCCATTTCCACCGCCGGACGGGCGGCGTCCTCCAGTGCGGCCTGCTGCTCGGGCTGCGAGGCCTGCGAGGGCAGGCGCTCGAACACGTAGGTGCCGGGCGCGCGGCCGGCCGGCCAGGTGCCGTAGCTGCGCACGTCGCTGGTCAGGCTGTTGAACGAGGCGCAGCCGCCCAGTGCCAGCAGCGCCGCGCCGGCGGCCATCACGCGCATGGAGGACGGAAGGTTCATGTCAGCGGTTCCTGGTTCAGGCCCCGGGATGCAGCTTCACCACCGAGGTGGCGGGCGTGCCACAGGGGTCTTCGTCGTCGTCGAAAGCCTTGTCGCCCTGCGGGTCGGCGATGCCGGTGGCCTGCAGCGTGGTGAAAGGGTACAGCTTCCGGTCCATCATGTGTGACGGCACGATGTTGCCCATGGCGGTGAACATGTTGTCGATGCGGCCGGGGTACTGGCGGTCCCAGTCGCGGATCATCGCCTTGATGGTGGCGCGCTGCAGCCCTTCCTGGTTGCCGCACAACGTGCACGGGATGATGGGGAATTGGCGGTCCACCGCATAACGTTCCAGGTCGGTCTCGGCCACGTAGGCCAGCGGGCGGATGACCACGTGCTTGCCGTCGTCGCTCACCAGCTTGGGCGGCATGCCCTTCATGCGGCTGCCGAAGAACATGTTCATCAGCAGCGTCACCACCATGTCGTCGCGGTGGTGGCCCAACGCCACCTTGGTGGCGCCCAGTTCGCTGGCCACGCGGTACAGGATGCCGCGCCGCAGCCGCGAGCACAGCGAGCACATCGTCTGGCCTTCGGGAATCAGCCGCTTGACGATGGAGTAGGTGTCCTGCTCCTCGATGCGGAAGGGCACGTCCAGCGTGGACAGGTACTGCGGCAGCACATGCTCAGGAAACCCGGGCTGCTTCTGGTCGAGGTTGACGGCCACCAGCTCGAACGGGATCGGCGCCCGCTTGCGCAGGTTGATCAGGATGTCGAGCAGGGCATAGCTGTCCTTGCCGCCCGACACGCAGACCATGACCTTGTCGCCGGCTTCGATCATGTTGAAGTCGGCGATGGCCTGGCCCACCTGGCGGTGCAGGCGCTTGGACAGCTTGTTGGCCTCGAAGGCGGCCTTGCGGTCGTGGGCGGTGTCGATGGCGATGTCGCTCATGGCAGTTCCGTTCTCAAGGCTTGATGCCGAAGACTTCCACCCCCACCGCATCGCAGTCGGGGTACACGTCGGGCTTTTCGGTGCTCACGCGGGCCGCGCGCACGCGGGGGTGGGTGAGCATGGCTTTCAGCAGGTCATCGGCCAAGGTCTCCTGCAGCTGGATGTGGCCCTGCTGCACCCGCTCGGCCACGGTGCGGCGGATGAAGTCGTAGTCCACCACCTCGTGCAGTTCGTCGGCGGTGGGCGTGGACTGCGCCAGCGGCACGTACAGGTCGACGTTGATGATCACGCGCTGCTCGCCGCGCTTTTCGAAGTCGTGCACGCCGATGTTGATGTTCACCACGTAGTTGCGCAGGAACAGGCGCCGGCAGCCGGCCAGGTCAGGGTGAAGAAGGTTCATGGCGGCCGATCAGGCGAGGAAGTAGACGTCGCGCGGCTGCGCGGCGAGGTGCTGGCCGCCGTCCACCAGGATGGTGGTGCCAGTGATGGCGGGCGACTCGAGGACGAAGCGCACGGTGCGCGCCAGGTCTTCAGGGGTGGAAGAGCGCTGCAGCGGCGTCATGCGGTGCGCACGCTGGAATTCTTCCTGGTTCATCGGGCCCGAGGGCAGGGTGACGCCCGGCGCCACGCCCACCACCCGCAGCCGCGGCGCCAGCGCCATGGCCAGCATCGTGGTGGCACTTTCCAGCGCCGCCTTGGACAGCGTGTACGACAGGTGGTCGGGGTTGGGGTTCCACAGCTTCTGGTCGAGCAGGTTCACCACGCAGCCGGGCGTCTCGGCCGCGTCGTCGCGCGTGGCCAGGTGCTGGTGCAGCGCCTGCGCCAGCAGGATGGGCGCGGCGGTATTGGCGCGCCAGTGGCGCTCCATCGCGGCATGGCCGAAGCTGGCCACGTCGTCATGCTCGAAGAGCGAGGCGTTGTTGACCACCGCGTCCAGCCGGCCCAGCTGCGCCAGCGCCTGCGACACCAGCGCGCGGCAGGCGGCTTCGTCGGTCAGGTCGGCGGGCAGCACGGCCACGCGGGCGCCCAGCGCCTGCAGCTCGGCCGCGGTGGCGGCGGCTTCTTCACTGGCGTGGTGGCAGTGCAGCGCCAGGTCGAAGCCATGCGCCGCGAGGTCGAGCGCGATGCTGCGGCCGATGCGCCGGGCCGCTCCGGTGACGAGGACAACGCGGCGCGAAGCCATGGTTTCTAGAATGCGTCATGCAAAAAACGGAACCCGCCAGTGTATCGAGCGCGCTGTTGGCGCACTTGCGCCAGGACATCGCGGCCGCGGGCGGCTGGCTGCCGTTCGACCGATACATGGCCGCGGTGCTGTACACGCCGGGCCTGGGCTACTACGCCAACGGCAGCGTGAAGTTTGGCGCCATGCCGTCCTCGGGCAGCGATTTCGTCACTGCGCCCGAGATGACGCCGCTGTTCGGCCAGGCGCTGGCGGTGCAGCTGCGCCAGGCGCTGGACGCCACCGGCACCGACGAGTTGTGGGAATTCGGCGCCGGCTCGGGTGCGCTGGCCGAATCGCTGCTGCAGGCGCTGGGCGAGCGGGTGCGCCGCTACACCATCGTCGACCTCTCGGGCAGCCTGCGGGCGCGCCAGCAGGCGCGGCTGGCCGCCTTCGGCGACCGGGTGCAGTGGGCCACCGAGCTGCCGGCGCAGATGAAGGGCGTGGTGGTGGGCAACGAGGTGCTGGACGCGATGCCGGTGCAACTGCTGCACTTCGACGGCCAGCGCTGGTGGGAGCGCGGCGTGACGCTGGACGCCGCCGATGCGCTGAGCTTTGCCGACCGCGAGACCTCGCTGCGCCCGCCGGTGCAGGCGCCCTTCGTGCCCGGCACCACGGTGGAAATCCATCCGCAGGCCGAAGCCTTCGTGCGCACGCTGGCCGAACGGCTGCAGCGCGGCGCGGCGTTTTTCATCGACTACGGCTTTCCGGAAGATGAGTTCTACCTGCCGCAGCGCACCGGCGGCACGCTGATGTGCCATCGGCTGCACCGCGCCGACACCGACCCGCTGGCCGACCCGGGGCTCAAGGACATCACCGCCCATGTCAACTTCACCGGCGTGGCGCTGGCCGGGCAGGACGCGGGGCTGGAAGTGCTGGGCTACACCTCGCAGGGCCGCTTCCTGCTGAACTGCGGGCTGGCGCAGAGCCTGGGCCAGGCCCAGGCGGCGGGCGACGTGCGCACGCTGGCGGCCGGCCAGAAGCTGGTGGCCGAGCATGAGATGGGCGAACTGTTTAAGGTGATCGGCTTTGCCAAGGGCGAAGCGTTCGATGCCATCGGCTTTGCGGCGGGCGACCGCTCGCACCGGCTGTAGGCGCGCGGCATGCGCTGGCTGCTGGTCTTTCTCATCGCCTGCCTGCTGTTCAACGGGCTGCAGCACTGGCTGGCGCGCATCGGCCTGGGCAAGCTGCCGGGCGACTTCCGCTTCATCCTCTTCGGCCGCGAGTGGTATCTGCCGGTGGCCAGCAGCCTTGTTTTGAGCCTGATTGCGATGGCAGTCGGCTACTTCATTTAGGCCCCAGCCAGCCAGGCCTCCAGCGCCTCCGCCCGCGCCTGCGACACCGCGTTGCCGATGCCCGGGCCCTTGAGGCCGCGCGCCACCGCATCGGCGGCGGCCTGCTTCACGTCCACCGCCAGCACCGTGCGCAGCGCGGCCGAGAGGCGCTCTCGCTGCGGGTAGGGCCGGTCTTCCAGCCCGGTGCGGCCACGCGCATCGCACTCGCAGGCCAGCAGCGCCTGCTCGAAGCGCTCGGGCCGGCGCAGCGCGTCGCAGCGCTCCAGCAGCCGCATCAGCGCGGCGGCGCCGAACTCGCCGCTGCGGTGGATGTTGCCGTGCTCGCCGGCCACCAGCTGCGCCAGCTCGCGGCAGTCCACCGGCACCCGCAACCGGTCGGCCACCTGGGCGGCCAGGCGCACGCTGCGTGCCTCGTGCGCGATGTGGCGCGGCCATTCTTCTGGCGGCGTGCTGCCCTTGCCCAGGTCGTGCACCAGGCAGGCCCAGCGCACCGGCAGCGGCGCCTGCAGCGCGGCGGCGGTGTCCAGCACCAGCATCACGTGCACGCCGGTGTCCACCTCGGGGTGGTGCTGCGGC
>CAKZXL010000030.1 GCA_937883885.1 uncultured Aquincola sp. | reverse complement strand
TTCTCGGCCACCCCCTTGGCCTCGGCCTTGGCCGCGGACTTTGCGGCGGGCTTGGCCGCCGGTGCGGGCGCTGCCGCTTCGGCGGTGGTGGCCTTCTTGCGCGGTGCGGCGGGGGCTGGGACGGGTTCGGCTTCAACCCGCGGGGCCATCGGCGCCGCGGCGGCGGGCGCGGGTTCGGCGGCTTCGATGACCGGTGCAGCCGGTGCCATCGGTGCCACGGGAACCGCAGGGGTCACGGGGGCGGCAACCACCGGCACTTCGGCGGCCAGCGGCGCATCGTCCTGCACCGGCGCCGGGTTGTCGATGAGTTGCGATCGCACCTGGTCCATGCACGCAGCCAGGCGCTGGCGGCAGCCGGCATCGGCTTCGCGGCGGCCGGCACGCACGCGGCATTCGCCGGCGTCCAGCTGGGCATCGGGCACCAGCGTCCAGCGGGCGGCACGGGCCGGGTCCACGTCGCGGATGCGCTGCAGGTCTTCGGGGTTCAGGTGCACCTGCACGTTGTCGTGCGGCGGCGGCATGGTGGCCAGGGTCTCGTCCACCAGGTGCAGCAGCTGCGCCGGCTGCAGCGCCAGCTCGCACCGGATCACCTGGCGGGCCACGCGGGCCACCAGGTCCACCACTTCCTCACGCATCGCCGTCTGGTAGTCGGCCTGCGCCTGCTGCAGCGCAGCCAGCACCGCGTCGATCGGGCCCGCCATCTTGTCGAAGCGGGTAGCCACCTCGCGGCGGCCTTCCTGCACGCCCAGGCGCCGGCCTTCGTCGCGGCCGATGGCCTGGCCGTCTTCGCGGCCACGCTGCAGGCCCTGGTCGTAGCCTTCGCGATAGCCCAACTGCTGGCCATGCTGGAAGCCGTCGGCCAGCGAGGCCTGGGCTTCGGGCGGCAGGCCATGGGCATCGCCCAGTGCCTTGGCCACGTTGACCTTGGACAGCGGAGGAAAGCGGTGCGGTCTGATCATGCGGCCAGCCCCCGCACCGGCACGGCGCTGCGTTTGAGTCGGTGGGTGGGGGTGTGGGCGTTCATGCTCACTCCACCGTCGCTTCGGCGAACAGCTGGATCTCGATCTCGCCGTCGTCCACCAGCTGCTTGACCTGCGCCATGATTTCCTGGCGCGTCTGTTCCACGCGCGACAGCGGCACCGGGCCGCTGCGGCGCATGGTGTCCTCGAAGGCCTGCGCCTGCCGCTTGGGCATGGTCTGCAGGATGGCGTCGCGCACCGCGGCTTCGGCGCCCTTGAGCGCAATGGCCCATTGCTCCAGCGGCACGGCTTCGATGATCTTGAGCAGGTTGGGCTCGCTCTGGCGGCCCAGCACGCCGAAGTCGTACATGCTGATCTCCAGCTCCTGCATCACCTCGGGGTCGTGGGCGCGCAGCAGCTCCACCATCTGCTGGCGGTTGCCGGGCAGGCGGTTCAGGATCTCGGCGGCCTGGCGGATGCCTTCCACGCTGGTGCTCTGGGTGCTCAGCGTGTCCAGGCAACGGTCCACCAGCAGGTCGAGTTCGGCCAGCAGTTCGCGGTCGATCTCCTTGAGCCGCGCCACGTTCAGCAGCACCAGGTCGCGGCCTTCGGCGGGCAGCGCATCGATCACGCCGCCGGCCATCGCGCTGGGCAAAAAGGCCAGGAACACCGCCTGCATGCGCACATGCTCGTTGGCGATCTGGTCGGCCAGCCACTTGGGCGTGGCCCATTGCAGCCGGGCCATCTTGGGGCGGATGGCATCGCCGTAGATGCTGTTGAGCACGCTGCTCGCGATCTCGCGGCCCAGCGCCAGATCGAGCGAGCGCTGCAGGTAGCTGCGCGAGGCACCGTGCACGCCGCTTTGCTCGCGGTAGTCCTCGAAGAAGTGCTGGATCGAGGTCTTCACCGATTCGACCTTGATGCCGCTCATGCGCGACATCACCTGGGTGACCTCCAGCAGCTCTTCGCGCGACAGGCAACGCAGCACGGCGGCAGCCGGCTCCTCACCCATGCTCAGCAGCACGATCGCGGCCTGCTCCACCGGGCTCAGCCCGGCGCCTTCAAGCTGGTTGCTCTGCTCGCTCATTTTTCTGCACCCACTGTTTGACGACTTCGGCGACCCGTTCCGGCTCCTTGCCGGCCAGGACCTTCAGGTGATCGACCAGCACGTCCACCGGCGAGCCCGGCGGCGGCAGGTCGTAGTTCTCCAGCAGCGGCCGCACCGACATGTCGCCCGGCTGCGTGCCTGCGGCGGCGGCCATGGCCGCGGCAGTGGCAGCGATCTGCGCGGCGCCCGGCAGCACCGCTTCGGCGCCCGGCTGCGGCAGTGCGGCCACGGCGGGGTTGCTGCCCAGGGCCGACGGACGGTCGGTGACAGCGGCTTGCGGCGCCGGCGGGATCGGCGTCAGCGGCGTGACGCTGGCCGCGCTGTAGCGGTTCTGCATCAGCTTCATCAGCGGCCGCACGATCAGCAGGAAGCCCAGCAGCGCTGCCACGGCGTAGCCCACGTAGCCGGTGATGTCGACGATGTTGTCGCGCTGCTGCCACCAGGGCTCGGGCGCCGGGCGGGCCGGGAAGGGCATGGCCGAGACGACCAGCGTGTCGCCGCGCTCGGCATTGATGCCCAGGCCGCTGCGCAGCATCTTCTCGACGCCGGCGATCTCTTCATTGGTCCAGCTGCCCTTGCCGCTGGGCGCGGCCGAGGCATTGAGCACCACCGCCACGTTGAGCTTGGCCAGGCGGCCGCGGCTGCGCTTGATCTGGGTGATGTTGCGGTCGTACGCGTACTGGCGCGTGGTGGCGTTCTTGCTCGCGGTGCCGGCGTCGGCCGGCTGCGAGGCGGCCACCGCCACCGGGCGGTTGCTCAGCGAGCCGGGCACGCCCACGGCCACGCCGTCGCGGTCCATCTCCTGGCGCATCGCCTCGTTGGTGACCTTGGGCGTGGCGCCGTAGGTCTCGTGCGTTTCCTGGACGCGGTCGTTGTCCACCAGTGCGGTGACGCTGGTCTTGTAGTTGTCTTCGCCCAGCACCGGCGACAGCAGGTCGCGCACGTTGCGGCGGGCTTCTTCGGTGTAGCGCTTGGCGGCATCGCTCACCTGCGCGGTGCCGTCCATCGCATCGGCCAGGTCGATGCGGGCCGACAGCAGGTTGCCGGCCTGGTCCACCAGGCTCACGCGGGTGGGGTCCAGGCTGGCCACGCTGCCGGCCACCAGGTTGATGGCGGCGGCGATCTGTTCATGGCTGAGCGTGCGGCCGGGCTTGAGCTGCACCACCACCGAGGCCGAGCTCTTCTCGCCATCGCTCACCACGAACGACGACGACTTGGCGATGGACAGGTGCACACGCGCAGAGTCCACCGCGTCGAAGGTCATGATGCTTTGCGCCAGCTCGCCTTCCAGGCCGCGGCGAAAGCGAACGTCCTGCACGAACTGGCTCACGCCCAGCGGATCGTTCTTGTCCATCAGCTCCAGGCCGCTGGGCAGCTTGGCCGTCACGCCCTTGGCGGCCAGCAGCATGCGCACCTTGCCCAGCTGGGCTTCGGGCACCAGCACCTGGCCGCTGTCGGGGTGCACGCGGTAGCGCACGCCTTCGGCGTCCAGCACCGCCATCATCTCGGCGGCGGCCACCTTTTCGCGGGCGCCGAACACGGCCTTGTAGCCCGACTGGTCGCGCCACAGGAACATCAGCACCGCCAGCGTGACGCCGATGGCCAGTGTGAGGATGGGGCCCAGGCTCCTGACGAGGCCGGGCGGCAGACCGCCAGCGGGGCGCAGGCGGGAGAGGGCGGGCTTGAGCGTGGCGATCACGGCGTACGGCGGTTGGGTGGTCGGTCAGCAGGCGGTGGCCGGCGGCTACAGCTGCAGCTTGATCAGCTCGTCGAAGGCACCCACGACCTTGTTGCGCACCTGCATGAGCATCGAGAACGACAGGCTCGCCTGCTGGCTGGACAACATCGCGCCCACCAGGTCGTCGCTGCGGCCGGCGTCCACGTCGGCCACCTTTTCGGCGGCGGCCTTGTCCTTGGCGTCCACCGACATCAGCACCTGCTTAAAGCCGGCGACAAAACCGTCGCCCTGTGCTCCTGCGGAGCCGGAAGCCAGACCGTCGTCCAGGTTCAGTGCGGGCTGCACCGGCGCGGTCGGCGTCAGCCGCTCGACGTCGCCGGCGAGGCGCGCCAGGTCGGCCTGGATCGAAAGCAGTGCGGAAGACATGGTCGGTTTCCTCGGGCGGTTCTTGTGGGGGCGCCGGTTGCGGGCCCCTTCAGGCCATGCAGCGGCTCAACTCGCCGCGTGCGGCGGGTTGCTCGATCGATTCAAGGGCGGGTGTCTGCTGGTCTATCGGCCCGAGCAGCCCCGACTTGAGGGGCTCAAATTTGCGCCCGGGGTGCCGGAGGGTTTTGCGGCGGCCCACCTCGCCGTTATCCGGCGGGTTATATCGATATCCATCTGGTGACTCATCCGGTACTTTCTGGTGAGTGGGACGTCGAAGCGACGCAAAAGGCAAGGGCCTGTCTGATGGACCAAATGTTACGGAGCCTGGGGCCCCCGGGCAAACCCGAGAAACGCCCGAACAACCCGGCTTATGCGGGCTTAGCGCGGGCGGGCTGACGGTGCGGTGGGCGGGCATGGGCGGGCGCTTTCCGTGGCTGGGGAGGCAGGTCGACCCAGCGCGCGCACGCAACAAAAGCAGGTCTCCCGGCCCTGCGCATGGCATGGCCCGGGACAGGCGGCAGCCCACCTTGAGGCGGTGGCGTCCGTCTGGCGGCCCCGCTGTCGTTCCCGGGCGCGTACGCCGTGGGGGCAGACCGGAAGCTTTGCGACCCCGGCTTTCGCGCGGGTGTGCCCTGAGTGGTGGCGGATGCTAGGGGCCGCCCGCCGCGCGGCACAACCGGCGGCGAGCATGTTGCAGCGCAACGTGTGGACGATTGCACTGCATCGGGTGGTGGGCGGGCGCAGCTGTTACAGCATGTGAGAAGCGGGCCGCTTCACAGCGTCTGACATATTGACCTCATAAATTCGCCGTGGCTGCTCAGTTATCAAATTGAGTTTGTCCATATATATTGGCCGTGGTCTGCCGATATTCAGGCAGACCGGCCCGCCGGGCGTGCGGTGCGCACAGCTTGGCCGCTTTTACCCGCCATATCCGGCGTTCAGCGGCAGGCGCGATTTCTAGAATCAGTCGCACGAATTGCCCCTGGCCCGCCCATGACCGACACCTCCACCCCCAGCCGTACGGAGCCACCCATGGTGCTGGACGCCGGCACGCTCGGCCGACCGGTGCACCTGCTGGCGCGCTTTTCCAAGCAGTTCCGCGAAGACCTCTCGGAACTGCTGCGCCTGCGGCTGAACATGCGCTACCGCGCCCGCTTCGAAGTGGCCCAGGTGGCCATGCGCCGCCTGGACACCCGGGCACCCGAAGCGGCCTGGCTGAGCTTTGGCAACGCCACCGGCGACATCGCCTGCGCCGTCGAGCGCGGCGTGCTGATGAGCGTGCTGGCCTACCGCTATGGCCTGCGCACCCCGCCGGCCGAGCAGCCCGGCGAAACCCCGCGCGAAACCGCGACCGAAGAACGCCTGGCCGCGCTGCTGGGCCAGCAGTTCGTCGAGCTGCTGGCCGGCCGCATCGAGGCTGGCGTCGGCAGCCCGCTGTCGCCGCGGCTGCCGGTCTTCAAGCCCATCGGCCGGCTGCCGCCTTCGCGTGGCTGCTGGCTGCTGGAAGCCCGCGTGGTGGAGCATGCCCACGGCAGCCAGGGCAGCATCTGCCTGGCCGTGGGCGATGGCTGGATGAACCGCGTGTGGCACCAGCTGACGCCGCTGCGCGCCAAGGCCGGCGAGCAGATCGAACAGGCCGCGCCGCTGCCCACCCGGCTGTCGCTCACGCTGGTGGCCCGGCTGCTGCAGAAGGACATTCCGCTCGGCCAGCTGGCCGACCTGCAGGTGGGCGACGTGATCCCCATCAGCCTGGGCACGACCGACGTGCTCATCGACGACTCGCGGCTTTTCACCGCGACCGTGGCCGAACACCAGGGCAAGTTGTGCCTGACCTCTTTTGCCGATGTGGACTGACCCCATGGACATGACTGACAACAAGAGCGCCCTCGACGACCTGCTGGCCGGCGTGCCGGAAGGCCTGGACGACGCTGAGCTGGCGGCGCCCGCCGCCCCGGCCCGTCCGCGCCGCAACATCCCGCAGCTGATGCGCAAGATCCCGGTGACGCTGACGCTGGAGGTGGGCTCGGCCCGCGTCTCGCTGCAGGAGCTGATGGACATCCAGACCGACAGCGTGGTGCCGCTGGACACCCTGGCCGGCGAGCCGCTGGTCATCAAGGTCAACGGCACGCCCGTGGGCCGCGCCGAGGTGGTGGTGGCCGGCGAAAAGTACGGCCTGAAGGTCGTGGAGCTGGCCGGCCTGGACCTCGATTCGCTGGAACACTGACCCGGCGATGAACACGCAACGCGCGGTTCGCGCAACCGCCGCTGGCGCAGCCTTGCTCGCGCTGGCCTGGGCAGCCGGCCCGGCGCGGGCGGCCGAAGGCATTCCGCTGTTCGGCACCAGCACCGGCGGCGTCTCCACCGACTTCACGGTGAAGACGCAGGTGCTCATCATCATGACGCTGCTGGGGCTGCTGCCCTCGCTGGTGCTGATGATGACCAGCTTCACCCGCTTCGTCATCGTGCTGTCGCTGCTGCGCCAGGCCCTGGGCCTGCAGCAGGGTCTGCCCAACCGCATCATCACCGGCATCGCGCTCATCCTCACCATGCTGGTGATGCGCCCGGTGGGCGAGCAGGTGTGGAACAACGCCTTCGTGCCCTACGACGCCGACAAGCTCACGCTGACCGAGGCGCTGAAGGCCGCCGAGGTGCCGGTCTCGCGCTTCATGCTGGCGCAGACCAGCAAGACCGCGCTGGCCCAGGTCTCGCGCCTGGCCGGCGAGAAGGACATCGCCAGGCCCGAGGACCATGCCTTCACCGTCAAGCTGGCGGCCTTCGTGCTCAGCGAGCTGAAGACGGCGTTCCAGATCGGCTGCATGCTGTTCATCCCCTTCCTGGTGATCGACATGGTGGTGTCGTCGGTGCTGATGGCCATGGGCATGATGATGCTGTCGCCGCTGGTCATCTCGCTGCCGATGAAGCTGCTGCTCTTCGTGCTGGTGGACGGCTGGACGCTGACCGTCAACACCCTGGTCACCTCCATCCAGGCTTATTGAGGGCGCACGCATGATCACGCCGGAAGTTGCCGTCGACCTGGTCAGCGAATCGCTGCAGCTGGTCACCGTGCTGGTGTCGCTGCTGGTGGTGCCGGGCCTGATCGTGGGCCTGGTGGTGGCCATGTTCCAGGCAGCCACGCAGATCAACGAGCAGACGCTGAGCTTCTTGCCGCGGCTGCTGGTCACCATGCTGGCCATCGGCTTTGCCGGCCGCTGGATCGTCGGCCGGCTGATGGACTTCTGCGTCTCGATCTTCGAGCGCGCGGCCACGCTCATCGGTTGAAGGCCAGCACGCGATGGAGCCCGTCTTCAACCAGCTGCTGGGGCTGCTCGGCGCCTTCTGGTGGCCGTTCTGCCGCACGATGGCGCTGCTGAGCGCGGCGCCGGTGCTGGGCGAAAACATGATGCCCGTGACCGTGCGGGTGCTGCTGTCGCTGGTGCTGGCCGTGGTGCTGATGCCCATGGCCCAGCCGGCCGTGGCCATCGACCCGTTCTCGATGCACGGCGTGGTGGCCGCGCTGGAGCAGGCCGTCATCGGCTTCGTGCTGGGCCTGGCCTTTCACCTGACCATCAGCGCCATCCTGGTGCTGGGCTTCCTGGCTTCTTCGCAGATGGGCCTGGCCATGGCGGTGATGAACGACCCGATGAACGGCCAGTCGTCCGACGTGGTGTCCAGCCTGCTGTACATGATGTGCATCCTGGTGTTCTTCGCCATCGACGGGCACCTGGTCATCACCGGCGTGCTGGGCGCCAGCTTCCAGGCCTGGCCGGTGGGGCAGGGCCTGGCCACGCTGCAGCTCAAGACGCTGCCGCTGGCGGTGGCCTGGGTGTTCTCGGCCGCGCTGCTGCTGGCGCTGCCGGTGGTGTTCGCCACCGTGGTGGTGCAGTTCGGCACCGGCCTGCTCAACCGCGTGGCACCCGCGCTCAACCTGTTTTCGCTGGGCTTTGCCATCGTCACCGTGTTCGGGCTGTTCATGCTCACGCAGGTGGTGCGCTTCGTGCCGGAGCACTACATCCGCATGACGCAGCAGGTGCTGGACCTGATCCACCGCGGCCTGCGCGCCGGCAGCTGAGGGGCACGCGATGTCCGGCAACAGCACTGGCGACAAGACCGAAAAACCCTCAGCCCAGAAGCTGCGCAAGGCGCGCGAAGAAGGGCAGGTCAACCGCTCGCGCGACTGGGCCACGGCGGTGGGCATCCTGGTCAGCCTCAAGGCCTTTCTGCTGATGGTGCCGGGCTACCTGGAAGACTTTCGCAGCCTGTTCCGCATGGTGGTGGTGCCGCTGGACGGGCAGGGCACGATGGGCAACGTCTGGTCGAACGTGTTCTACGACGTGGCGCTGCTGTTCGGCCGCATGGTGCTGCCGCTGGCGGTGGTGCCGCTGCTGGTGGTGCTGGCTTCGCTGTACCCGGGCGGCTGGGTGTTCAGCCTCAAGAACCTGATGCCCAAGCCCAGCCGGCTCAGCCCGCTGGGCTTTGCGGGCCGGCTGGCCAGCGGCAAGCACTGGTCCGACTTCGCGATCTCGCTGCTCAAGTGCAGCCTGGTGATCGCGGTGCTGTGGCATGTGTCCACCAGCTCGGTGGCGGCCTACCTGCAACTGCAGTCGCAAACCTTCGACCAGGCGCTGGTGCACGGCGCCGGCCTGATGCTGGACGGCGTGATGGCGATGGTGGTGGTGTTCATCTTGTTCGCGGTGATCGACGTGCCGCTGCAGAGCTTTTTCTTCACCCAGCAGCAGCGCATGACCAAGCAGGAAGTGAAGGAAGAGCACAAGTCGGCCGAAGGCCGGCCCGAGGTGCGCCAGCGTATCCGCCAGATCCAGCAGCAGATTGCCAAGCGCAGCGTGCGCAAGACGGTGCCCACGGCCGACGTGGTGATCGTCAACCCCGAGCACTACGCCGTGGCGCTGAAGTACGACGAAGACCGGGCCGAGGCGCCGTTCCTGGTGGCCAAGGGCGTGGACGAGATGGCGCTGTACATCCGCCAGGTGGCGCGTGAGAGCGGCATCGAGGTGGTGCCGTTGCCGCCATTGGCGCGCGCCATCTACAACACCAGCCAGGTCAACCAGCAGATTCCGGCGCCGCTGTACAAGGCCGTGGCCCTGGTGCTGCGCTACGTGATGCAGATACGCGCCTTCCAGGCCGGCACCCGCAAGGCGGCGCCGGTGCTTCCCGACGATCTTGAAATCCCCGCGCAGCTGAGCGAGGTGAAAGCATGAACTTCATCCAACGCATGGTGGCCGAGATGCGCCGCCACAAGGTGGCCACGCCGCTGTTCCTCATGGCCTTGCTGGCCATGATCATCCTGCCGCTGTCGCCCATCGTGCTGGACGTGCTGTTCACGTTCAACATCGTGCTGGCGCTCATCGTCATCCTGGTGAGCGTCGCTTCCAAACGGCCGCTGGACTTCAGCGTCTTCCCGACCATCATCCTCACCACCACGTTGATGCGGCTGGCGCTGAACGTGGCCTCCACCCGCGTGGTGCTGCTGCACGGCCATGAGGGCACGCATGCCGCCGGCCAGGTGATCGAGTCGTTCGGCAACGTGGTCATCGGCGGCAACTTCGTCGTTGGCCTGGTGGTGTTCATCATCCTGATGATCGTGAACTTCGTGGTCGTCACGAAGGGCGCGGAACGCATCTCCGAGGTGTCGGCCCGCTTCACGCTGGATGCGCTGCCCGGCAAGCAGATGGCGATCGACGCCGACCTGAACGCCGGCCTGATCAACCAGGAAAAGGCGCAGGAACGCCGCCGCGACGTGGCGATGGAGGCCGACTTCTACGGCGCGATGGACGGCGCCAGCAAGTTCGTGCGCGGCGATGCCATCGCCAGCATCCTGATCCTGATCATCAACATGCTGGGTGGCGTGGCCATCGGCGCGTTGATGCACGACCTGTCGTTCGCCGATGCCTTCCGCCAGTACGCGCTGCTGACCATCGGCGACGGCCTGGTGGCGCAGATCCCGGCGCTGCTGCTGTCGGCCGCCGCGGCCATCATCGTCACCCGCACCGCCGATGCCGGCGACATGGAACAGCAGGTGGCTTCGCAGCTGCTGGCATCGCCCGCGGTGCTGGCCAGCGCGGCCGGCGTGATGGTGCTGCTGGCCATCATCCCCGGCATGCCGTGGCTGCCCTTCCTGTCGTTCGCGGCGGTGCTGGGCTTTGCGGCCTGGAGGCTGAGCCAGCAGGTCGACCAGCCCAAGCCGGCCGACACCACGGCCATCCAGCAGGCGCTGGTGGCCGAGCGCAATGCCGACATCGACTGGCAGGCGCTGCCCTTCGTGGAGCCGCTGGGCATCAGCGTGGGCTACAAGCTGGTGGGCCTGATCGACCAGGGCCAGGGCGCGCCGCTGGCCAAGCGCCTGAAGGGCGTGCGCCAGACCCTGAGCGAAAGCCTGGGCCTGCTGCTGCCGCCCATCGGCCTGCGCGACGACCTGTCGCTCAAGCCCACGCAGTACAGCGTGCTGCTCAGCGGCACGCCCATCGCCCAGGCCGAGGTGCATGCCGACCGGCTGATGGCGATTCCCGGGCCGCAGGTGTTCGGCGACCTCGATGGCGCGCCCGGCATCGACCCCGCCTATGGCCTGCCGGTGACCTGGATCGCGCCGCAGGACAAGTCGCATGCGCTGGGCATGGGCTATCAGGTGGTGGAGCCGGCCAGCGTGGTGGCCACCCACGTGGCCAAGCTGGTGCGCGACCACCTGCCCGAGATCATCCGCCACGAAGACGTGCCGGCGCTGATGGAGCGCCTGGCCGCCCAGGCGCCCAAGCTGGCCGCGGCGCTGGACAAGGCGTTGAACCACAGCCAGCTGCTGAAGGTGTTTCGCGTGCTGCTGGCCGAAGGCGTGAGCCTGAAGGACATCGTGCCCATCGCCACCACGCTGCTGGAAAACGCCGAGACCACCAAGGACCCCATCCTGCTGGCGGCCGAGGTGCGCTGCACGCTGCGCCGCCAGATCGTCACCGGCCTGGTGGGCCCCAGCGCGCCGATGAATGCCTTCAACCTGAGCGGCGAGCTGGAGAACCTGCTGCTGGGCGCGCTCAACCAGGCCCGCGCCGGCGGCGCCAAGGTGGCGCTGGACAACTACCCGGTGGACCCCAAGCTGCTGAGCCAGCTGCAGACCCACATGCCGATTGCCCGCGACCAGATGAAGCAGCAGGCCGCCACCCCGATGCTGCTGGTGATGCCCCAGGTGCGCCCGCTGCTGGCCCGCTACGCGCGCCTGTTCGCGCCCGGGCTGCACGTGCTCTCGTACAACGAGATTCCGGAGCAGCGGGAGGTGAATGTGGTGGGGTCGCTGGGATAGGCGCGGCGCCGAGCCGCTTTTGCGGCAAGTTGCGGTCGCGCTCATGGCTGCTGCGGCGCGTGTCAGGCGCCCGCAGCACGACCGCCATCCCGCTCGTCAGCCCGGGTTCGACTGCCCGCGCCCGGTCATGGCTTGCAGCTCGTCGATGCGCTTGGACGCATCGGCCTTGCTGAGGCCCTCGTCGAAGTCGACCTTCGCCTCTTCGGACAGTGTCTTCAGGTAGGACTTCTGGGCCCCGGTCATCGGCTCATCGCCGGTGACCCACTGGTCCGGGTCCTTCTTCATGTTGCTGTCGTCGGCCTGCTCGGCCACATGCTTGTCGGTCATGGTGTCGTCCTTGGTTGCTGTGGCCCGACAGGGGCAAGCTGTATGCCTGTACAGGCGCCTTGATCCAGCCGGTGTCGCCGAATTCAGCTTCGGTACGTGGCTGGTCGAGGCCATACTCCGGGCCGCGCATGCCACTCGTCCTGGAATTCCCATGCCTTTCGAAACCACTGCGCTGCTTGGCGTGCTTGCCGCGCTCACTGTCGGCGTCATCAGCCCCGGACCGAGCTTCGTGATGGTCGCGCGCATGGCGGTGGCCACCTCCCGGGCCCAGGCACTGGCCGCAGCACTCGGAATGGGCGTCGGCGGCGTCCTGTTCGGGGCGGCGGCGCTGCTGGGACTGCACGCCGTGTTCCAGGCGGTGCCTTGGCTCTATGTGGGACTGAAGCTCGCGGGCGGCGCCTATCTGTGCTACCTGGGCGTCCTCATCTTCCGTTCCGCAAAGCAAGCGCTGCTTGTTTCAAGCTCGGACGGCGCCGCCCCCAGCGCGCAGCGGGCGTTCTGGCTGGGTCTCACCACGCAAGTCAGCAATCCCAAGACGGCCGTGGTCTATGCCAGCGTGTTCGCCGCCTTTTTGCCGCAGAGCTTCAGCGTTGCCTTCGGCGTTGTGCTGCTCGCCATGGTGTTCTGCATCGAGAGCGGCTGGTATGCGCTGGTTGCGCTCGTTCTGTCGGCGGGCACACCCCAGAAGATCTACCTCGCCTACAAAGCCTTGCTGGACCGCACAGCCGGGCTGGTCATGGTGTCACTGGGGCTGAAGCTGGTCACCAGCGTCACTCGTCCGTAGTGGCGAGTGCAGCCGGCACGCGCCATGGCTGTTCCGCTAGGGCCAAGCCCGCTCTGGGGTGCAACTAGATGCCCGATAACACCGCGTCGATGGCTGAAACCAGCGCGCTGGATTGCGCCGCCACGTTGTCCACCGGTCGCCGCAAGGCTTCGGCGGGCAAGGGCGCGGCGCTATGGCTGGGGTTGGGGTAGACGTCGTATTGCGCCATCGACCACTTACCAGGGACGCAGGTCGCCGCCGGGAA
>CAKZXL010000029.1 GCA_937883885.1 uncultured Aquincola sp. | reverse complement strand
TGCCTTCGCGGCAATCGCAGAATCTGCAAGCGCGGCTTGCCAAAGCGGCAAGGCGCCGCCGGGCGCGATGCGACGGCGGTTCAGCCGCCGCGGCGGCGCGAGGCCTGCAGACGTTCCGGCAACCGCTGCTTCAGGAAGTCGAGGAAGCGCTGCGCGCCATGCGGCAAGGTGCGGGCGGCCAGCGTCTGCAGCTGGATGTCGCGCAGGTCCAGCCCGCGGTCGCGCAGCGGCACCGCCACCATCTGGCCCGATGCCACCCAGTGCCGGGCCGACACTTCGCCCGAGACGGTGAGCCCCCCGCCTTCCAGCACGAAGCCGTGCAGCACCGCCACCGTGTTGCAGGTGAGCATGGGCTGCAGGTCGATCTGCTGGCGGCTGCAGGCGATGTCGATCATCTGCCGCAGCGTGGTGTCGGGCGCCGGCAATGCCACCGGGTATTCGCACAGCCGCGCCAGCGTCAGCGACCGGGCCGCCGCCAGCGGGTGATCGGGCCGCATCAAGGCCAGGATGGGCGCGGGCTGCTGGTGCTCCACCCGGATGTCCTTCTCCGGCGTGCGGCTGAAGGTCAGGCCGATGTCGGCATCGCCGGCGCGCAGCCGCGCCGGCACCTCGCCGGGCGCCACCACGGCCACGTCGAACACCATGCGCTCATGCACGCGGCGAAACTCCACGATCAGCGGCGGCAGGAAGTGGCTGGCAAAACCCTCGGCGCTGGCAATGCGCACCCGGCCCTGGCGCGCGCCGCGCAAGGCGTCGAGGTCCTCCAGCACCCGGTCGGCGTCCATGCTGCTGCGGCGCGCATGCGCCGCCAGGATCTCGCCGGCCGGCGTGGGCACCATGCCGCGCGGCTGGCGCTCGAACAGCACCGTGTCCAGCGCCTGTTCCAGCCCCGAGATCTGCCGGCTGATGGCCGAGGCGGCCACATGCAGCCGCTCGGAAGCCACCGCGAGCGAGCCGCTGCGCACCACTTCCAGGAAGTAGCGCAGCGCCGTGTCCTGCAGGTGATGGGCGCGCATCGGTCATCCTCCTTGCGCCGGGCATGCCTTGCCGAAGCGGCAAGCCCTGCGTGCACAAATGCTGATTGTTGCATCGCGCGCCACGGCCTACGCTGGGCGGCATGAGCAACCGATCCTCCGCCCTGGCGGCCGCTGCCGCGCTGTTCGACGATGGCCGCTTCCAGGCCGTGCTGGCACGCCGCGTGGCCTGCCCCACCGAAAGCCAGGAGCCGGCGCAGGCGCCCCAGCTGCTGGCCTACCTGCAGCACGAGCTGCTGCCGGCGCTACAGGCGCTGGGCTTCGAGGGCCGGCTGCTGGACAACCCGGTGGCCGGCGGTTCCCCGTTCCTCGTGGCCCGGCGGCAGGAGCCGCAGGCCGCCTTCACCGTGCTGAGCTATGGCCACGGCGACGTGGTGCGTGGCCATGCAGCGCAGTGGCGCGAAGGGCTGCAGCCCTGGCAGCTGCAGGCCGAAGGCGACCGGCTGTATGGCCGCGGCACCGCCGACAACAAGGGCCAGCACACCATCAACCTGATGGCGCTGGCCGAGGTGCTGGCCGCCCGCGGCGGCCGCCTGGGCTACAACCTGACGCTGCTGTTCGAGATGGGCGAAGAAACCGGCTCCATCGGCCTGCGCGAGCTGTGCGAGCAGCAGCGCACGCTGCTGGCGGCCGACCTGTTCCTGGCCTCGGACGGGCCGCGGGTGTCGGCGCAGCGGCCCACGCTGTTCCTGGGCTCGCGCGGCGGCTTCAACTTCGACCTGACCATCGCTTTGCGGCCGGCCGGCCATCACTCGGGCAACTGGGGCGGCCTGTTGCGCAACCCCGGCGTGCGGCTGGCCCATGCCATCGCCAGCCTGGTGGATGCACGCGGCCGCATCTGCGTGCCGGGCCTGCTGCCCGACAGCCTGCCCGACAACGTGCGCCAGGCGCTGCGCAGCATCGAGGTGGGCGGCGGCCCGGCGGACCCCGTGATCGATGCCGACTGGGGCGAGCCGGGCCTGACGCCGGCTGAGCGCGTGTTCGGCTCGAACACGCTGGAGGTGCTGGCCTTCAAGACCGGCAACCCCGAGGCGCCCGTCAACGCCATTCCGGGGCGGGCGCAGGCGCATTGCCAGATCCGCTACGTGGTGGGCAGCGACGACACGCACTTTCTGCCCATCCTGCGCCAGCACCTGGACGCGCACGGCTTCACCGACGTGGTGGTCACGCCCAGCGGCCCGCTGATGGAAGCCACCCGCCTGAACCCCGACGATGCCTGGGTGCACTGGGCGATGGCGTCGATCGAACGCAGCACCGGCCAGCCGCCGGCCCTGCTGCCCAACCTGGGCGGCACGCTGCCCAACGACGTGTTCGCGCACACGCTGGGCCTGCCCACGCTGTGGGTGCCGCACTCGCACCCCGCCTGCGCCCAGCATGCCCCCGACGAGCACCTGCTGGGCAGCGTGGCACGCCAGGCCCTGCAGCTGATGGCCGGGCTGTTCTGGGACCTGGGCGAGCCGGCCGCGCGGGAGGCGGCCTGGGCGACGCGTTAGGCTCCGGTGCTCACAGCGCGATCGACCGCTGCTCGAGCACCTCGGCCAGGGCCGCGTCCACTCGGCCCAGCACCCAGCTGCTGCCATCTGCCGAGAAGTGGCCGGTGTTGGTCAGGCCGAAGGCCGCGAAGTCGGCCGCCCGGTCCACCACCACTTCGGCCATGAAGCCGGGCTCGTGCCCGGTGTGGGTGAGCAGCGTGCGATGCGGCGTGGCCTGGGCTTGCCAGCCCCACAGGTAGCGGCCGTCTGCCGCTTCGCGCAGGTCGTTCACGTACGCCTTGGCCAGCGGCGTGGGCTGCCCCTGCAGCGCCTGCAGGTGCCAGCGCAACCACGCTGCATAAGCGGCGCCGGTGCAGGCCCAGTGGCCGGCCGGGCCCAGCGCATCCTGCCAATCCTTGGCGGCCACCGACTCGGCGCTGGCCTGCACCACCGTGAGTTCGCCGGCCGCGCCTTCATGGCCCCACAGCAGGTCCTGCTCGCCAGGCACCGGCGAGCGCCATTCGCCCTGCAGGGCCAGCGGCTGCACCAGCACTTCTTCGAACACCTGCTCGAAGCTGCGGCCGGTGCTCACCTCGACCATCGCGGCCGCCAGTGCATAGCCGGCGTTGGAGTACAGGAAGTCGCGCCCCGGCACCACGCCCTCGACCGGCGGGCGTGCCAGCAGCCAACGCGCGAAGTAGGCACGGCGCCCCGCCATCGTGGTCGGCAAGGCGCCGGTGTCGGCCTGCACCGCGCTGAAGAACGCTTCCTCTTCGGGCCCGCTGCCGTTGAAGGCCGGCAGCCCGCCGCGGTGGTTCAGCAGGTCGGCCAGGGTCACCTGCACGAAGGCAGGGTGGATCTCGCCGGCCCAGGCGCCGAAGGCCTGGGGCAAGGTCATCGACAGCGCCGGGCCGCCACGTTCGGCCAGCGCCAGGATGGCGGCACTGGTCATCGCCTTGGTGTTGGAGCCGATGGCAAAGCGGTCCTGTGGCTGCACCGCGGCGGCCTGCCCCAGCCGCCGCCGGCCGGCCACGGCCTGGGCACTGTCCTGGCGGGTGACCAGGCCCAGGGCCACGCCCACCAGGCCCGATGCCACCGCGGCATCGGCCTGGGTCTGCAGCGCATCGTGCATCCGGTCCTGCTCGGACGCCGGCGATCCGCCGCCGCAGGCGGACAGGTTCCAACCCAGGCCGGTGGCCAGGAACAGCTGCAGCACCGAACGGCGCTGCAGGGGCCGATGGAGGGCATGACTCGACATCAACAATCTCCGAAGTGGTGAGGTGGCGCAGTCTGCAAACGCGCACCCAAAGAGAAGCCAAAGTCGGGCGCCCGCGCCTTTGGCTGGCCTTCAGGGTCGGGCGATACAGTCCGGCGCATGCACATCCTGCTGGTCGAAGACGACCTCGATCTGGGCCCCGCGCTGCTGGCCGCGCTGAAGGCCGACGGCATGACGGCGCAGTGGGTGCGCCGCGCGGCCGATGCCCGTGCCGCGCTGGGGCCGGAGACGGACCTGGTGCTGCTGGATCGCAGCCTGGCCGGCCAGGAAGGGCTGGACCTGCTGCGGCACTGGCGCGCCCGGCGCATCGCCACGCCGGTCATCGTCATCACCGCCCGCGCCGCCTTGAGCGACCGGCTAGAAGGCCTGGACGAAGGCGCCGACGACTACCTGGTCAAGCCGTTCGAGGTGCCCGAGCTGCTGTCGCGCGTGCGGGCCGTGCACCGCCGCCATCGGCAGCAGGCCAGCGATCGGTGGGAGCTGGGGGCGCTCACGCTGTCGCCGCGCTCGCACCAGGCCTGGCTGGATGGGCAGCCGCTGGCCTTGTCGGCGCGCGAGTTCCAGCTGCTCACCGCGCTGGCCCAGCAAGCCGGCACGGTGGTGCCCAAGCAGGTGCTGGGGCAGCTGCTGGAGCCGCTGGGCGAACCGGTGGACGCCGCCACGGTGGAGGTGCACCTCTCGAACCTGCGCCGCAAGATCGGCGCCGAACGCATACGCACCGTGCGCGGCGTGGGCTACCAGCTGCGCGCATGCTGAAGCAGACTTCGCTGCAAGGGCGGCTGCTGCGGGTGCTGCTGCTGGCGGTGGCGCTGATCATGGCGGTGCTGGTGGCGCTGGACTACCTGGCCTTCAAGGCCGGCCTGTCCGACCGGGTGGCGCAACGGTCGGCGGCCCAAGCGCTGGGCGAGGCGCTGGCCAACGTCGACGGGCCCGTGGCCGCCGAGATCGTGCGGGCCACGGAACTGCAGTTCAACCGCTCGCGGCACGAGGCCGGCCTGCCCGGCATCGAAGACCTGGCCTTCGAGCTGCAGACGCCCCAGGGCCAGCGCATCTACGCGTCCGCCGCGTTGCACGACGAAGCAGCCACCTCGCCCGCACAGGCGCGCCAGCCGATCATCACGCTGGGCGGCCGGCGCTACTGGCCCTGGCTGCACGAAACACCGCGCTGGCGCATCCTGCTGTTCGAGCCGGTGGTGCAAGACGGTCTGGTGCTGCGCTGGCTGGGCAGCGGGCTGCTGCCCTCGATCGGCGTGGCCCTGCCCTTGTTGCTGCTGCCCTTGTGGTGGGCCGTTCGCACCGGACTCTCGCCGCTGCGCCGGCTGGTGGAAGCGCTGGCCCAGCGCGATGCCGCCACGCTCACGCCGCTGCAGCTGGACCTGCGCTATGCGGAGCTGCAGCCCATCGTGGCCGCCATCGACGGCCTGCTGGCCCGCGCCCGGCAGCATGTGCAGGCCGAGCGCGCCCTGACCCACAACACCGCGCACGAGCTGCGCACGCCGCTGGCCGTGATCGCCGCCCACGCGCATGCGATGACCAGCGCCACCGACGCCGCCACGGCCGACGCCGCACGCCAGGGTATTCAGCGCGGGGTGCAGCGCACGTCGCACCTGGTCGAGCAGTTGCTGACCCTGGCCCGGCTGGAAGCGCCCGGTCCGCCCTGCGCCGCCGAAGCCACCGACCTGGTGGCCGTGATCCGCCAGCAGCTCATCGACCTCACGCCGGCCGCCGATGCACGCGGCATCGACCTGGCCCTGGTGTCGCCGGAGCAGTGCCCGGCGAAGCTGCCGCTGGCGCCGCTGCAGTCCATCCTCGACAACCTGCTGCGCAATGCGCTGGTGCACTGCCCGCCCGGCTCGCAGGTGGAGGTGCGGTTGTCCGTCGAGGGCGGACAGCTGCGCCTGGAAGTGCTGGACGACGGGCCGGGCATGCCGGCCGACGAGCGCGAGCAGGCCTTTGCGCGCTTTTTCCGCGGGCAGGCCGCCGGCCCCGGCTCGGGGCTGGGCCTGGCCATCGTGCAGGAGGCGGCCCGCCGCCTGGGCGGGCAGGCCCGCTTGTCGGCGCGGCCCGACAGCCCCGGGCTGCGGGTGTGCGTGGAGTGGCCGCAGGGCTGACTGAACAGCCCTCGATGGCCCCGCCTCAGGCCGTGCGGCGCTGCGCCCGCGCCAGCATCGGCGACGCCTTGCTGGCCGCCATCACGTCCTGCGCGGTGGCCATCAAGGCCGGCGCCAGCGCTTCCATGCGGGCTTCGGTCAGGCGCACCAGCGGGCCGGCGATGGTGACCACGCCGATGGCCGGGCCACCGGGTGCACGCACCGGCGCGGCCATGGCCGACATGCCGGGCGCAAACACCTCGACGATGCTGCTCCAGCCGCGCTTGCGCGCGTTGCGGATGTAGGTGAGCAAGGCCTTCATCGTGGTGGGCGCCTGCGGCCCGTATTGATCGGGCTGGCCAAAGCCCTGGCGGGCCACGCGTTCCAGCGCCTCTTCATCGCTGAGCGTGGACAGCAGCGCATGGCCGGCTGCACTGCACGACAGCTGCACCGCCAGGCCCATGTCGGGGTCGTAGCGCAGGCCGCGGGTGGCGCCCTGGGCCTTGGCCACGAACACCAGGTCGTCACCATCGACCACCGCCATGCGCACCAGCTCGCCCGACTCCTGCGCCAGGCCGTCCAGCAGCGGCTGGGCCACGTCCACCACGCCGGAGTTGCTGAGGAAGCTCAGGCCCAGCGACACCAGCTTGACGGTGAGGGTGTAGTCGCCGTGGTCGCGCTCCTGGCGCACGTAGCCGTATTCGGCCAGCTCCGCCAGCAGGCGGTGGGTGACGCTGAGCGGAATGCCCAGCTCGTTGGACACGAAGGACAGCGAACACCCCTGCGGATGCGCAGCCAGGGTCTCCAGCACGTTGAAGCTTCTTTGAAGTTTTGAACTCATGTGTCTCACCGGCCCGTCGCTGCGGGCCGTGTTGGGCTGCGTCGGCACTCTAACCCTCCTGTTACGTCACGAACGTGGGAGGAAGCGTATTCCATAGTGGAAACGTTTTCCGTTTTTTCTATGCTCACGGTCAAGATTCAACGAACCCTGTCATCGGAGACCCCATGAAGCTGACCCGCCGACCACTCGTCGCCGCCTGCCTGACCGCCCTGCTCGCGCTGCCGGCCTTGACCGCCACCGCCCAGGACTTCCAGGAACGCACGATCAAGTTCGGCCACCTGAACAACGCCGACCACCCGGTGAGCGCCGGCGTCAAGAAGTTCGCCGAGCTGCTGGCCGCCAAGACCGGCGGCAAGATGAAGGTGCAGGAGTTCCCGGCCTCCACGCTGGGCAACGAGCTGCAGCAGCAGTCGGCGCTGCAAGGCGGCGTGCAGGAGATGAGCGCGCCGGCCACCACCTCGCTGGCCGGCATCGTCAAGGAGTTCGGCCTCATCGACTTTCCGTTCGCGGTGAGCGACTTCGGCCAGGCCGATGCGCTGCTGGACGGCCCCTTCGGCCAGGCCCTGCTGGCCAAGCTGCCCGAAAAAGGCCTGGTGGCCCTGGGCTACTGGGACCTGGGCTTCCGCAACGTCACCAACAGCAAGCGGCCCATCACCAAGCCCGAAGACCTGGAAGGCCTGAAGCTGCGCGTGATCCCGAACCCGGTGTTCCTGGAGACCTTCAAGGCCTTCAAGGCCAACCCGCTGCCGATGCCGTTCGCCGAGCTGTACGGCGCGCTGGAAAGCCGGGCGGTGGACGGCCAGGAGAACCCCTTCGCGGTGATCCTGTCGAACAAGATGTACGAGGTGCAGAAGTACGTCAGCGCCACCAACCACGTGTACGCGGCCAACATCGTGCTGGTCAGCAAGCGCTTCTGGGACAAGCTGTCGGCCGCCGAGAAAAAGGCGATGAACGACGCCGCCAACGAGGCGCGCAGCTACCAGCGCACCACCAGCCGCGCCGCCGCACAGAAGGCCGTGGCCGAGCTGCAGGCCAAGGGCATGCAATACAACGAGCTGACCCCTGCCGCGCAGAACGCGATGAGCGCCATCGCCAAGCCGGTGACCGACCGCCTGGCCGCCTCCTACGACCCGGCCATCGTCAAGCTCTACAACGAAGAGCTGGTCCGCATCCGCAAGTGATGCCCGCTGCCGCCCGACCCGCCGACGCTTCCCGCCTACCCATGAACATCCTCGTCCTGCACGGCCCCAACCTCAACCTGTTCGGCCGCCGTGAGCCGCACATCTACGGCACCACCACGCTGGCCGAGATCAACGAACGCCTGGGCGCCATCGCCCGTGAGCTGGACGTGACGCTCGAGACCTTCCAGAGCAACCACGAAGGCGCGTTGATCGACAAGCTGCATGAGCGCATCGACAGCGCCCAGGGCGCGCTGGTGAACCCGGCCGGCCTGACGCAGCATGGCGTGCCGCTGCACGACGCGATCAAGGCCATGCCCTTTCCGGTGCTGGAGATCCACATGTCCAACATCGCGGCGCGCGAGGCCTGGCGGGCGCACTCCATCATCTCGCCGGCGGTCAAGGCCACCATCCAGGGCCTGGGCTGGCGCTCTTACA
Source organism: uncultured Aquincola sp. (assembly GCA_937883885.1). The sequence goes on along the minus strand of CAKZXL010000029.1, from coordinate 164 downwards.
CCTTCGGCCTGCGGGCGCTGGTGGACCTGGTGCGCGACAACCGCCAGGCCTGAAGAAAGCGCCGACGTGACCCGCTTCTTCCACTTCTATTGCAAGGCCCTCGAAGCCCTGCTGGTGCTGGCGCTGGCCGTGATGGTGCTGCTGGTGTTCGGCAACGTGGTGCT
>CAKZXL010000028.1 GCA_937883885.1 uncultured Aquincola sp. | reverse complement strand
CCGATCAGGCAGTCGAAGCGGTGTTCTTCGATGGCTTCGAGCAGCGTCACCGTCTGGTGGCCGTTGCGCGACTCCAGCGGATGCGCCAGGCGGATGGTGCCGCGCTTGATGCTGTCTTCCAGGTGGCCCACCACCAGGCGCTCGCCCATCTCGGCCACGCGGCGGTCTCGGAACTCGATCACTTCAGGGAAGTTGTGGCCGGTGTCCACGTGCAGCAGCGGAAACGGCAGCTTGCCCTTGAACTCGTTGGGCTGGCTGCGGTCGGGGCGCAGCTTGAAGGCCTTTTCGGCCAGGCGCAGCACCACGCAGGAGTCTTTGCCGCCCGAGAACAGCAGGGCGGGGCGCTCGAAGCTGGCCGCCACCTCGCGCAGGATGAAGATGGCCTCTTCCTCGAGGTGGTCGAGGTGGGCATGGTCGAGCTGCGGCAGCAGCTGTTCGACGGAAAGCGGAGCGTTCATCGTGGGGCTCATCGGTTCAACAGGGTCGACACCTCGGCGGGGGCGTCATGGACATGCAGGCCGCATTCCTTGGCGCCTTCCTGCTCCCACCACCAGCGGCCGGCGCGGAAGTCTTCGCCCAGGGCCACGGCGCGGGTGCAGGGCGCGCAGCCGATGCTGGGGTAGAACTGGTCGTGCAGCGGGTTGTAGGGCACCTGGTGCTGGCCGATGTAGTGCCACACGTCGCCCCAGGCCCATTCGGCCAGCGGGCTGTACTTGGTGCGGCCGTTGGGCTCATGCTCCACGAACTCCACCGCCGCGCGGTCGTTCGACTGCTCGCGCCGCAGGCCGGTGATCCAGGCGTCGCGGCCGGCCATCATGCGGCCCAGCGGTTCGAGCTTGCGCACGCCGCAGCAGGCCTTGCGCAGTTCCACGCTCTGGTACATGGCCTTGGGGCCATGCTGGTTCACGAAGTGGATCACCGCTTCGGCCGGCGGGCTGAACACCTCCACCGGCAGGCCGTAGTGCTGCTCGATGCGGCCGATCAGGGCCACCGTCTCGTCGTGCAGCGCCTGGGTGTTGAGCGTGGCCAGCGCAACGGGCAGCCGGTGGCGGGCGATCAGGTCGGTGATCACCATGTCCTCGGCGCCCAGGCTGGTGCCCTGCACCACGCTGCCGGGGTGCTCGGCGGCGGCTTGCTGCAGCACGGCCAGCGTGCGGGCCAGCTTGGCCTCGAAGTCGGCGCTGGGCCGGGCGTTGAGGGTGATCGCGTTCATCTCAGGCCTGCTCCGCGCCGCTGCGGGCGAACAGCGGCTGGTGCTGCAGCACGTCGCCCTGGTAGTGGGCCGGGAAGGGCGCCGGAAAGCTGGCCAGCAGCCGCTGGGCGATGTCCAGCTTCTGGTCGCCGCGCAGCACCACGGCGTCGAAGCCGGTGCGCTGCAGCAGCGGCAGCATGTCCACCACCACATCGCCGGTGGCGCGCACTTCGCCGGCAAAGCGGTAGCGGCGGCGCAGGATGCGCGCCTGGCTGTAGGCGCGGCCGTCCACCCACTTGGGGAACTGCAGCACCACCAGGCCCAGGCGCGGCAGGCAGGCTTCCAGGGTTTCGATGTCGGCGTCGTTGGGCACGATGACGCCGGCCTTCACTTCGGCTGGCCAGTGCTCGCGCACGGCATGCCATTGCTCCAGCGTCAGCAGGCGGTTGGGGCCCGGGTTGGGGTGCGGCATCGGGCCGTCTTCGCCCACCACGGTGTGCCAGGCGTCGCGATGGGAGTCGATGAATTTCATGGTCGGTCTCGTCCGGGTTCAGGCGGCGCGGGCGGTGCTGCGGCGCACGGCGTCGGCGGCGGCGCGGAAGGGCGGCACGCCCAGGCGGCGGGCGGTGTCGATGAAGCGCTCGCCGGGGGCGCGCTCACGCTTGTAGGTGGTGATCACGGCTTCCACCGCGTCGGCGATCTCGTCGGCCGCGAACGAGGGGCCGATGACCTTGCCCGGCGTGGCACCGCCGCTCAGCGTGGAGCCGTCGGAGCCGGCCACCGTGAGCTGGTACCACTCGGCACCGTCCTTGTCGACGCCCAGCACGCCGATGTGGCCGCTGTGGTGGTGGCCGCAGCTGTTGATGCAGCCGCTGATGTGCAGGTCGATGTCGCCGATGTCGTGCAGCTCGTCCAGGTCCTGGTAGCGCTCGGTCAGCTCGGTGGCCAGCGGGATGGAGCGGGCATTGGCCAGCGCGCAGAAGTCGCCGCCGGGGCAGGCGATCATGTCGGTCAGGTAGCCGATGTTGGGCGAGGCGAAGCCGGCCGCCTTGGCCGCTTCCCACAGTGCGAACAGCTCGCTCTGGCGCACCCAGGGCAGCAGCAGGTTCTGGTCGTGCGTCACGCGCAGCTCACCATGGCTGAAGCGGTCGGCCAGGTCGGCCGCCAGGTCCATCTGGCTGCCGGTGGCATCGCCAGGCGCCTGGCCGGGCCGCTTGAGCGACAGCTGCACCGCGCGGTAGCCGGCCACCCGGTGGCCCACCACGTTGCGCTGCAGCCAGCGGTCGAAGCCGGCCGGCGCATCGGCCGGCAGCGCCACTTCATCGGCCGGGGCCACGCCGGCCGGCACCACGAAGTTGGCGGCCACGCGGTCGAACTCAGCCTGCGGAATGATCTGGGCGTCGCCGTCGGTGTCGCGCGCCAGGATGGCCTGGAACTCGGCGTTCACCGCGTCGAAGAACTTCTGGCCCTCGGCCTTCACCAGGATTTTGATGCGGGCCTTGTACATGTTGTCGCGGCGGCCGTAGCGGTTGTACACGCGCACCACCGCTTCCAGGTACACCAGGATCTGCTGCCAGGGCACGAAGGCGTTGATCAGGCTGCCGATGATGGGCGTGCGGCCCATGCCGCCGCCGACGAACACCTTGAAGCCCACCTCGCCGGCCTCGTTCTTGACCAGGTGCAGGCCCACGTCGTGCCACAGCGTGGCGGCGCGGTCTTCCACGGCGCCGGTGACGGCGATCTTGAACTTGCGCGGCAGGAAGGCGAACTCGGGGTGCAGCGTGCTCCACTGGCGCAGCAGCTCGCAGTAGGGGCGCGGGTCGACGATCTCGTCCTGCGCGATGCCGGCCAGCGCGTCGCTGGTGATGTTGCGGATGCAGTTGCCGCTGGTCTGGATGCCGTGCATGTCCACCTCGGCCAGCAGGTCCATCACGTCGGCACCCTTGTCCAGCGGAATCCAGTTGTATTGCAGGTTCTGCCGGGTGGTGAAGTGGCCGTAGTCGCGGTCGTACTCGCGTGCGATGCGGGCCAGCTGGCGCAGCTGGCGGCTGGCCAGCTCACCGTAGGGCACGGCCACCCGCAGCATGGGCGCGTGGCGCTGGATGTACCAGCCGTTTTGCAGCCGCAGCGGGCGGAATTCGTCGTCGCCCAGTTCGCCGCGCAGGTTGCGCTCGAGCTGGTCGCGGAACTGCGCCGCACGGGCGCGGACGAACTGGCGGTCGAAGTCGGTGTACTGGTACATGCTGGGTTCAGTGAATCACTTTGAGGCCCGCGGTGACGAGCGCTGCAGCCAGCAGCGCGCGCACCAGGCGTTCGGGCATGGATTTGGTGAGCCTGGCGCCGAGCCAGATGCCCGGCAGGGAACCGACCAGCAGCGCTGCCAGCAGGCTCCAGTCGACGTTGCCGAGCGTGGCGTGGCCGATGCCCGCGACGAGCGTGAGCGGCACCGCATGGGCAATGTCGGTGCCCACCAGCCGGTGGGCAGGCAGGCGAGGATATAGCAGCAGGATCAGCGTGGCGCCGATGGCCCCCGCGCCGATGGAGCTGAGCGACACCAGCACGCCCAGCAACAGGCCGCACAGCAGCGTGAGCAGCGGCTTGCGCGATTCAGGAATCCAGCGCTCCAGCCGCAGGCCGATGGCCAGCCAGGCTTGGCGGTAGGCCACCGTCACCGCGGTGAGCAGCAGCGCGATGCCCAGCGCGAAGGTGAGGGTGCCGGCCCACTGCTTGGTGATGCCGGTGGCATGCATCAGCCCGATGGTGGCCAGCGCCGCCGGGATGCTGCCGGCCAGCAGCAGGCCGGTGATGCGGTAATCCACATGGCCGTGGCGGTGGTGGGCCACAGCGCCGCCGGTCTTGGTGACGGCGGCAAACCACAGGTCGGTGCCGATGGCCACTGCCGGGTGCAGCTTGAACACGCCCATCAGCAGCGGCGTCATCAGCGAGCCGCCGCCGACGCCCGTCATGCCGACGATGGCACCGACGCCGAAGCCGCTGAGCACTGCCATCCAGTCCATGTGTGTTCCGCAAGTCCAATAGCATGCACGGGCCCTTCCCGTGCGCAGACCGGCACTGTAGGGACCGCATATATATTTGAGAAGAACGAATAAGTTGCTTGCTAATGCCTCTGAAGAATTAAGCGGCCGCCGCCGTGTGCTCGCGCTGCTGGGCGCGCTGGCACTGGCCGGTTGTGCCACCGCCCCGCCGCCGGCCGCCCCGGTGCCGCCACCGCCCCCGGCGGCGCCACCCCCGCCACCCCGCCCGCCGCGCATCGGCCTGGCACTGGGCGGCGGTGCCACCCGCGGCTTTGCGCACATCGGCGTCATCCAGGTGCTGGAAGAAGCCGGCATCAAGCCCGACCTGGTGGCCGGCACCTCGGCGGGCAGCCTGGTGGCCACGATGTACGCCGCCGGCCGCAGCGGCGCCGAGTTGGCCAAGGTGGCGCTGGCGATGGACGAATCGGCCATCACCGACTGGGCGTTTCCGGGCCGCGGCCTGATCCGCGGCGAAGCGCTGGCGCGCTATGTGCGCGAGCAGACCGGCCAGCGCACCATCGAGCAGCTGCCGATGCCGCTGGGCATCGTGGCCACCGACCTGGACAACGGCGAGCCGGTGCTGTTCCGCCGCGGCGACGCGGGCACCGCGGTACGCGCCTCCAGCGCGGTGCCGGCGGTGTTCCAGCCGGTCAGCATCAACGGCCGCGAGTATGTGGACGGCGGCCTGGCCTCACCGGTGCCGGTGCGCTTTGCCCGGCAGATGGGCGCCGAATTCGTGATCGCGGTGGACATCTCCAGCCCGCCCGACGGCAATGCCACCGGCGATGCGATGCGCATGCTGCTGCAGACCTTTGCCATCATGAGCCGCAGCATCAACACCTTCGAGCTGCGCGACGCCGACGTGGTGGTGCGCCCGAAGCTGGTGGGCGTCTCGAGCGCCGACTTCACCGTGCGCCGCAAGGCCATCGCCGCCGGCCGCGAGGCGGCGCTGGCGGTGCTGCCGGCCATCAAGCAGAAGATGGCGCTGGCGAGCCGGTAGGGCGCGCTTCGGGCGTGGGGGCTCCATGAAAGAAAAAGGCCCGGTGCGAACCGGGCCTTGAAACGGTACGCCGGCCTGCGCCGGAAGGTACCGAGGAGACAACCAGAAGATCAGGCGGCCGTGGCGCGCTTGGCCTTGGTGGCGGTGGTCGAAGCGGCCTTGACAGCGGTGTTGGTCAGCGCGGTCAGGTTGGCTTCGGCCACGTCGGCGGCTTGCTTGGCGGCCTTGTGCACGCTTTCGAACGCGTTGTTGGCGGCGGCGACAGCCGACTTCACCAGGGCGACGGCGTTTTCGCTGCCGGCCGGGGCGTTCTTGGCGGCGCTGTCGACCACGCTCATGAACTTGCGCTGGGCGTCGGCCATCTGGGCTTCAGCGACCTTGGTCACTTCGGCGCTGGTGGCGGCGGCGATGTCGTACACGTGGCGGCTGTAGGCAGCGGCCTTCTCGGCCACGGGCTGCAGCATCGAGGTTTGCAGCGCGATCAGCTCTTGCGCGTCCTTCACCGACAGGGCGGCGGTGGTGGTTTCAGCGGCTTCGCCCATGGCGGTCTTGGCCACTTGCATGTTCAGTTCGACCAGCTTCTCGACGCCTTCGAACGCCTTGTTGGTCAGGCCGAACAGGGTTTCCAGGTTGGCCTTGTGGGCGGCGAGCATTTGTTCAGGGGTCAGCATGAAATTCTCCATTTGAAACAGGGACTTGCTGGTGCCTGAACAGCGTTTGCTGCACTGCACCATGACCTGAAGTATAGGGACCGTTGGCCCCATTGCAAGCTGTTTTGTTGCGGCGCAGCAAAGTCTAGGGTCCGGGGCCTAAAACACCCCCGGCCGGGCCCGGCGGCCACCGACCGCCACAATCGACCCACGATGCAGGCGTACTACTCCGACCACTTCGTGCTGCCGCTGCCGCCGAACCACCGGTTCCCGATGTCCAAGTACCGGCGCCTGCGCGACCGGGTGCAGGCCGAGGTGCCCGGCCTGGTGCTCACCGAGGCGGTGGCCGCCACCGACGACGAGCTGCTGCTGGCCCACACGCCGCACTACGTGCAGTCGGTGGTCGATGGCCTGCTGTCTGCGGCCGAGCAGCGCGAGATCGGCTTTCCCTGGTCGCCGGCGATGGTGGAGCGCTCGCGCCGCTCGGTCGGCGCCACCGTCTGCGCCGCCCGTACTGCGCTGGCCGAAGGCGTGTCGGCCCAGCTGGCCGGCGGCACCCACCATGCATATGCGCACAAGGGCAGCGGCTTTTGCGTGTTCAACGACGTGGCGGTGGCCGCCCGACTGATGCAGGCCGAAGCCCACCGCCAGCGCCGGCCCTTGCTGCGGGTGGCGGTGATCGACCTCGACGTGCACCAGGGCAACGGCACCGCGTCCATCTTTGCCGACGACGACAGCGTATTCACGCTGTCGCTGCACGGGGCGCGCAACTTTCCGTTCCGCAAGGAGGCCAGCGACCTCGACCTGGAGCTGCCCGACGGCTGCACCGACGCGCTGTACCTCGACACGCTGGACCAGGCCCTGCACATGCTGTGGCTGAGCCACGCGCAGGCGCTGCCCGGGCTGGTGTTCTACCTGGCCGGCGCCGATCCGCACGAGGGCGACCGGCTGGGCCGCCTCAAGCTCACGGATGCCGGCCTGGCCGAGCGCGACCGCCGCGTGCTGGCCGCCTGCCGCGAGCGCGGCGTGCCGGTGGCCATCAGCATGGCGGGCGGCTACGGGCATGTGATCGACGACT
>CAKZXL010000027.1 GCA_937883885.1 uncultured Aquincola sp. | reverse complement strand
TGAGGAATTCCTCGAAGCGCTGGCCGACCCCGATCACCCGGAGCACGCCACTCTGAAGGAGTGGATCGGCGCCCCCTTCGATCCAAGCGCCTTCGACATCGACGAGGTCAACGCTCGGCTAAACGCCAGCGAGTGAACAGTCAACGACGGTGGGCGTCGGACTATTACCATCGAACAGCCACTTGCCGCTTTTCTCGATGTAGTAGACGTTCACGTCCGAGATGACCGTGTAGAAATTCGGCAGCGGCGACGTTTCGACGTCGGTCGCCTTCTTGCCCGTCTTGGCGTCGAACAAAGCCATGACGCGCGCCTTCTCGGGCGCGCTGACTGCGGCCTCGGGTACGCTCTTGGCAGCAACCTTCTCCACCGGCTGTGCCGCCTGGGCGCCGAATGCGGTGACTGCGGCCAACACGATGACGGATGCGCGCATGAACATACTCATGGGATTTCAATCCAGAAAACGATTGGTGAATAGTATATCATCCACGCAGCGAGTGGACAAGTGCCAGCCTGGCCGGCTGCTTGAGTTCAACCGTTGGGCGGGCCCTCCGCCTCATCCTCTGGAGGCGTTGTCGCGCCGAGTACAACGCGGGCACTCAGTCCAACGCCGCCTGGCCCGCTGTCCAGCGAAACAGTCGCCCCATGCAGCTTCGCCACGGCGCGAACCAGCGCGAGACCAAGCCCGTGGGAGGACTTCTCCACGCCAGAACCAAGCGCACGGTGCCGGCGCGTTCCGTAGGTCATGTTTCCGCGGGCATCAAGCCCGACGCTTCCGTAGAACGGCTCGAACACTCTTTCGCGCTCTTGCACGGGGATGCCGGGGCCCCTGTCAGCTACCGTCACCACGAGCGTACGCGTACTCGGCAAGCGATGAGCCTTGACGGTGACGGTGCTTCCTCTGGGCGCGTAGCGGATTGCGTTGTCGAGCAGCGATGCAACCATTTCTTGCAGCAGCTGCTGCTGACCGCGCACCCATAGACCCGCGTCAACTTGGGGCTCGATTCGCATCTGCTTGTCGGATGCTGCGCGCTCACGGAAGCCGACCAACTGCATGATCGCCAAGCTGAGGTTCGCCTTCTGGCCAGTCAGCCCCTGTTCTTCGAGCCCTTCGACCCACGCAAGAGACAGCATCGTCTCGACGAGCCCGGAGGTGTTGAGATTGATGGCCTCGATCGCCTTGAGCGAAGTCGAAATGGACTCGGGATCATTCAGCTCAAGGCCGTGCTGCGCGGTCTGCGCATGTGCGCGCATCAAGGCCAGGGGGCTCTTGAGCTGGTGAGAGAGGTGCCGGAAGAGATCGCGCTTGACCGAAGCCATCGCGATCTCCGACACCCGACCGGCGCGCGCCAGGCGCTCAATGGCCGCCAACTCGACAGGCAGCGCCTGGTTGAAGTCCACGTCTCGTTTGGGCACCATCGAAGCTAGCAGCGCGCCGAGCTCGAAGCCGCCGCTCGCCAAGTCGAGGTCGCCTGCGACGTCGGCCTGAGGCTCCTCGTCGCCGTAGTTCTTGACCTCCAGCCGGCGCTTCAACGCGAAGACAGGCGACATCAAGTAGTCCGCGACCCAAACGGCGATGATGGCCGCCAACGACATGGCCCCGAGAATCGACCAAACTTCAACGCCGGTTTCTGCAAAGGCGAGTGCCGGTGCGGCGACGACCATGACGAACCCAACCAGGGTCCAGTAGACCCTGGCTCGCATGGTTCCGGTCTGGCGTTCCTGGCCCCTCTTGACCAGGATGGTGTCGTCGTCAGTCCTCATTGGCCACAGCAGTATCGGACCTCGCCGACTCCAGCATGTAGCCCACGCCGTGAAGCGTCTTGATGGTGACTTCGGCGCCGGCGTCCTTCAGACGCTTGCGCAGGCGCGACAGTTGGTTGTCCACAGATTCTGGCGACGACCCTTCGTCGTCCAGGTTCATGAAGAACTCCTTGGCCACAGGGTGGTTGCGGCGCCTGAACAGCGCCTCAAGGATGGCGTGAGAGCGTCGAGGGAGCGTAAGAACCGCGCCGTCAACCAGGAACACGCCCTTGCTCGCGTTGTGCACCAGGTTGCCGATCCCGGGTCGCGGTGACTGCGGCTCAGCCCTCCGGCGCGAGATCGCGCGTAAGCGCGCCAGGAGCTCATCAGTCTCGAACGGCTTTGCCAAGTAGTCGTCTGCGCCAGTCTCCAGGCCCCCTACCCGGTCGGCGAGCGTGACGCGAGCCGTCAGGATGCACACCGGCGTCATGTCGCCCTTGGCTCGCATCCCCTTGAGGACGTCCAGGCCATCCATGCCAGGAAGAGTCAGATCGAGCACGACCGCGTCATACAGGCGCTGCCCACGGCGTGCCTGGTCAAGCATGGCTGCCGCGTGCACGCCATTACCCACAGGTGTGGGAAACATGTTCGCCTTGGACAACTCCAAGGCGATGGACTCAGCCAAGGTCGGCTCGTCCTCAACAACCAAAACGCGCATCTCGCTCGTGCTCCAGGGCCTCTTTTAGACATTGTTGCCGGGAAATCGCGACTGAAAACGCTGTATTGGGCCGGGTCGACCGACTTTCTTACACCTTCATACGAACAAGCCGGGCGAGCACCTCCTGCAGGTGTGAGTCCTCGTACGGCTTGGCCAGGTAGGCAGTGGCGCCCAGCGCCGTCGCACGCTCGCGGTGCTTTTCGGCCGTCCGGGAAGTAACAACAACGATGGGCGTGTCCTTGAACTCAGCCTTGCGGCGGACTTCGGCAATAAGCTCGAAGCCTCCCATGCCTGGCATCTCCAGGTCGAACACGAACAAGTCAGGGGCGCTCCCCTTGGCCAGCAGTTGCAGCGCCTCCAACCCATCGCGAGCGGTTTCGACGGAGTAGCCGCAGCGCTTGAGGAAGCGCGACGTCACCAGTCGGACGGTCGAGGAATCGTCCACCACCATCACCTTTGGTGCGACACCACTTGCGCGCTCTTCACCCGCGGCACGCGCTATTTCCGACAGTTGTAGCGGATTGACGACAAGGCCGACTCCGCCGGCGGCCATCGTCGTGCCTGCAACCATGCCCGGGATGTCGCGCACGAAGGGACCCAGGGGGCGGACGACGACCCGCGTCTGTGCGCCCACCGAGTCCACGAGAACAGCCTTGACGACGTTCGATTCCTTCATCAGGACCAGGTGACCTCGACCGGCACGGGCTGCCCCTCCAACGGCCGGGACACGGCGCGACATGTCGATCAGCTCGTGCTCGCAACCGGCAATGGTCGCCTTGCCCGCCAAATGGTCGACGACCACATCAACGCCGGCAGATACCGGAACGATGCGACGAACCAGGGTCAGCGGCAGCAGGCACTTGAAGCCGCCCGAGCTCACAGGAATCACGGACATGCTGGCAGCGTCGGTGGGCAACGTCAGCGTGAACTCCGTGCCCCTTCCGCGCGCGGAGCTCACCGCGACCACACCACCCAGTGAAGACAGCGCCGAACGAACCACGTCCAGGCCGACCCCTCGTCCGGCCAGCTCGCTCACACTGCCGGCCGTCGAAAACCCTGGCATGAAAAGAAGCTCACACGTCGCATCGTCTGAGAGCTTCGCATCTTGAGCTACCAGGCCGCGCTTCACGGCGATGGACAGCACGCGCTCCAGGTCGATGCCAGCGCCATCGTCGCGAACGCACACACGCACCAACCCACCTTCAGCTGCATCCAGCAACGGCGCGCCGATGACGATTCGGCCAGCAGCAGGCTTGCCGGCAGCAACTCGAGCTTCGGCAGGCTCGATGCCGTGCGCCAGCGCGTTGCGCAGGATGTGCTCGAGGACCGGCATGAGCTTGTCCAAGGCGGCCGCTGGGACGCGGCTGCCCGATTCGATGACGAGTTCAGCCTGGCGGCCGGCATCGGCGCAGGCCTTGGACACCACGCGCTCGAGCCGGCTTTGCTGCGACGCAACCGGCACCAGGAGGAGTTCGCTGGCGCCGCGCTGAAGCTCGTCGCTCAGCTCGGCACGCTGTTGCTCGGCGAGGTTCGACGCACGCAGGCCGTCGCTGAGCGCCCCGGCGGAGCCCATCGCGTCTTCGTAGGCCTCAACCAGGCGGCGCACGACCTCCTGCATCTGGGTGTAGCGGTCCAGTTCCAGCGGATCGAATCCTTGCGTCTGCCCTTGCGATTGCGACGAAGCAATGCTGGCGGCAGCCATGAGCTCAAGCTCTCGAATGGCGGGCGACATCCGGCGCATGTTCTCGTCGAGTTCACGCATCGCGCGTCCAACCTTCACCTGGTCCTCGAGTGCTCGGCGGCTGGCCATGAGCACTTTGCCGGACTTCTCACCGACGCGCCCAGCGAGGTGCACCGGAATGCGGACCGACCCGCCGGTCGCTTGTGCGGGTGTGCGGACGACATGCGCCGGTTTCCTCGCAACCGGAGCCGCATGCTCGAACCCAGGGGCCGGAGGAGCCGGCACGACCACTGTAGTTGGCTCCGGTGGCTTTTCCATCTCAAGCGCGGCTGCCTGCGGTTCCGATGCGCTGCCCGCAACCTCTTCGCCGTCGACCGCGCACGGCTGCTGAACGACGCGCTCGGTCGCGTGTTGTTCGAAGGCGGGCTCGCTGGTCGTTGCCAGCTGCGTCGTTGCAACTTGCGCCCCACCATGGAAGGACGATCGGGCAGCTTCGAGCTGCGAGCGAACAAGCGCCATGGCAGCCTCGAACGGCGCCACCATCTGCGACAGGAGAATGCCGTCTTCCGGCATCACCTCGAGCCGGTCTTCCATCGCATGCAATGTCGCGCCCGGTCCTTCCAGGCCCACGGTGCGGCACACGCCCTTGAGAGTATGGATGTGGCGCCGGGCACTCTGCACCGTGCCGTCGGCATCGGCGCCGCCTCGTCGCGCGGCAGCCAGTGCCTGGTCGATGGAGTCCATGCATTCCCAGGACTCCTCGAACATGAGGGTCAGGAGTTCTGCATCGGAGACCTCGAGTCGCGAGTTGCGCCCCTGCTGCACGTCGAAGAACTCCTTGCGCAGATCGTCGGGCGAGAGCGAGTCGAGTGCCGGCGGCAGCATGGCCAAGACTTCGGAGTCCATGCCGAACGCGAATTCGTCGTCTGCGACAGTTTGGGCCGTCGGCGACTCGCCTTCGAACGCGGCCGGCTCCGAGGCCGACACCTGCTCCAGCGACTGCTCGCTGGGGGCCTGAGCCGCATCCAGGACTTCCACACCAGCGAAGATGAGTGCGTCGCCAATGTCGTCATCGGCTGACGTGAAGTCGTCAACCACGTCATCCAAGGCCGCAGCCGCGGATGCCGACTCGTCGTCGACGCCATCAATCCCTCTTCCATGGCCATCGTCCGCTGACGGCGCTTTTGCCTGCAGAGGGGCCCGCAGAAGAGGCATCGCTTCGTCCGTAGGCTGGCGGAGCTCGTCTGAATGCCCGGCGTCCGCGAAGACCTGCGCCTGCGGTGCGATTGCCGGCTCGACTCCCTCGTCGTCGATCTGCGTTGCGTCAGCCGGCGCAGGATCGGGGACTTTCCCCTTGCCGCTGCTCTCAGCATTGACCTCGAGTTCGAGCTCGCGCTGCTCATCAGGTTCCATGTCCAGCATCGAGCCAGGACGCAAACGCGAAATGAAAAGGCTCAGGCGCGACAGCCCCTCGAAGAGCTTGGCACGCTCGGCCCCACTGGCCCAGAGGGTGGCATCGTGCACCTGCTGGCCTAAGGCGTCGGCGAACGCACCAGCCTGCGGCAGGTTCATGCACCGGGCGACTCCGGCGACGGTCACCAGGTGCTTTCTGACCCGGCCACCAATGAGCTCAGCGACACGAGTCGATTGAGGCGCGTCGAGCTCGCCGTTGCCGACAGACCGCAGCGAGCCCTCGATGACCTTGTTGAGCTCCGTGAAGTCCAACATCAGGGCGTCGCAGGCTTTCTGCACGGCAGTCGAACGCATCGACGACTGCATCGACGGGCACTGGTAGATGTCGTTTGTGGCAGCCATCATGTCGGCCAAGCCGGCAAGGCTGTCTTGCGCTTCCTGGTGACCCCACGACTCTGCGGCTTCACGCATCAGCAAAACGAGGGCGGCGCCCATCGTCCACTCGGCTGCGCTCGGCTCCTTGGAGGTCCACGAGGTCGTGAGTTGAACCATCATGGCCGCAACGGTTGTGAAGGCCGGGCTCTCGAGGCGGTGACTGTCAGCGGCGACCGAGGCCGCCATTTTGGCCACCGCGGATGGCGTCTTCGACAACGTCGCCTGCATGTAGGCATCCTGGAAGCGCTTGATGCCCTCAGCGAACTTGCGGGCCACGTCGTGCATGGAGGCAATGCTCGCACCCGGCTTCGTCAACGAATAGCGGCGACGCAGAGCTTTCGTTTCCGCATTGGCTGACTGCACCGATGCCAGGCCGAACATCAGCCGCGAGAACAGGAAAGCATCCGGCGTCGGCGGCGTGAGCGGCTCACCTTCGTCGAGCAAGGCCAGCAGCCGCCTGGCTTCGCCCGCGACGTCTCCGATGACGTCTGCTTGCAGCACCATCGCATGCAGGCACGCAGCCGACTCCAGCAGCCCGGACAGCGTGCGATACGGGTTCGCGGCTGCCACGCGGCGCAACAGGGTTTCGCTCGGCGTCTCGGCCAGATAGTCGCGAAGAGCGTCCACCAGTGCCGAACGACTTGCCGCCGGCGCAGCCGCCCAGTGGGCGTCGACCTCCATCGAGGGGGGCGCCGGCATGAAGAGGACCGGGGCCAGAGCTTCAGCAGAGTGCTCCAGCAAACTGGGCCGGGCCTTACGGATGACGCGGCCGAACTGCTCGTTCAAGGCGGCGTACGAAACTGCACTGCCACCAGAGAGGTCGCGCAGGTAAAGCCCCAGCGCGTTGATGCCGGCCGCCAGAGTCTTCACGCGCTCGATGTACTCGGCACGGTCAATTGACTCCGGCGGAACCGTCTCGATGCGCAGGGACAACTCCCGCAGTCCGCCCAGGTAGTTGGCGACGCCCCAGAAGCCGCAGAACGACGCGGCTCGGTACATCATGCTCAGGCTGGGGGAGAGTGGGTTGGCCTTGGGCATGTCGGAGAAGGTCCCCAGCTTGGCGGCCACGTCCTTCAGCTCCCCGTGCAAGGAAGCCGAGATGATGGTCAAAGCGTGGAGCCGCTGTGCTGCGGTGGCGACGGACGTCTCTTGCATTGCGTGCCCTTGGCTTAGACGAGCGTGTCAGCAGGCAGCGCTTCCACCAGCGAGCTGAGACCGGAGTTCAGGCGGCGGCGGCCGTATTCCACTGGAGCGCGCAGACCATCGACCCGGCCGACCACGTCGCCAGCCGCACGCTTGACGTCCTCGGCGGCTCGGGCAGATGTGCTCATGGCCACGGCATTGGAGCCGGCGCCGTCGGCGACCGAGCGCGCCATGGCGCTGATGGTCTCAGCCAGTGGGGCCAGCACACTCAGCAAGGCCTGGGAAACCGCACCGACATTTGCCCCGGCCACCACCTGGCCAGTCGATCGCTCGACCGACTCGGCGGCCGAACGTGCGTCGGCCTGCACGCCCTGGACGAGACCGGAGATGCGCTCGAGCGCATCCTCGCTTCGTTGCGCGAGGGCCTGAACCTCCTTGGCGACGATCCTGAAACCGGCGCCTGCGTCGCCCGCGCGCTCTGCTTCCAGCGAAGCGTTCAGCGCAAGGACGCCGATTTGCTCGGACAGCAATTCCAGGCTCTCGACGACGGCGTTGATCTCCTGGCTGCGCTCTCCAAGACGCTTGATGCGCTTGGACGTGTCCTGAAGACCGTCGCGCATCGCTTCCAGCCGTGAGGCGGCGTCTTGCGCAACTCGAGTCGCATCGGCAGAACGTGCCGCGGCCTCGTCAGCCGCGGTCAACATCGCGCGCGTGTCCAGCTCGATGGTACCGGACTTGGCCGCGCACTCGGCGAGGACCGCCGCAGCGGTATCGAGCTCGCGAATCACGGATTGACCGGACTCGCGCGCTTGCTCGGCAGCTTGCAGCACGCGGTCACCCGATTCGATACCAGCAGTCATCGCTGCTGCGGCAGCGCTGAGGCGATCACGCGCCAGCTCCAGCACCTGGTTGACCAACGTAGCGATTTCAGAGAACTCGCCGCCGGTTGCGGGCACCGAGATTGCACCCTCCAACTCGCCCTCCGTCGCCGCACGCAGGCCAGCGACGAGCTGTTCACGCGCAGCTTCGTCGCCACGGAACTGCTGCAACGAGCGTGCGTAGCGCTTGGTGAACTCGGAAGACACGCTGCGCAGGCCCCCCACGATGCCGGCCAGGCCGAGCAGCGCGAGCACGGCCGCGCCAGCGCCCAGCCAGAGAGCGCCTCGCGCTTGTAAGGCAGCGCCGCTCAGTCTGTCGGCGTGGGATTTCGCGAGCTTCGCGGCTTCGTACGCGCCGCTGAGCTGCTCTTTCGTCACCTTCCTGGCAGAGGCTTGGTGAGCCGACGCGAGGAGCGGCGCCAGGAAGGCGACGTCCTGGCGGAAATCGCCCGACGCCGCCTCGTTGGACAGCACCTGCAGGTCGTACTCGACGCGAGCCACCGACGCGGTGCCGAAACCTGCTTCGGCGTAGGTGTAGAGGCGCAGCGCCGACTCGTACGATTTCGATGCAGCACGCCCCGAGCCTTCCAGCCTCTTCACCAGGGAGGCAAGGTTGCCGGCCTCGCGGCCGAGTGCCTCGCTCAGCTCGGCAGAAAGGCTGGCTGGCAAGGTGAGCTGGCCGAGGGCGTCCCTGAGGTTGACCCATGCGCCATAAGCATCGGCAGCGGGCTGCTTCAGGGCGGGCAACACCACCACCGAGTTCGCACTGCCCACCACGTCGGCAAACGCCGCGTTGAGTACAGGCGTGCCCGCAACCGCAGACGACAGACGCTCGGAGCCGCCGCCCACATACGACTGCGCACCGTGGAGCACTTGACCGGCCGTGGTGCCCAGCAGGCGGGCCGCACCCTTCGAGTCAGCAGACGCGCGGGCGTTCGAGTTGGAGGCGACGGCCAGCGCCGCCGAGCCGACAATGAGCAGGACACCGATGACCATAGACATCTTGTGCCCACTGGAGATGTCACTCATCGAGAACGATGCGACTTGGATGCGTCGCCGGGCCACGGTGCTCATTGGACTTCTCTCCGGGAGGGGGACTTCTGCTGAAGTCGGGAATGCAGGCTGGCCGCGTCGACGAGGTTCATGGTGGCTGCGGAGTTGGCGCTGGAGACGCGTTCGTGGACGCGGTCCACCAGCAGCGCGAGTCCCTTCAGTGGGCCTTCCCCGAAAATGATGAGCCTGGACTTCAGGCTTGAGTGGCTACGCTCGATTCCCATCAACAGGCCGACGTCGACCACGCTGAGCATCTCGCTGTCGGTGGCGACGACGCCGACGACGCAGGTGGGCAGTTGGGCGTAGCCGGTCAAAGAGATGACGTCGGAGGGCATCACGACTCGCGCAACCTCTGCACACGGGACGGCCCAGCGGGCATTCGCAGCCTCGAAAGGCAGCAGGTCGCGTGGCTCGACATCTGCCGGGCCTGCAGCAGGCGCCATCAGCCCCTGTTGCAGGCGCAACAGCGAGGAGTCGCGGGAAGCGGTCATTTCTCAGTCGCCTCCGCGCCCGTGCCGAGTTCGAGGTGCTCGTCAACGGCGCGCCGCAGGTCCTTCGCCTGGAAAGGCTTGACGATGGAGCCATTGAAGCCCAGCAACCGTCCACGCGCCAGGTCGAAGACGCCACCCTTGGACGACATCATCAGCACCGGCACATTCGCGAAGGCCTCGTTCAGGCGAATCAAGGCAACCGTCTCATAGCCGTCGAGCTTGGGCATGGTGATGTCGACGAAGACCAGCTCAGGCTTGAACGCGGCCATCGCGGCGATGGCTTCGAGGCCGTTCTCGCACACTACCACCTCGAACTCGTCGCCCAGGGCCGACTTGGCTGCAGCGCGCATGCTCTGGCTGTCGTCGACGACCATGATGCGGGGTTTCGTGTTGTTCATACTCAGACTCCCGGCCGGGTGGACACACGGATGCTCTCCAGCAGCTTGCCCCGGGCCAGCAGCGTCTTTTGCTGCTCCAGGTCAGTGCTCAGCTGGGCCAGGCTTACGCCTTTGATGCGAGCGGCCACCGAAGAGGTGGGGCTCATGGACAGCAGCGCTTCCATCTGCAACTTGCCGGACTCGAGTCGCTGATGCAGCACGCCGCGCAGCGAATGCGCGAGCAGAGACTTCGCCTCGTCCTGCCCCATCTCCTCCTTGGCCAGCGACAAGATACGCTCCAGCGCGGCGATGGGGTCGCCGGCGTGCAGCGTGGCGAACACGAGCTGGCCATTCACAGCGGCGCGCAGCAGTTGCGCGGCCGCGTTCCCGTCCCTAACCTCGCCCACCATCAGCATCGAGCCTTTCATGCTCGAGGGATAGCAGCGCAGCGCGTCCTTTAGGTCGTAGGCGAAGGACTCGGACTTGGCCGGGACCTGGATGATTTGCCCAAGCCGCCCATTGGCCGCCAGGTACTCGTTGTGCATCGCGAACTCAGGCGGGTCTTCCACCGTCAGGCAGAAGTACCCGTAGGCCCTCACCCGCTCAAGCAGGATGGCGGCAGCCGTTGTGCTCTTGCCGTGGCCTGGGCCGCCTGTGAGCAGCACCAGACCGCCGTGTTCACCGAAGTTCGGCAAGGTCAGAAGCTTCATCACCTCGGGCGGAATGCCCAGCTTCTTCAGCTGCGGCAAGTCCGTGGAGATGCGACGCAGGATGTACAGCGTGCCGCCGACCGTGGTTTGGCGGTGGGCGCGCATCTGAATCTGTTGGTACTCGAGCTGCCAGTCAGACGGCGGCGTCATGTCCTGCGATTGGCGCCACAGGGCCAGCTCACGCAGGTGCTTCGCATGCTCGAGCAGGTCGCCGGTGGCCTTGACGGCGCCCGGATAGATGATGACTTCTTGGCCCTCGACCTCAGGGATGTACCAGTCGGTGACATCCCTCCAGGACATTGCCTTCGCGGTCTCCGCCGCGGGCAGGATTGCGTTCATACGCCTCTCCGAATTCGGAAAGAGCGCCCGAAGGTCTCCCCGCGGGCGCTCTTCCCGTTCTGCGTCCAGCGGGGCTTGCCCCGCCCCGTCGTCCGACTGCAATGTTCAGCTGGCGGCGTTGAAGATGACGTTGGCCGTGGTCGTGGCCGAGCAGGCGGCCTCGGTGGCACCCAGGTCGGCTTCGCTCTGGGCGGTCGTCTTCACGACCGTGGCGCCCACAGTCACGGTGCGGTACGCCTTCGAGGTGTTGGCCACGAGTTCGATGCAGGCCGAGGACGGCACTCCGCCGTAGGTGATGTCCACGGACGTGTTGCCGGCGCCGGGGGCGACGGTAACCGTGCCGTTCCAGCCGTTGACCACGTTGGAACCGACGACCATCGACGTCGGGAACGCGCCCTGGCTGAGCAGGAAGGCGGTCGTTGCACCCGCGTAGCTCGTGCGGCCTGCGAAGGTCGAGTTCACCTTGCCGACGATGGTCTGCAGGTTGCCCGACTCGGACTGGACACGCGATGTCTGGCTGGTACTCATCTGGCGCGAGATGATCGCGGTGATGGCGGCGATGATGATGGCCAGGACGACAACCAGCTCCACCAGAGTGAAACCGCATTGCTTATTGCGCGAAAACTTCATGTGAATGCTCCTTGGACTGACGGGCAAGTGTTGGACGAGAACGTGCACAATATATCGTATACGCTGCGGCTTGACAAGTATGTTCTGACTTGTTACCTCCTGGGCGCGGATTGGTGCTGCTGCTGCTGCTGCGCCCGGTTCGCTGCGTCGCTCAGGCCCATCATGGCGTCGAACATCCAGCCGACAAATACGCCGATAAGAATCGTTGCCACAACCTTGGCGAAGCCGGCCTTGACCTTGATGCCTTCGATGCCGGTCTTGATGGCTTCCTTGCCGACGGTGTTCATCGCTGCATCGAAGCTGGTCGTCTTCGAGTAGATGGCCACCGTGTCCGCCAACTCGTCGGACAGCAGGCCCACATCCATTGCGCCCCCTTGATCTGCGCCAGAGCGCAGGCGCCCAACCATCTCGGAGAGATACTCGCGCATCCACGGAGACGATTGGCCGCGGATGAAGCGGATCGACGCCTCGATGGGGACGCCCGCCTTGATGAGCGCGGCCAGGGAAATCATGAAGGTCGAGCCCGTGTAGATGCGGTAGACCGACCAGGGCGGAATCCTGTCCAGGAACTTGCGAGCAGGCCCTGTGTAGCGCGGCATGCTCCACAGCGCAGCCCAGAACCCGATGACCAGGGCCGGTACTACCATGAACCAGGTCTTGGCCACGACGGCCGCGAGGCCGAACAACGCACGCTGGCTCGAGTCCAGGGCCGATGGCGGCACAGATTGCACCAAGCCCGGCGCCATCGTTGTCGAGAAGACCACCAGCAGGCAGATGAGCACGATGACTTGAACGGCCGGCGTCGCCAGCTCGCCGCGGACAGCCCTGTTGATGTCTGCGCTCGCCCTTGCAACCACGGCGGCCTGGTCGAAGGCCACCGCCAGGTCGCCGGACTTCTCGCCGGCCGCGATGATGATGCTCTCCGTGTCGCTGATGTAGCCGCGCGTGGCTTCCGCGAATTGCTTGCCCTCGTCCAAGGAGGACACCCAGGCCTTGAAAAGCGGCGCCATCGGCCTCTTCTTTTCCGTGTACCGTGCCAGCAGATGACGCAGCGCAGCATCCAGGGGAATGCCATCGCCGATGAGCGAGGACATTTTCTCGTAGAAGGCTGCGCGCTTGACGGCACCCATCTTGAACTGGACCTTGGCCAGCCAGGCCTCAAGGTCAGCGTGGGCGTTGTTCAGTTGCTTCAGTTGCATACGTGGTCCCGCGTCCTGTCAGGTGCCCAGGCCGAGCAAGTCGCCAGCTTCGCCGACGATGGCCGACTCCAGCGTGAAGTCGTTCAATAGGCCCAGCGCACCTTCGACGGCGGTAGGAGAAACCTCGCCGCGACGCATCTTCAGGATGGCGTGGTCCAACGCCGTAGTGCCAATCATCGAATCTGCCGGCTTGCCGGCCCGTTGGCTGCGCCAGTGGTTGTGCGCCTCCTTCAGGGAGTTGCTCAGCACGTAGTCGCGCAGGGCTCCATCCGGAATCACCATCTCAGCGCAGACCGTGCGACCAGCGATGCCGGTCTGGCTGCAGTGCTCGCAGCCCTTCGCGGACTCAATGAACAACGTGTCGCCTTCCTTGACGACCGCCCGAATTCGCTCGTGCAGTGCCTCCGGCAGCTCTTCCATGCCAGGGTGGTAATCGACGCGGCAGTGCTTGCACAGCGTCGGGACCAAGGTTTGGAAAATGAGGCCGGAGATGAAGCCTCGCCCCGCCATGACGTCGGACTGCACGTTCATCCCACGCAGGCGGCTGAAGATGCCCAGCGCCGATTCCGTATGGATGGTGGTCAGAACCTTGTGGCCGGACTGGACCATCGCCACCATCAGCTCTGCAGAGGTGCTGTCGCGGATTTCGCCGATCATGATGACGTCAGGGTCCATCCGCATCGTGTTGCGCATCGCGGCAGCGAACGGATTCATCTGCTGGCCCGGCGGCGCGTTCTTGTCCCGCGGGCGAGACACGGGAATCTGCGTCACTCCGTCGAGCACGTATTCGGGCGGGTCCTCGATGGACACCAGCTTACGGCCGAGGTCGGCCTTGCGGATGTTCTGCATGGCCGTCTGCAGCGTCGTGCTCTTGCCAGAGCCGGTCGTGCCTGCGATGACGATGAGCCCGTGAGGCGACGTCAGCATGTACTCGAGCATGTCGATGTGGTCCGGGGCGTACCCCAGGGCATCGAGCGACTTCACCTTTGCTGAAGCGGCGACGCGCAGGACACGGATGACAACGTCCATGCCTTCGTCCGGATACGCCGGCGAGACCTGAACCCGCAGCTTCACTCGCGCGCCTGAGGGAAGCGTACGCGACACCGACATCTGGCAGTCCGTCGACCAGCCGGTGGGCTTGGAGTCGTCATCAGCGATGGAGAAGAGGGCGCGACCAAACTGCACCGCGTAGTCCGTCTCCCACGAGTCCGAGTAGTTCTGCAGGCGCCCGTTGATGCGCATGCGCACCATTACGCCGCTTCCGCGGCTCTCGATGTGGATGTCGGAGGCGTCGGACTCGAGTGCGGCCTGCGCCAGTTTCTCGATGTCCTTGATGATGGCGTTGGTCTTTTCGTCGACACCTCCCGCCTCGCGCTGGTCCTTGTTGACGCGCACGATGAGTGCGCCGTCGGCCGTTCCGGAGGCCTGGGCCTTGCAGCCTGCATTCTCGATGCGCTCGAGAGCGGCCTTGTAGGAGGCGCTGCCGAAGTGGTCCTTCGTGGTGATGACCGCGAACGTATCCTTGAGTCCAGAAAGCTCCAGGATGAACATGTGCTGGCGCTGATTCTGGCCGAGCTCGAAGCGCCCTCCATCCTGCGAGGCCACCGCCGTGTACGGAGGCAAGTCGGACAGCGACTTGTACACAGGTGGCGGGACGACAGAGCGCTGCTGCGGCTGACGCAACGGTGCCACCAGAGCCTTCACGGTTAGAGCGTTCGCTGCTCCAGCCCGGCGCGCCACGGGAGGCGTCGACTGTTTCAGCTTTCCGGACTCGGCAGTGTCGCCTTTGCGCCGAAGCATGTTGAGTAGACTCATGTCTTGCCTTTCAGTGCGCGACCGCTTTAGCCGCGCCGCTGTTGCTCAAGGAATTCACGCAGCGCCTGGGGCCCAGCGCCCACACCGACACTGGCCACCAGGTATTTGCTGTTCCACAGCGATGGCGCCCGGCTCTTCAGGCGTGGATGCCGGCTTCGAAGCGACGACGATGTGGCAGCCTTGAGGCGCGTCACAGCGCGGTGGATGCCCTGGACTGGGTCGACACGCAGGGTCATTGAAACCGCGTCATCGGTCACAAGGACCTGCACGACCCCCACCGCCAGCTCGCCTGCTGTTGTTTGCAGAAGCTCACGCAGTTCGTCCTTCACATCTTGAAGGAGTGGTCGCGCGTACTTCGTGCACCAGACGATCTGATACTCGCAGTGGTGCGTCACCTCGCGACGCGTGCGCGGCCTGGGAATCTCCAGGTCATGCTGGCCGATAGGGGTGGGGTCGAATGACATCGGACGAGTTAGATACGGTGCACACAGCATATCACATACGCGTGCTCACTGCAATCACTGTCTAGGACGCGCGTCAAATGAGAACGGCCCCGCGAGGGGCCGTTGATGGTCGCTGCAGACTCAGCGCTGACCCAGCGGCACTCCGTTCGAGCCGCCAAGCGGCGCGGGCAGAGGCGGCACAGGCGGGATGCTGGTGCTGTCGGCCATCGCATTGCCGCCAGCCATGATCGGCATGGGCGTTGCCTGCGGAATCGCCGGCGGTAGCGGGCCTCCGATGGCCGGTGCGGCGCCGGAAGAGGCTGCGATCTCCGTGGAGGTTGCGGACTCGAGCTTCACTGTCTTGACACGTTCTGCGGCCTCGCTCGCGCGCCGCGACTTGGCCAGCGCGTACGCCGCCGGGAACGCCTCAGCGATGGCTGGGCGCATCCCGTCAGTCATCGGGGAATGCACCGGTGCATCCACCGTGTAGCGGTACTCGACCGTCACGCCTTCGGTCGTGATGCTTGCCACCGTCCACTTGCTGAGCAGGTCGCCCTCCTTGATGGTCAGCATCCGACCCCTATCGAGGACATCGGCGCGCGCGCGGCCGCCTACCACCAGCAGGTTCACCAGCTTCGCCGTGGGGGGCTGCCCCGCAACCGAGTCCATCTGGACGACCTCTGTCGGGGCGGGCACCAATGCCGCCGACGCCGGATCGAGGTTGGGCTTCTTCTTCTGCTTGGACTTCTTAGGCGGTTGCGATTCAGGCATCACGCTGAACGGCTGGTCAGCCACCGCGGTAGCGGCGGCCGCCGCCGCGGCAGGCTTGCCATCTGGCGCACCCTGCGACAGCTCTTGCAGGCGCTTGCGGGCTTCTGCCAGCGCAGTCTGACGCTGCAGCCCCTCCAGCTCTGCGATGGTGCCGACGGCGGCCTTCTTGGCCTGGTCCGTGCCAGCAGCGGTCGGCCGGCCCATCGGGACAGCCTGAACAGCTACGCTGGTGAGGGCCTTCCCGGGCGCAGCAGCTGAGGCGGCGCCGATGGGGCCCATGGCAGCCACGGGGGGCGCCGGGGTGATGGCGGAGGCCGCCGCCGCGCACAGCGTCAGCATGGCAAGCGTGGCTACCTTCAGGGTCGGGTTAGCGGGTCGCATAGTTCAGCTCCATGGTCCATTCGTTGGTCTTCAGGTCACCGCGGACGTTCTTCACCGAGAGTCCTGGGTGGCCGATGTAGTCGGGTAGCTCGCGCAGTTCGAACAGCGTGGAGCCCTTGACGGTCAGGGTGCCGACCCAGTAAGGCAGGGGGTCGATCCCTACGCCTGGCTGACCCACCTTCGGGTCCGCGGCCGCGGCAACGCCGCCCATCATCTTGTCCAGCGGCTCTGACTTGCTCAGCTCGTAGCGCAGGCCGTTCGCACTCGCCTCTTGCAGGCGCGACTCGAGTGCCGCGCGGAACGGCGCGTCCTCGCTCAACTCGTCGATGGAGTTGGTGCGAGGCTCCGAGTTGACCGTGTGGGTCGTGACAGCATCACTGCCCTCCACCCTGTCCACGGTCCAGCCGTTGTCCTCGGCTGCCTTGATGAATGTGGCAATGGTGCCCCCGCTCTTGCGATGCCACCTCAGCGAGCAGGTCAGCTGCGAGCAGTCGTATCCGGTCAGCGTCCATCCTGCGACGGTCAGCGGCTTTGCGCTCAGTTCAGCCAGGTACGCATTCACGAGGGCCGACACAGCAGGCTTCTCGAGTACCACCTGACGAATCATCGTTTGTCCCGCCTCCAGACGCTCGCGCTTGGCGACCGCTCGCTGTTCGGCTGCCTGCTGCTGCTGCAGAGCGTTGATCTGCAGCAGCTTGGCCTGGGCCTCCTGCTGACGCAGCTTGGTGACGTAGAAGTCGACGCCGTACCAGCCCCCGAAACTCACGACCAGGAAGCCGGCAGTCAGCGCGATGGCCGGGTTGATGCCGGAGATGCGCCGCACTCGCTCGGGCTTCGTGTTGGCCACGAGCTCGGCGAACGATTGGGGCACGACATTCGTGTAGACCTGGTCGAGGTTTTCCAGGGTCGAACACAGCTTTGCCTCACTGCCGTCGCTGAGGAACTCGCGCAGCCGCTCATGCAGCTGCGCAGGCTCGATGACGACGTCCATGCCCTGCACGGGAAGGCCTGCACGTACGGCGCACAGCCAGATGCGGCCGCTCTCGAGCGGCTCCACAAGCACCATGGCTTCGCCACCGGATGCCCTTGCCAACCAAGCGGCGCCGCAATTGACGCTTTCCTTTTTGTCAGCGCTCAGGCCGACGATGGTCAGCCCAGCCTCGTCTTCTGCGAGAACGCAGCCGAACTTCGCGCCGGTGCGCTTCGTGAGCGCGTCGATTTCCTTGCGTTCGGAAGTCGTGCCCGGCAGCAGATGCCAGTCGAGGGCAACCGCGACCGGCTTCGGCAGATTGGTGATCTCAACGATAGCCATGAGGATTCGGACTGCCCGGTTAGTTGATCTTCGGGTTCACGATGTGCGGAGTCACTGTCACGATGATGGTCTTCTTCGACTCCTTTGAGCCGTGCTGGCCGCCGGTCAGCGTATTGACAAGCGCCGTGCCGGTGATGCCGGAGTCGTTGAAGCTGCCCAGGGCCTCGCGCAGACCGTAGACATACGTCTCGCCGGACTTCAGGTAGACCGTCATCGGCAGGGCGCGCGTCGATCGCTGCGGCGTCGCAATGGTCTGGCCACCCGAGGAAACCGTGTCGATGCGGTCGATGCTCGAGATGTCCAGCATGCCTTTGACCAGTACGGTGTCGCCGTTCAGGACCACCGGCAGCACAGTCATCGAGAAGCCCTCGGAAACGGTCGACTGCTTCAGCGACGTCGACGTGCCGGCGTTCGCCACGGCGTTGGTCGTGACCTCGCTGAGATAGTTCACCTCGCGCATGCTGTTCACCGGCACCGCTTCACCCGACAGGACCATCTGCGTGCTCTCGACGGCCAGGTTGGTGTTGCCCAGCGTGCTCAGCGCGTTCAACATCAGCTTGGTGCCTGCAAATCGACTCGTCGAGCTAGCGCCCAGGATGGCGCTCAGCGTACCCAGCGCGGTGTTTGTCGGTTGCGGCATGGTCGACGTCACGCCGAAGTCCTTGGACAGCTGCGAGTACGCCAAGTCCCACTGCAGACCGAAGTCGCGGCCGCTCGACGCGTCGATGGTGTAGGCGCGAACCTCGACCGCCACTTGGCGTGTGCGGGACGCGTTGATGTCCTTCACGTAGCTTTCGACCGCGGCCAGCGTCGGCGGAGTGCCAGTCACAGTGATGGTGTTCGTGGTCTCGGACACCGTGAACGAAGCATCCTTGCCGTCGCGAGACACCAGGTTCTTCAGGTCATTTGCCAGGCCCTTCCAGAATTCGAGCCTGACGGCGTACTTGACGTCCTGGCCGGAGTTGGTCGATGCCGAGCCGCTGTTGCCACCGGAGGTGTTTCGGTTGCCGACAACGGAGCCCACGTCGGTCGAGCCGGGCAGTACGGCGATTTGGAAGACCTGTGTGTCGAAGCGGAAGACCTCGACGCTGCCGCCGCGGTACTTCCAGCTCATGTTCGCTTGCGCAGTGAGCTGGTTCATCAGCGCGCGCAGGTCCCCCTCGCTGCGGAAGCCAGCGTTCAGCGTCAGGGCCTCCGCCTCCCTCAGGACGTCAGGCGAAAAGGAGAAGCGCAGACCGGTCTCGCGCGACACCATGTTGGCGACGTCACGCAGGCTGGCCCGGTTCTCGAAGCCCACGGTCATCGGCGCCTTGAAGATGGCCGGCAGCTGTTCTTCCTTGAGGCTCACCGAGCGCTTGTTCACCCAGATGCCGTCGTTGTCTCGCACGCGGGCGCTGGTTGGCGTCTGCATGGCGGCATCGAAGCGCGCATCGACATCCGACGTCTGCTTCTGAGCCTCGTGCTTGGCGATGGTGTGGTCGACTACGGCGCAGCCGCCGAGGGTCAGGGCCGCGGCCAATGCCAGCGACGTCATGAGGATGTTCTTCATGGGTTCTCCGAGACTTTCTGAGTGGGCTACCGGTTCAGTAGTCCAGTTGCACGGTGGCCGGGCGCAGTTGCGGCTGCGGCTTCGCAGGAGCCTGGACTCGCGGCGCCACCAGTGCAGGGGCGTCAGTGGCCGCCTCCTTGATGTCAGGGATGCGGTGCAGGCGGACTTCAACCACGCGGTTGCCGCGGAAAAACTCGATCTCCAACGGGAAGTCGGCGTCACGGTAGGCGGTGATGACCTTGGCCATCGCGCCGGTTGAGCCCAGCAGCTCCCCCGCGAACTCGACCTTCGCGTCCACCGGGTAGTCGATGACGCTGTCGCCGCGCACGGCATTCCAAACCAGGTTCCAGTTGGCTGCGCTGGCCCAGCGGCGCAGGTTCTCGCGCAGGGTGTGCTCGGGCGCAAGGGTCCAGATCACCTCCTTGATCTCAACCTTCGGCGCCTTGGCGACGACGGTCTCTGGCGCAGGGGCTGCAGCCGCGGCGACCGCCGGCACCGGCGCGCTGGTTGCAGCGTCAGCGGCACGGACTTCAACGCCTGGGGCGCCGACGACAGGCTTTGTCAACTCGTCCTTGGCGGCCGGCACGAAGAACATGACTTCCGTGTTTTTCCAGTCCACGTGCGCTCGCATGTCGCGCTCGGCCAGTAGCGCATTCAGCACCATCGGCCAGGTCCGGTTGCCCGACCAGTTGACCTTGGACTCGAGGGGAAGGTCCTGGTCGGAGTAGGCGCTCCAGCCGGCCGGCAGGATTTGCCGCAGGGCGTCCTCGAAGGTGACGTCTCGGCCCATGCCACGGATGATGCCGAGCTCGGCCGGAGTCTCTCCGCTCTGCGTGATGCGCGAGCTCAGGCGGGACTCGAGGTCGATGCGCTGCCGATTCATCTTTGCCACGCGGTCAAGCCGTGCGGACGTGTCGACGTTACGGGCGCCCGAGTGCGCGACGACCGTCGCAACACCAGACACCACGCGCGCAGCCGGCGCGACCGCTACAGGCGCGGGAGCCGGCGCCGTCTCGAACAGGAAGCCGGCGTGTACGAACGAGACCATCGAAGCGAGAGCCGCCGCGACACTGAATTTGATGTGGTTGGTCGTCATGGTTGGTGCAAGGGTTCGATTCACTGTTGGGCTTCGCCGAAGAAACCTCTCAGGGCCTTCGAGCTTTCGCCGATGGGTTCAGCGGCAGGGGCTGGCGCGCCAACACGTGCAGGAGTTGCGGCAGCAGACGCTGCAGCAGCCCCCGGGGCGGCAGCCGGCATGGCCGGCTGTACGGCCACGCGCGGTGCAGTCGCAGCTGCACCCGGGGTCGCGCCCTGCAACCAAGCGTCCCAGCCCAGACGGAGAATCTGGCGCAGGAACTCCTGACGGCGCGCCCGCGGTCGCGCGTCGTACTGCTCCCGCAAAGCGGCCTCGAACTCGATGTCCGGGTTCAGTCGCAGCGGGATAGGTTTCACACGGGTTTCCATCGGCGAACCCCTCAGATGGAAAGGTACTTCGCGAAGCCGCGGGCGTTGGCGAATTCCGGGTTATCCGGGATGGTCACGTTCGGGTAGCGCTTGACCACTTCCTTGAACAGGTAGGCGCCGCCACCCACCAGCAGGATGCGGTCGATGTCGACACCGTCACCCAGGCGACGGTTGACTTCACGAAGGACGGCGTCGGTCGACTGCGCGATGGCGGCGTCAATTTCGGCGCCGATGTCACGGACCTTGCCGAACATCCTCAGCTGCCGAGTGCGCAGGGCCTTCTCCACGACCGCGCCGCCGAGGTCGTAGCCGGTGCTCTGCTGCAGCGCGAGCCGGACCGCCTCGACGACGTTCAGGGCGCCGATGTCGGCCGAGCCGCAACGCGCATGGTCGATTCGGCGCCCAGGAAGCACGACTGCCACGTCGGTGGTTCGGCCGCCGATGTCGATGACGCCCACGGTTTCGTCGGCATCAGCGCGCATCTTGCCGTCGTCACCCACGGCGTAGTCCACCCAGGCTGCCAGGCCCTCCGGGAAGACTTGGTGACGCACGATGATGGGCATCGCGGCGTCGTCCATCGCCTTCACCGGCGTCGTGATGGACTTGTGCTTGCGCTCGATGACCTCTGCATTGGGCTTGTCGCCTTTGTAAAAGGTAGACAACGGCAGGCCGGTTGCGATGTGCACCTCGCGGCCGCCCAGGCCGGCCACACGCAGCGCGTGGCTCACGATGGCGCGGTTCATCGCCGAGAACGGGTACTCGTTGAAGCGCGCCGATTCCGCGTCGGCCAGTTCGCCGACAGTGAACTGCACACCCTCGGTCTCGTAGCAGGGGACGATGCCGTCCGCCTCGCCGCCGATGACGGTGGTGCCATGCACGCCCGAGCGGGCGCGGCTGGCGATGGCGAGCGTCTTGGTCACCTTGCCGCCCTCCATTACAACGATGTCGGTGCAGGCAAAACCGTCATCCACGCCAACGAAGATGGGCGCGCCGGCGGTGGTGGTGTCGGGCTTCTTGGCCATATGTATTCTCCAAAGTGGATTCGTTGATAGCCGTACAGACTATATTAGATACACCATCGCACGCTAGTTGTCCAGCCGCTTGCTGAACATGGAGCGGCGACGCTTCACGAGCTTGCCGGCAACCCAGGCGCGCAGTGCCAGCAGGGCCACCG
The DNA here is from genome assembly GCA_937883885.1 of uncultured Aquincola sp. The sequence goes on along the minus strand of CAKZXL010000027.1, from coordinate 26,404 downwards.
GCGGCGTGTAGCCGAAGCGCTCGATGACGGTCATCACGATGATGGTTACGACCAGTACCACGAAGGTCCACCACCTGATGTGTAGGAGGAAGACCATCAGCGGCACTGCCACGTACGCGCTCATGAACGCGAGGCGGACTGCTCGTGCGGAATCACGCCAGAAGCCGTCAAAGATTTCGATGCCCTTCATGACTCGTACCTCAGTTGAAGTTCATGCCCAGGTCCTCAATGAGGCTGGACTTGGACTCGCGCTCGAAGATGGCCATCGTGTCCGGGCTGATGAGTCCGGCGTCGAAGGCGCGCTGAGCAGCGCTCAACATGGTCTGGCCGCGCTTTTCAACCAGCTTTGCGAGGGTGTGCTCGGCCTCGCGCAGCGAGGTGACGACACGCAGCTGGTCACGTACGGCCTGGTCGAAGGCGAGGAACTCGCGAAGCGCCACCCGACCGGTGCCGTCCACCTTACGCACCAGGCGCTGAACAACCACCATTCGCAGCGACTCGACCAGCTCAAACACCTTGGTCATGCGCTCGTTCGGCGGGAACATGTTCGCCATGCGGGCGATGGTGTTCGCGACGGAGCTGGAGTGAACGGTGGTGTAGACGGTATGCCCCGTTTGAGACGCCTCCAGTGAGGCTTCAACCGTCTCACCGTCTCTCGACTCGCCCACAAGGATGATCTTCGGGGCACGACGAAGCGTGTTGCGCACGCCACGAGCGAACGACTTCAGATGACGTGGCACCTCATGTTGGCTCACCAGCGCGGAGGCGCGGTCGATGTCGTCGTACGTGTACTCGATGGGCGCCTCGAGGGTGATGATTTTCTTGTGCGAATCCGGTTGCTCGATGACTTCGCGCATTGCGCCGGCCAGCAGCGTCGACTTACCCGAGCCGGTCGGTCCGCACACGCAGACCAGGCCTTGCTCAGGGAAGAAGTGCTCGATGATTCCTTCCTCGACCTTCATTTCGCCAAGGCGGGGCGGGCTGGCCTTGATGGTGCGGCAGGTAATCTGCATCCCGTTGTCGTCGCCGCGAGCCCAGCACCCGGTGATGTTGACGCGAAAGCCCAGCTTCTCGACCACCACCATGCTGCCCGCTTCGTTGGGAGCGCGGCGAACGACGGGGTAGCGAGTGTCGATGTCTTCGCCGCCGCGGATGCGAGAAACCCCGTTCGAGCCGTAGATGTGGTTCGTGATGGTCTCGATTTCGTGGCTGCTCAGAGCGCGCTTGGTGATGCGCAGGTTGCGGCCCTCAATGTAGGCATACACAGGCTCTTCCGTCTGCAGCGTGATGTCCGAGGCGCCCTTGCGAGTAGCGTGCACAAGCAACTCGTCGAACGACTCTTTCGTGAACGAACGCGGCTCGCCAGGAAGGCCGTACTCGTCTTCCCAGCCGGGAAACTGGTCGGTCAGGCTCATAGGCCGCACCAAGTGCAGCGCGTCGTTCTGCGCGCCCATGGTCAACGACCCTTTTCCTTCACGATGCCGGCCGCCTTCGCGTCCTGCAGCATCCGCTCCGCCAACTCTGGGTCGGCAGCGCTCTTCAGCCGGTCAGCCGCCAGCCCGCGCGGACCTGTCTTCCACTTGCCCGGCTCGCTGACGAAGTCCGGCGCTGCGGTGATGCGCAGGAAAACCTCCCCGACGTGCATCGAACCGTCCTCGGCTCGAATCACACCCTTCGACGTCGACGCGACGAACGGCTTGGTCACCATGCCGGCTTCGAACATCTGGTGGTACTTCACCATGCCCAGGAAGTCCCGTTGCAGGCGCGCGAAGTTCTCCTTCAGGATGGCATCGGCCTGGGCAACGCCCAGTGCGAAGCCTTCTTCGGCCCCCTGCTTCCAGAGCTTGCGCTCCTCTTCCGTCTGCGGAGCGACCGCGGCCACGACATTCTTGTCGAAGTCGTAGCCCATCATGAGGTACGCACGCCAGGTAGGTGGCGTGTACGTGAAGCGCGCCTGTTGGTCGATGCGGTAGACCTTGCCGATGACGCGCAGCAGGTCGTCGGCCGACTGGTCGTAGACATCCGTGGTCTCGGTCAGCACCGGCGGCACCACGTTTCCTTCGACCATCAAGGCCTGGAAGCTGTAGATGACGTCCAGGCTCTGCGCCTGCTTCTCCAGACGCTGGAGGTTGTCGTAGGTGCGACGAGCAAGACCAGCTTGGGCGCCGAATGTGAGCGCAGTTTCGCGGATGGCGTTGAAGCGAATCGACGGGATACCGGCGCTGTCCGGCGACGCCGGGTTCTGCTTGAGCAGCTCGTCCAGCGTGGGAGGAGCCTTCGCCGCCGTGGCTTGTGCGAGAGCGGCTGCGCTCATCGCGCACGCGACAGCGATGACGGTGATGGAGCGAAAGACGGCTGACAGCATGGGTGCAGGTCTCAACGCTGCGGGTAGCGGACCGAGATGGTCTTCGTCGGCGCCGACACAAGGATGTCGGCCGACGTGCCTGCAATGGCGCCGATGTCGCGCAGGACATCGAACACGGAACGGTTCTCGGCACTGAGGCTGATAATGACCGGCGCCACGCGCAGCCCGGTGCGATCGCCAAGCTTCCAGCCACTTTCCTGCGCCACCCGTACCAGCAGCTCCTCGAGCTCGCCAGTCCAGCGCACGGTGATGAGGCGCTCGAGGCCGGCAGGGGGCGCCGAAAGCAAGCCGCCCGACGCGACGACCCCAGAGGAGCTCGGGATGACCGTTGTGGGTGGGGGCGCGTCGACCTCCACGGCAATGCTGGCGCGGCGCGATGCGATGCTGTTCGCCGGCGCGCGTGATTCCGCTGGGGGCGAGACTTCCTGGATAGGCTGGGGAAGGGGCGCCTGGACGGCAGGCTGCGCGAGCGGCCTTGCCGGCGCCTTGGAGGTTGCGACGACGCGAGAGTTGCCTGCCGCCTCAGACAGCTCACGAAGCGCTTGGGTAGCCGACGCTGCGTTCTGCGCAATCAAGCCGTCGACAGGGTCGCGCTCGATGAGCGATGGCGCCGATGTCGTTGCGCATCCCGCCAGAGCGGCCGCGGCCGCGATGGTGATGAGGGCGAAGTGACGTTGCATTGACTGGAATCCTGGTGCCGTCGCGGGGGCGATGGTGTTTAAGATATCATATACAGTGTATCAAACTCTTCGACGTCTGACAACGTGCCGGTTTGAGCTTGATGTCCACATGGTGCTCAGTTGATGCCCAAGTCGCCATCAAGCAAACATCACCTGAGCATCAACTGAGCATCAACTGGTGTTCAAGAGGGGCCGCTCTCGTAGAGGAGCGACCCGTGAGGGGATCATTGTTGCTTGTGGAACGCGCGAATGATATACTATATACACAATACCGTCAACCCGAAGGACCGGCTAAGCGCCCTCTGCAAATGACCTCCGCCCCGGCTCCCGGCGAGGCTTCCACGCGCACGCCCGAGACAGAAGCGAACTACCTGCGTCGCGCGCTGGCCTTCGAGACGTTCACGGCCAAGTACCTGTCAATCGACAACCCAAGTCCGGCGGTCGTTGCCGCGCATGCCCTTGAACGCCGCGAGGAGTGGGCGAAGTCCACCTGGCGCCAGTTCAAGGCCGCGCTCATGTTTAGATTTCAGGCGATGGGAACGCCCGACGCCATGGAGGCCGTTGCTCTGCTTCGAGATGGGCATCAGGGCCCTTGCGCCAAGAAGACGCGCCGAACCTCGGGGCGTCGAGCTAAGACGGTGACGCGGGCCGACCTGCACGCCGTCATCAAGCGTGTCCAGTCCTCAGAGAGCCAGTACGCCCCGCTGCTGTCAACCTGGCTGCTTCTCGGCGCCGAAGTCGGACTCCGCCCACACGAGTGGGGGCAGGCCACCTTGGTTTACGCGACCGCCGAGTCGGTGGGGGATGATGAACACGAGTCGGGCACTACCCTGCCCTACCTGCGGATTCACAACTCCAAGGTCACCAACGGGCGGTCACACGGTGAGCTGCGTCACCTCAATTTGTCCAGGCTTTCCATGGACCTGGTCAGGGCGGTAGGGCAGTTCGCCACGACGATGAGAGACATCACGTCGCGCGGCGAATACAAACGCAAGTACGGGGCGTGCGTCAAGCTCCTCTACCGCATCAATCGCCAGCTGCACAGCAAGGACGACAAGCGCTGGGTGCAGCTTTACAGCTCTAGACATCGGTTTTCCGCTGAGGCCAAGCAACAGCTCGATGCTGAAGCTGTCGCCGCGCTGCTGGGGCACCGAACCACGAAGACGGCGGCCAAGCACTATGGTCGCAGCATCACGGCTACCGGCTCCTTGGGGCCGAAGCCCGTAGCCGCGGAGATTGCCCGTGTGCGCAAGGTGCGCGGATACGAATCCCGCAAGATCGGCATCAACGTCGTACCGAGCCTGCAGGGTCCTTCGTCGGGCTCAAAGAAGGGCTAAACGCGGGGCCGTCCCTTGCCGGGCGGCCCTATCGACTCAGGGCTTCCTGCGAGGCGCAGCGGCGGCCGCGGCTTGGGCACCAATCGGTGCCCAGGAACGCCTGCGCTCGGCCTCCACGTGCTCAGCGATGCCGGTCATGTCTTCGGCTGAGAATGACTCCACCCGCTCCGGCGCCTCCTGGTCGGCCGACTTGCCACGCCGCTTCTTGGCGCCCTCAAGCTCCGCAACCATCATCATGCAGCGGATGTCAAACAGAGACTTCGCTCTCTCGATGTGTGACACGGACAACTCGTGGTTGCGGATGGCGGCCGGCAGATTCGCGGACACCGTGCGAGCCCACATCGGGATGGAAGCAGCGAGAAAGTCAGCCATGGCGTCGACCTCAGATGCAGCGATCCCGAACTTCTTGCCCAGCGCGCGGAAGCCGGCCAGGGTGTGGTTCCGGCTTCCGCATAGGCCGATGGCCGAGCTCTTTGCGTCATGCGGATAGACCTGCGTGCACAGCATGTCGTAGACCGGCGACAGGCGAATGCTGTCGAAGCCCTTGCGAGGGTCGCGGGTCTCCTTCAGCAGCAGCAGGTTCTTCAGGTGCATGTCGCCATTCCAAGTCAGCCACGAGAAGATGGACTGCGCCAGCAGGTGTCGCCCGTCGACCTGCGCGTCACTCGAGTGCTTGAGCAGCGCATCAGCAACATCCATCAGCTCACCGGTGTACTTCTGCTTGTTGTCGGTCATGCCGGCGACAGACCAGAAGTCCTCCGTGAGGATCATCCGCGTGTCATTCAGGTCGCGACGGACGTCGAAGCGCTCCACCAACAGGCCCGGTCCCCGCCCCCCGAAGTCCACGAGCGCGAAGTGCTCCGTGTTCAAGCCGGACATCTTGGCCACCGTGAGCGAGAACCACTCCATGGAGCCGAGCGTCGAGAAGCTGGCGCCACCGCCAGGAACCTTCAGGATGTGCGTAAACGAGCGACCGAGCGCCGCCGAGAGCTCCCCCTTGGAGTCCAAGTGCGTCGCCAGCTTCACCTGCATGCCAGAAATGCGCGGCATGCCAGGGTTGTCCTGCATCTCGGTCAGGAGTGCCTCGTCGGCCGCCGAGCTGCTGAGGTGATGGTCGAGGCGCCCAGCAAACTCCAGACGCGGAGTCGTGTACTCCTTGAGCTCACCATCGAGTCGGTCGATGATGATGTCCGGATCGGTGGTACCCGTGGGGTGAACCGTGATGTTCGAGATGTACCGGCTGCCACAGCTGAAGCTGTCGAGCTTCTCTTCCATGGTCCCGTCCCCCTGCGGGCCGACCTCCGGAAGAATCGAGCCGAGGAACGACGGCGCTGAGCGCTTGCCCGGCCGCTCGCGCACCGACAACTGCAGCGCAATGCTTCGCTTGTAGTCGAAGGACCAGATGTGCCCATCGTGCGACAAGGTCGCCACCGGCGTCTGGTGCCAGTAAACCTCGAACGACTTCAACGGGCGCACGCTCTGGCTGTAGCCACCCACCCGCTGGACGAAGCTCTCGATGGCATCTTGGTAGGCGCCCAACCCGTGGTGGTTGATGAGCCCCTTGAGGCGCGCCATCAGCTGGTCGCGGCCGCCCATGACTCGCATGGAGCGCTCCACGACCGCCGCCAGGTCCGTCACGTTCAGGTAGGTCGCTTGCGGCCGACCGCGCTGAGGCTGGAAGTTCTTGATGATGAGCATCTCGTCAGCCATGCGCTTGACGGAGTAAGGTCCGAAGTCGTCCTCGATGGTGACGTGCTCCACCTCGCGGTTCATCCCGACATCGACCTGGCTTCGGGTGAAGTAGATGGTGAATACGCCGCCGATGTCGACTTGCTTTCCGCCCCACGGCGTGGCCAGCAGCACGTGGCCCTCAACGGAACCGCGGTGGTAGGCGCTCGAGCCGGCCAGGATGGCGCCGGAGTATGCGCGCGAAGCAATGCGTGCTGCATTTCGCTCCAGCACTTCACGGCGCTCCGTGGGGGAGAGCGAGGTGTTGATGTACACCCCGCTGACGACCTTCTCAAGCTGCTTGGTGCGAGTTCCGTAGTAGGCCCGGTTCCCGTCGATGTTCAGGTCGATGAGGTACAGGGGGGCATCGAATTGCTTCTTGTGCATGACGTGCTCTCGCTCAGGGACGCGCGCGGCGGAACAGCGGCGCGCGCTGTGTGGTGGCGGCCTGCGAAACAAGCAAGCTGGCCTGGACGGGGGCGGTGCGGGCCCGGGTGTGGACCTGCGTGCGGGTCGGGGTTGCCGAGAAGAGCGTCGCCGTGGGTGCCGGGTCGCCGAAGGCGGCACGGACTTCCTCGGCTAGGCCGGTACACCGCTTGGACCCGAGCTTGGCGATTGCGGAGCGCAGCACTGCCGGGTCGCCGACGATGTCCGACTCCTTCTTGCCTCGCGTCATCGCCGTGTAGATGAGGTTGCGGTTCAGCATGAACTTGTGCGTACCGGGAACCAGGGTGATGACGCCGGCGTACTCGCTACCCTGCGACTTGTGGATCGTGGTGGCGTAGGCCAGTTGCAGGGCAATCAGCTCCTTGCCTTCGTGAACCACCTCGCGGTCGCCGAAGTTGACCTTCATGCGCTTGGCGTCGGGGTCGAGCCAGTTGATGACGCCCACCTCGCCGTTCGAGACGGCCAGGTTCTTGCTGTTTGACGTGCGCATGACGCGGTCGCCTAGCCGAAACACCTGCCCGCGGTGCTCCAGCTCAGGCTTCTCCGGGCTGGCCGGATTGATCGCGGGCCGAATCAGCGCATTCATGGCGTCAACGCCGACACCGGTACCGCGGCGCGCGCACAGCACCTGCACGCCGTCAACGCCGTACTTCTGCACCATCTCCAGGTAGCGTTTCAAGGTTGCATCCTGGATGGCTTGGTCGTCGATGGCAGAGAAGAACTTGAAGTCCTTCTTGCCCTTGAGATCTACCGCGGACGTCTCGCCCTTGATGACACGGTGGGCGTTGACGACGATGTCGGAATTCAGCGCAGTCCGGTGGATGGTCTGCAGCCTGGCCACTGGCACCTTGCCCGAGGCGATGATGTCGCGCAGCACGTTGCCGACACCGACCGACGGCAGCTGTTCGAAGTCGCCAACCTTGACGACGCGCGCCCCAGAAGGAATGGCGTCGAGGTACGCCCGAGTGATGGGCGTGTCCATCATCGAGCCCTCGTCGATGACGAAAATGTCGCCCGTCAGCGGGTTGTTGGCGTCGTGCTGGAACGAATCCATCCCCCCACCCTGCTCCGGCCGCAGCACTGAGTGCACTGTGGCGGCGGCCTCACCCGTCGCCTCGGTCATGCGGCGCGCGGCCTTGCCGGTCGGCGCCGCCATTACGACAGTGAGGCCCGCCTCCTTGGCGACTTCGGTGATGACTTTGATGACGGTAGTCTTGCCGCAGCCAGGCCGCCCTGTGATTACCGACACCGGGCACGCGAAGACGTTCGCCACGGCGTCCGCCTGGTCCGCGTCGTTCAGACGCTCGGCCTTGGCGCGCGCCTTGGCGGCCAGACCTTCGTCGGCACCGCCGGACTCGACCAGGCGCTTGATGCTCTGGGCAATCGCCGACTCGGACTCGGCCAGCGACGCAGGGGCGAGGCAGACCTTGCCGTCAAGAGTCCGGGCAACGAGGTGCCCCTGCTTGACACGGTCAGAAATGATGGCCTCGATGAGATCCACCTTGTCTTGCCCGTCCAGGCCCGTGAGCCTCTGTACCTCGGCGACCATCTCGGTCACCGGCTTCGATGTGTTCCCTTGCTGAGCCGCGTACTCGAGTGCGTACTCGAGTGCACCCGCGATGCGTGCGCCGGAGTCGGATTGAATGCCGCACTCTGCGGCGATTCGGTCTGCGGCCAGGAATCCGACACCCTCGACCGTCGTCAACTGGTACGGCGTCTCCTTGGCGACTTGCATCGAGCGAGCTCCGAAGCGGCTGTAGATGCGGGCCGCAACGGCGCCGCTGACGCCATGGCGCCCAAGGAAGGTCCAGATATTGCGAACCGCAGCATCCTCATTCCAGGAGTCGACAACTCTCTTGAGCTTGACCTCGTTGATGCCGCCGATTCCCAGCAGGCGGCGCGGCTCGTTCTGAATGACCTCGTAGACGCTCTCACCGAAGGCGTCGTAGATTTTCCCGGCAGTGCCCTTGCCGACACCGTCCAGCACCCTGGACATGTAGGCCACGGCGCCGATTCGGTCGACGGGAAGCTCCTCGAGGATGAGCTCCGAGTTGTACTGGCGGCCCCACTTCGGATGGTCCTCAGGTAGCGCGACCGCCGAGACTCGCTTGCCGACCTCTGGTTCAAACGTCAGAGCGCCCTGCAACTTGAACGCGGGCCCAGTGCCGCCTTGGACCAGCAGCATGGCCTTGCCGCTCTGCGCGTCGCCAAAGAGAACGCGAACAATCTTCCCTGCAACCTGAACACTTCCAGGCACAGCGAGACCCTTCGTCGCAACTGGGGGCAGCGCTGCAGGCTTTTCGGAACGACCAAACAGCTTCGTGACGCCGGGGCCAGTAAGCGCCGCAGCACGAGCTGAAGAACCTACCGCAGGAGCCGCGGCAGGCGCAGCAACTGGAGCCGGAGCTGGAGCCGGCACAACAGGCGACGCCCCACCGACACGATTCCTCGCGCGGGCCTGGGCAATCTTGGATGCAACAGCCGAAAGCTGCGGCGCGGCAGCTTGGCCGGATACTGACTTCTGGGAGGACATGCCGTCTCTCTCGTTCACGAAAAAACAAGATGGCCAGGCGTTGCGCCCGCCAGCGGCAATAGATTGCCCTACATAGTGACTCGCGTGGAGTATATCATCCGTGCATGTGCGCGACAACCAAGAAGCCCCAAACCTTCCCGTCAACGTCGCCCGCTTCGTTACAGCCTCATGCTTCGGCAGGGTAGCTGGCGCCGGCGATCAGACCTACCGGGGTGTTAGGGACGCCTGATTTCGCTTTGCCGGACCCTGCCGGCCGGCCGCGGCCTCGGCCTCGTATGGCCACCTCGGCTATGTCTTCGGCGGTGGCCTGCCGGTCAGCGAGGCGGCACAAACCACCCTTGCACTCGAACAGTCCTTGATTGCCTAGATACACCCTGGCGGTTGACTCCCGGATGCCAGCTTTGAGCATGGCGTCGACCAACTCCGCGCGCCGCACGGACTTGCGGCCCGGCGTGCGCTCGAGCGTCTCGCGGAACACCTTGACCATCTGGGCCTGGATGTCGCTGATGCCGCGTCCAGTCTGGCCCTTCAGAGGGCGCATCGGCGTGATTTTGTCGCCCACTAGGTTGTAACCGGCCAGCTCGAGCGCCGCCTTGAGTGCCGAATCAGGGATGACGGTTTCCTCGTCGGCGTAGAGCGACCGATTAAACCGCTGATGAAACTGGCGAATCTTCTCGAACGAGCCGTGGCCGAAGAGCCCCACCCGTGTCGTCGCCTTGCGGATGAAGTCGTTCGCTGAGTTGAAGAATGCGAACCAGTCGTCGCCATCGTGGCGGCCCAGGTGCACAGCAAACGGGCGCAGGAACGCCACAGCCTCGTTCGGCGCGATCGCAACGCCGCGGTCGACGCCGTAGCGATTGGCCAACTGCCCGGCGGCCACCACACCGGCGCCGCGTGAACACTTCCGAGCGAAGTTGATGAAGTTCTCGAAGAGCTCCGGCATGTCGTCCGGCACGATGCCGCACACGGACTCTCGGCGATGACCTGAGTCGACCGATGCCAGTTGAGTTCGTTCCGCATCGGCAAACTTGACGCGCTCGGTCCAGGTCGTCAGGCGTAGTCTGTGGTGCACACCGAGGATGTCTGCCATCCTGATGATGCTCGCGGGCGCGGTGTCGAGAGGCTCAAACTCGGCGGCAAGGGCATTGCGGATGTCTTCGTCCGAGCCGGGGGCGTGCCCCTCGATGCGGCGCAAGGCAGAGGCCAAGTCGCCGCGCAGCTGAACCGAACCTTCACCCTTGTCTGCGACAAGAGCCTGCAACGCGCCCTTCTCCAGCTCGCTCATCAACTGGCGGATACGCTCCGCCGACAACTCGCGCGCAACGCTGCGAAGCGAGCGCGGCTGCTCCCCCGCCAAGCCACGAAGCTCGACGAAAAGCTTGGCGCTGCGCTGCTGCGCGCCGGCCTTCACGAGCAGTCTGACGAAGGTCGTCGACAGCGAATGCGTTTCGCTTCCTGGCGCTTTCTCAAGCTGGGTCATGCGGCCGTCCGAATCAGGCGTTCACAGCCTGTCGCTGGCCATCATGCACCAGCGACAGGAACGGCCGACCCTCCATGGCGGCGAGGCGCGCCTGGTCGTCTTCGGTCTCGTCCAGTTCCTTGGCACGCGACTCGATGAATTTCAGCAGGTCGGTCTTGCTGACCCCGTTCACCCTGGACGCAACACGGACATCGTCCCAGGTAAGGGCTCGCGCACCTTGGAACAGTTCGTCGAACTCGCCCTCCGTCAGGTCCCGCGCCATCAGGAGCTTGGACAGCTCAGCGTTCTCGATGGCAACCACAGAATCGGCCCGATTGCCGCAGACCCAGTCGGCCGACGGTAGGAAGCTGATGTCGAACTTCTTGGTCGCAGAGCCGATGAACAAGGCCCGGAAGGTCTCGCTTTGCACGACGTGCATGCGCCCGCGCCACATCAGCGACTGCAGGCCAGCTCCGACCTTGAGTTCGCCAACGTAGGCCGCGCGCGCCAGAAGGCCAACCGCGCGAACCGCTTGGTAGGCTCCCTTGCTCCCGATACGGCCGGGGAGCTGCGCCAGGTTGAAAACGTGAACCTGACCCGAGGCGAACTTCATGACACTCAGGTCGATGCCCAGCACCGTCGCCACGCGCTTGATGGCCCCTTTCTTGATGGAGCCGATGCCGCGGTCGTTGAAGATGGATTCCACGAGATTCGCCGGGATGCCCGACGCCTGCGCGACGGATGCCACGGTCATTCCCTTGAGCAGCGCAACCGAGCGAAGAAGCAGCCCGGTCGGCCGCCCGTCACGCAGGTACAGCTCCAGCTCCGCGCGGCTCATCTGCACGCGCTGCGATTCAGGGCGCTCCTGCGCTGGGGTCTCGCCGGCTGCGGCCTCGACGGTCTGCTGGTGGCCTTGCATGGGTCGTTCTCCTAGTCGAATTCATGGCTACGGGCGGACCGTATCCACGCGCGAATTTCGGTCACCCAGTGCAACGGTGTTTATTATATCGTATGTGCTGCGTGCGGTCAAAGAGGAGGCCTCACGGGCCCTTCGTATCTTAGTGCGCCGGCACTCTCTTCCCGGTTGCGGCCGCGTTTGCGGCGGCTGCCGCGGCGCGTCGCGCGGACCAGCGGTCCAGCGTTTCCTGGGCGACGAGGTCGACCGCGTTGGTTTTCCCCTCTTCGCGCAGGCGCTCCACAGCGCCCTTTGCACCATCGGGGTAGATGGCCGACAGGGCCACACGCCCTTCCGCCGCGCCAAGCCTTGCGCAGACCGCCTCTCGCACCATCACGTCTTCCGAGGTCGTCGAAAGCGCCCAGCGCGTCTCCAGGCCCAGCGTGGAAACCAGGAGCTGCGTGTACTGCCCCTGCTTGGTCGTGATGTTGGCCAGCAGAGGGGCGCCGGAACTCTTCGGACCGTTCACGTACTGGGTCAGCAGGTGCCTGGCAGTGTCGTTGAAGCCGAAGAACTGCTGCAGCGCGGCAGCGTTCTTTTCGCTGCCGGCGTCCACGATGAACGTGCCCGTTGCGAACTCCCGCATCGCTGGCGGGAAGTCGTCAGCGCCCTGCGAGGACAGCACGACGCCGATGTTGTACTTCCGGCCCTCGCGCATGTCGACCAAGACCGACGCTTGCACGGCAGGACTCGACGAAGTGCGGTGGAACTCATCGTAAGCAATCCACTTGAGCTCCTCCTTCGTTTCACGAACCCGTTTCATGTGGTAGTCGAAGTACATCGAAGGCATGTTCATCGCCTTGACCGTGTCCCCGTCCAGTCGGTAGTCTTTGGTCAGCGCATACGAAGCGAGCAGGTACATCACGGCCGTCTGGCGATTTGCAGCATTCGAGCCCGACTTGGCAACCTCTTCCAGGTTGATGGCCGCGACACGGACTTCGCCGATATCGAACCGTGTCTGGGCCGACAGGTTGGGGTAGTCACGCAGGGCCGATGAAACGAGACTCATGAACGCATCCGTCAGGGTCTGGCCGGACTCGACATTGATGTCGCCGTACAGGTCGACAACCTGGGGCGACAGCGCGCTGCAGTCGGACAACTTGGGGACGGCATACCGCTGCGCCAGGGTCGCTTCATGTGAGTGACCCTTCGAGAACAGGAAGTCCACCACGTGCCACCAGGCCGTCGTGCGGTCGATTGGGAAGGAGTGGTGCTCGAGCAGCTTATCCACTGCCGGCTCTGTCGCGGCGCTGTAGCGCTTTGGGTTGGAATGGGCGCCGTCGTCCGCAAACTGCGTGTACACGTCGTCGACCACCTTCGACACCAACTCCGAGATGCGCTCGTAAGGCTTGGCGGCCTCAGCGGGCGTAGCAACCTGCGTCAGGATGTTGACGATGAAAGCCTTATGCTCAGGCGTCGGGAAGCGGCAGCCCAGCGGGGTGTCAAAGGGATTGATTGCGTATTCCGTGCTCATCTTGAGCTTGAACCCCTGCGCCTGGTGGCGCTGCGCCTTTGGCAAGGAGTCGCGCAGCATCCCGACGAAATACTGGGAGCTCGGGCCGATGTCGACGATGCCGATGCGCGGGAGCCGATTCATGCCCGGCTGCATGCACGAACCGAGCAGCAGGTTCAGCATCTGTACCGACTTGCCGAAGCCTGGACGGCCGAAGAGGATGTAGTTCCACGTCGTCTGCAGCGACGAGCCCGGCTGGAACGGCATGAGGCGGCCGTCCATGGTCCGGAAGACGATGGAGCCGGTCTTCCACGGGCTCGCCGGACGCATTAGCGGCAGCATGCGAGCAACATGGGCGAGCGGCGCAACTGAGGGGTTTGCCGCGCACTCTTCGGTCACGAACGGGACAGTGGACATCATGCCCAGCATCGAGTCGCCAGACACCTCACGGACTTCACACTGCCCCCATGCGGACAGCGTCTGAGCCAGACGAGCCGCGCGCCGCACCAGCAGCTCCTTGTTGTCGGCCGGCGCCCAGGTGCAAAAGCTCATGCGGAACCGCACGTTCGTCATGCCCTTGGACTCCAGCGCCTTGAGGTCTTTGATGGACTCGGCGATGCGGCGGTTCATGCCTGACGTGATGGCCAGAATAGAAGCCATCGCCTCCTTCGACCCGACGTACCTCATGCCGCCGCCGTCGATGCGAAACATTGCCCGCCATGGAATCTGGGCGGATTTCAGCTTGTCGAAGAGCGACGAGAACGGAAGAACTTCACGAGGCGGAATCTCGACGAAAACCGGGGCGAATGCACGCTCCCCAACGACGACATACTTCGAGTCGAGCCGGAAAGCATCACGAGGAAACATCTGGCGTGCCACCGAAGGCATCTGGATGTCTGAGAACTCCAAATGGGTGGCTTCCTCACGGCGCAGCGCCATGGGGGACATGATTCCAGGAATGGTGTCACCGATGAGCATCGGCTTCCAGTCCGCCGGCGTGAAGGCCGGATCGATTTCGAGTCGGGCGACTCGCAGCATCTCGTGTGCGTTCAGCAATTCGCACATGACGCCGGCGTTTCGCAGGTCCTCGTAGATGGAGCGAATGGTTGCCTCGTGGCGCTCACGCAGCGCAGGAATCGTGGTGAAGGGGTCTTGCACATGCTTGCCCATGGGCGGCACCATTCGTGCCGCCTCCATGAGATCCTTGGCGCCGTCACTGGCTTCACGCTTGCTCAGCAAGCTCGAGCGAGACCAAAGCGCCAGGTACACGGACTCTACAGCTGTGTGCTTGGCGATTTCCTTCTCGTTCGCGGCAATGACGTCTCCCATCTGCAACCCGATGACGTCGCAGGTCTTCCGAACCCCACTCGCCAGGTCTGCGAGCATCCCGCGGACAGCCGAAGGGTCACGTGAGGCAAAGATGTCGACGCTGTGACCCGAAGAGCCCAGGTAGCTCTGCAGTGCGCGCGTCACGATATCGACGGTGCGCTCGAACTCCTCCGGGCCAACGGCGAAACGCATTCCGTCGATGCGGATGCCAGAGATGAGCGCACCGCGCTTGGTTACCAGCGCATGGTCGGTGTCCGCCGTCTCGACGTCGCAATAGGCTGGCAGGTTGGTCTTGAAGACCGATCCCAGAGCGTCTGCTACGCCTTCGACTAAATCTGCAATGAAACCGGGCATGCTTGCTCCTCGTAATCTCAATTCATGGTTCTCGATCAGCCAGCGATGGACGCTTGCGGCTGTTCGAGATTGCTCAGGATTTGTTCCAGAGCTGCAAAGGCCTGGCTCAGGGAAGAATCCTCTGCACCCTCGGATACGCGGTTGACCGCGCCGAGCAACAGGCCAGGGATTCGATCGAGCTGCATCAAGACCATTGCGTTGCCCGACAGGCGCGCCTTGCGCTCGATGTCGAAGAAGATGTCGAACAAGCGCTGACGGTCGTCCTTTGGTGGATCAGCCTTGATGCGTGGAATGCCCTCCATCAACCCTCCCCTTGCAACGCAGGTACCTCGCCCACAACCTTGGGAAGCGCCAACTTCTCCTCCAGCAACCGCAGCGAGGTTGGGTAGGACAGCAGGCTGGAGGCAGCGATGGCTTTCCGAAGGACTCGCAAATTTCGCCGTGATACACCGACCCAGACGTGCGAATTGCTGAATCCAATGACGTTGAAGTTCGCCTCGGCGAGGGCCATGGCCTCTTGCATCATGTAAGAACGCGTGACCGCGGTCAGCCAGGCCGCCCGCACGCTGTAGACCTGGGGCTGCACGGCGAACTCCTCATAGTCGGCCAGACGCAGTGCTGCGGTCGAGCACGCAGCGTGCATGTAGGCTTCCGCGAACAGGCCAGCAGAAATCGACGCAGCCGCAGCAGGAGAGAACGCCGGCGGCGGCACTCGCAGCGACGCTTGCGCGGGCACGAACTCGCTGGCGATGAAGATGCGTTTCGGAGTCATTTCGACCAGCCGAGACAGCGCGATGATTTCGGGAAGGGCCATCCACCGCGTCGCACCTGTCGTCAGGTTGCGCATGAGTGGCGCAGTGCCCTTCACCTTAGGCAGCGGCCCGCGCACCGTTACGTTGCAGATGACGGGCTGCTGGTTGCTGATGGCCCAGCTCAGGGCGCCGGCCGGGTTGGGGAACAACGATAGGTCCACCTCCGTCCAGGAGCCTGCCGGCACTGCCGACAGCATCACAACCTGTGCCAAACGCATCCGATTGGCTGGCACTCTCACGCCGATGTCCTGACCGTGCGGCGCTGAGATTGGGGCCGGGGACTTGAACAGGGCCGGCATGGCGTCCAGCAAGTCCTGCGGCATTTCTTCGTGACGCAGTGCAGGGGCGACCGCCGCCTGGAGCACAGACACGAGACTTACCTGGCCGCTGACTAGACGCGTTCGAACGTCCATGCTCAGCGAATCGGCCATTTCGACAACTCGGGTCAGAACTTCGGATACACGCTGCACGGCGATGGGCGCCGCCTCGTGACCTCCGACCCCCAGCTCCTGTGCGATGAAATTCACAGGCGTTGCGAGGAACTCGCTGTTTCGCAGAAAGGGGTATTTGCTTCCGTCATCGGTCAGGAAGGTGGACGGCGGAGTCGAAACGACCCACAGCTCACCGCGGGCAGCCAACGTCTCCAGAGTCGTGAAACGAAACGGTTCTTCGCCGTTCAGGCTCGCCCAACCTCCGGAGTTCAGGCTGCTTGGCTGATTCAGGAACGCGCAGCCGATGGGTGTGGTCAACGTGCCCATGGCCAACCCTTATGCGGCGACCGATTCGGCGTCGAAGTGCGCACCCGCCTCGCCGTCGCCAACAGCTGCAGCATCACGCGCCTCGAGGATGACGTTGACGCGCGCGGGCCAGCTCGCCACTGCAAACTTGCCGGTCACGATTCGGGAGACCTGGTCGATGTATCCGGAAAACGCCTTGGGGGCCGGGAGCAGGCGCATCCCATCGACGCGAGAGGCGAGCTCGCGCGGCTTGAGCGTCGACTCGCGCTGCGCGCGTACGAGCAGGCTGGCAATGTGAGTGGGGCTGGACAGGCTATGCCGAGGCATCAGCGACTTCACGGCGCTTCCACCCAGGAATAGTTCGATGGACTCCGCTCGACGCTCGAAGGCGTTGTACAGCCGAGCCGAGCTGTCGATGACACCCTTTGTCTCTTCGTTCTTGCGGTAGACGCCGGCCTTGCCGAAGGCGACGAACATCGCCAGGCACATGAGGTTGAGTTGCTCTTGGCCGATCTCAGGCAGCCAGATGATGCGACCGGCCTTGTTGCGGCCAGCGACATCAAGATGAAGGCACGAGTGGCACAGCGGGCAGAGGTATTTTGCCTTGCTCGCGCCAACCAGGTGCTTCTCAAGAAGAACGCCGCCAGCGCCGCCGGGAGCCCCACAGGTCTCGCAGCGCAGCGGGCGCTTGGCGCCAGGCTCAGCGACTGCCTTGCCGGGTACGCACGGTTGAGCGGAAACGCTGAGGTTGAGCATTCGTGAGTATCGGTGGAAGTGTCTACCTTGGGGGCCCGGCAGGTCCCCCCGCCGGTGCGCCTCAACGACTTCGAGGGTCAGTCGCTTAGTTGCCGACCAACGATGCAGACGGGGCCTTCACGGTCGAAACCGTGCCGGTACCGAACAGGGTCGTCAGGCCGCCGCCCATCAGGGTCGGGGCTCCGATGCACAACACCGAGGCCACCAGGTAGATGGCGATGAGGCCCGGGCTGCCTTCGCGGCCTTCGCTCTTCTTCCACTTCACCAGCGTCAGGATGAACAGGACGATGAACACGATGCCGGCGAGGTACAGGAACGCCTCGAACATGGCGGCGCCGTCGACCAGCGACGATGCGACGCTCTTCGAGACCTTGCCGAAGCCCTGGCCGTTGCTGTTGACGTTGTCGAACGAGCCGGCCGCGGCCAGAGTCGACGCGCCGAGGAGAGCCGCCGACAGGGCGGTGGCCTTGAGCTTGCTGAAAAACTTCATGGTCTTGAGACTCCAGTCGTTGAGGAAAGGGTGCTTGTGACTAGCACAGGCCCGCACCCAGATTGAGGCCGGTGATTTGGTTGATGAGCGCAAGGGTTTCCTGCATGTGGACCAGGAGAACCCCTGCGACGCAGAGAATGAATCCGCGAGCCACGGTCGAATTGCCCTTCGCGTAGCTCCCGTGCATACCGACCTCGCGGAAGACGAACAAGCCGCGCATCACGGCGATGAAGCCGAAGACGACGAACAGAGGACGAAGACCGCCCAGCTTGCAGTTGCCCATCGCAAGGCTCTGGCCGCCGTTGATGTAGCCCGCGTAGGCAAGCGGGCTCGTGTTCGCATCCGGCAGCAGTGTGGAACCCAGCACAGCCAGGGTCTCAGGGAGGGCAAACATCATGAAGCCGATGGCCATACTCCAGAACCACCCGAAAAGCGGGCTGTCCTGGCGCATACCCCCGCCTTGCATCTTCGTCATCAGCATGATTCCCCTGCCCACGAAGAAGATGCCGGCCACATAGGCGAATGCCTGGATGATGAGCATGAAGTCCGACGCACTCGCGCCGAGGTTGCTCATCACTTGGACGATGCTGTCCCAGGACGCCTTGAATGACGAGTCGGTGCTGACGGTGACGGAGGCCATTCGAATCTGCTCTGTCCGCTACGCTCAGCTCAGCGGATCTCGCCGGTGGTGGTGAAGATGACGTTCTTCTCCACGTCGATGCTCGTAACGCGGGTTCCGTCGGACAGCGGAGAGCGGACTGCGACCTGCACAGGCTCGTTGTCAGGGCCTACAACCCAGAACCGGCCGTCGACCGCGGCATAGATGCGGAAGTCCGAGCGAACCTTGCCCTTGGCCGTCGCAGCTGCGGGAGTCGCCGAGGGGCTGTTGTTCGGCTGCACCGTCTCGGTGACGACGACCACTGCGGGCGTGGCTGCCGGCTTCGATACTTCAGGAGCCAGCTTGGGCGCCACCTTCGCGACAGCAGGCTTCGGCGCGGCAGGCCTCGAGCTCAACTGAGCACGCAGACCGCTGATTTCGCCGCGCACCGAATCCACCGTGGTGGTCTTCTCAGCCAGGTCGGCGCGTAGTGCAGCGACGTCCGCACGCAGCTTGTCGAGTTCACCGGCAGCGACGTCGGTCTTGGGCGCGCCAGTCAGCGCAAGCGCTTGCTGGGTCTTCTGGCTGCCTGCTGACTGCACGGGAACAGGCGCCGGGGCCTGTCCGACGGCCGTTGGCGCAACTATGACCGGAGTCGAAGGAGCGGTGCTCACGACCGGTGCCGGCGCGCCGACGGCGGTCTGCAGACCGAAGTCCGGAGTCGGCGGCGCCACCTGCGCTTGGCCGCCGGCAGGGGCGATGGCAGCCGATCCTTCGGCGCGCTCCATGATGATGGCCGGCGCAGTTGCGCTCGCGGACACGCCTACCGGCGCGACCTGCAGGTCGGACGACTGGCCCGCGGGGTACTGCTCGGGCGCCTGCTGGGCGACCTCCACATGTTGGACCTGCTGGTCGGCGTTGCGCTTCATGATGCCGACGCCCACGACGCCGATGACCAGTGCGACGCACAGGCCGCCAGCAGCCATGATGATTTGGGTCCCCTGCTTCTTCTTCTTGGCGAGGACCTCGGCATCTGCAGCGGTGCCATCGTCGACGGCGTCGTCCGCAGCCGTAGCATCGTCATCCTCGTGCGTCGCGCGCTCATCGCGTTCGTGCGCGCCGGTGATTTCGATTTCGTCGACGACGTGCTCGTGCCCTGCGTTGTCGGCGCCGTCGGTGCGTTGTTGGTTGCCCCAGTCTTCGAGTGCAGTGGTCATGTGGCTCAATCTCCAGCGGTACGTAGCCGCGTATTAGATATAGTGTACACGGTCGCTAGAAATCGTCAAGGGCAAGCCTTGACGTTCTCCGGCGAAGACGCTTGCCGACTTACTTCTTCGGCGTGTAGAGGACGTCCTGAGTGAAGAAGACGCCAACGATGGCGCCGCGCCGGACTCGGACTGTCGGCGTCGTGTCGAGTGCGTTTGCGTCGTTGTTGACCTGCTGCGCCGCGCTGCCGCCGATGATCTGAGCTGCCTTCTTGTTCGTCAGCTCCGGTTGCGAGGTCGCCACCGTTTCGCCATTCACCACGACAGTCGTGCCCGAGTTCTTCAGGTAGTCCGCAACGGCGGCAAAGCCCGCCGCGACAGGCTTGACGCCGTACTTGATGAACAGCTTGCGGTCCACGTCGGTCGCGGTGCCGCCTTCCGAGGTCTCGGCGTCGAGAATGACAGCCGCGGTTGGAACGCTCACGCCCTGGGCCGGCAACGACATCATCCGCACACTCATCTGGGCCGTCTCACCCTTGCGTTGCACGCTGCCGATGAGCTTGGCGCCGGCGTACTTGCCGGTCAGGAGGGTCGCGCCGAAGTCCCCGCCGATGTCGGTGTTGACGCCGGTGTCGATCCGCGCGGACAGGATCTCCCCCGCACCAATCAGCGTGTACTGCGTTGGCGCTGCGGCTGCCGCTGCGGCTGCGGCTGCAGTGGCTTGCGCACTTGCCGCGCCAGTCTGCCCCCCGCCTTGCGGATAGGCGGTCTGCTGCGTGCCACCTGCTGCGCCACCTTGCACTTGGTCCACCATCGAGTAAACGCCCGTTCCGCGCGTGCGGTTGCCCATGAGCTGGACCATCGCGTTCTGCGCGTTGCTCATCATCTGCTGGTAGACCTGATCCTGCTGCTGTTGGTTGGCGCCGCTGCTGACCTGCTGAGTTTGCTGTTGCTGGAGTGCCAAGTTGCGCGCGCGCTCGGCAGCTTCGGCCTGCAGGCGCAGGCGCTCGGTTTCAGCGGTGCTCGCCGCTTGCTCTGCAGGTGTGGGAGCCGCCTTGAGCGCGCCCTCCACGGTCGCAGCCAGGGGCTGAGCGCTCTGGCCGTTCTCGAGCGCGTCCATGGAGCGCTGTTGACCGGCCGCTGCGACGATGTCCTTGTACTGTTGCGAATTGGCCAGTGCCGCACTCGATTCCTCGACCAGGCCGGTTGGAGCGGCGCCAACGGCAGCACCGCTGATGGCGGCCGGGGTGGGCTCGGGCCCACGGCGGTTCTTGGACACGATGCCGACGACGGCAATGCCGCCGACAAGCACCACGGCTCCCAACGTCGCGAGGATGACTCGCGAGGTCTTGGGGTTCTTGCCCAGCGCAGCCACGTTCTCCAGCTTGCTAGCCGGCGCCTTGACGTCCGGGCCGTTGCCGACGCGCTGCGCCGGTACATCGTCACCGTACAGGTCGTCTTCCGGGATGTTGTCGCTCATGTGTTCCTCCGGGCTTACTTCGCGTTCAGCTGGGCCATGGTCGGCGGCGGGAAGCCGGCGAGCCTGAGGCGCCCCACCGAGCCGCCTTGCATCAGCAAGACCTCTGGTGCATGTGGTAGTTCATACACCTTTGTCCCGTCGGCGCCGGTGGCGACCTTGCCGTCCTTGGGGACCGGGGGAGCCAGAACGTTGGCACGCGAACGGACGTACATACGGTCGCCAATGACCCACGCTGTGACGTCGGCCACGTCGCTCGAGACTACCTTGAGCGGCTTCGCGGTAGCTGGGGTGAGCCCCGACACCATCGAGGTCAACTCGGGAGAAACGCTTTCCGCCAGGCCGCGCGAGATTGCGGGCATCACTGCGGCAGGCCCGCGGGCTTGCACGGACACGTCCACACGGAAGTCGACTTCCTTCTGGTTTGTGGCAACCAGCATCGTCACGGGAGCCGGCGCTCCTTCCAGGAAGACAACCAGGTTGGTCGAGATGTGGTCGTCCAACGGGGTGACCGTGAACATGTTCGTTGGAACCGCGGCGAGCGACTCACGCTTGGGGATGTCCAGCAGTTCCTTGCCGCCTGCGCGCACATCGGTCACGCGCCAGGGCGCGCCGGTCACGTCATTGAAGACGAGCGTCGTCACCGTGTCGGAGTCCAGCCGAACGATGGCAGGCTGCGCACCGGAGGCCAGTGTCACCCGAGCGGTGACGCTCACCGGCTTCGGTGCCGGGCTGGGTCGCGCACTTCGGGCACGCTTGACGGCGTCCTGTGCGCGATTGATCTCGATGACCTGCTGCGGGTTCAGCGGCAGGTTTGAATTCAGCAGTCGCGCGAAGTCCTCCGGCGACATGCCGGCACCCGGCTTGGTGCTGACGCCAGGTGCTGCGGCCTGGACGGCCGCAGGAAGCGGCGGCACTTGAGGTGCGGGTTGCATCGCCTGAGCCCCGGACGCGGTCGCCGGGGCGGGACTCGGCCCCTGCTGCTGCGCGAACGCCGTTCCGGCCATGGCAATGACCACGGCGGCGACGGTGCCCTTGATTTGGTTGCGATTCATCAGCTTGTTCCCCTTGAATTTGCGGACCGCTTCAGTCGTCGCTGAAGGGCGTGAAGTGCGGGCGCGAGTCCATCAGGTAACCCTTGAGGAACATCGCGGTCTCATGGTCCGCACCCTTGTCCAGGTGGGCCTGCAGCGCCGCGCGCGAGCGGTCCTGCATCGTGTCCAACTCGAACTCCCAGTTGTCCTGGGTGAAGAAGCCATCCTGGTTCAGGACGCCGTCTTCACGGGCGCGCGCCTCGAAGGCGGGGTCTTGCGCGAAGGCGGCGGCTTGGGCTTGAGTCATCATGGGCTCCGTTGAGTGACTAGGTATCGTGGCGGTTTGCGGTGTCGGGGAACATCCGTGTCCGGCCTCGCTGGCAGCTCGGACCGGTTGAATTCTGTGGATACGTTCTGTCGCATTCCTATCGTCGGCGGATAGAGCTGCGACCGAGCCGTTCGTAGTTCGTGACGTTCCTCACACCTTTGGTTTCAGCTCGCTTGCTATCAAGCGTCCGATGCCACGAATTGCGAGATGCCGATGCCTTCAGGGCTCTCGATGGTCTGGCGGCGCACCACGGTGACCGTGACCAGGCGGCGCTTCTGGGCCGACTTCGTCGAGGAGCGGAACTCGACCATCATCGGAATCTGGACCCTCCAGAAGTGCAGGCCGTTGGCCTCGCCGCGATCGACGACGATGGGTGCGCCGGTGGGAATGCCGGTGATGATGAGCAGGTTCTTGGTCATCACTTCGATGGTCCCAGAGCTCTGCAGCGAGTCGATGTACTGCTGGTGCCCCTCGGGCGTGAAGAAGGGCTCGAGGTCGCCGACCTGGCGGCGGAAGTTCTGCGGGTCCATCGAGTAGGCGCGCGATACCTTCTCCGCTACCCACGAGGTGACGTACGAGTCGGTCACGTACGGCTCGGTCAGGGCCACAATCTTCGTGATTCGCCCGGCCGGGTCCACGGAAAAGTAGCGTTCGTGCGGCTTGCGGGTGGCCAGCACGACGTTCAAGCCTATGGAGACCAGCAGCGCCACAACCAGCACCGGCAAGGTGCCCGCCATGACGCGAAATTTGTCCCGATAGAACTCGTTGCGCATGACCACGCCCTCGAGGCCACCCGTGGGCTGGCGGGCCGGCGTTGCTGCTTTGGGTTTCGACGACATGTGATTCTCCAGAAAGCTCGTATGAGTGCGCCGTTCACGCGACGGCAAGGACTCGCTCGGCGCCGTACGCCGGGGCGGTGAGGTTGTAAAAACGGGTGTTTCGCTTGGCGTAGCCGAGGCTCACGACTCCGGTCGGGCCTTCGCGCTGCTTCTCGACGATGACCTCAGCGGTCTCTTCGAGAGACGTGCTGCCATCTGCAGCGGTCTCGCGGTGGATGAACATGATGACGTCTGCGTCCTGCTCAATCCCGCCCGACTCACGCAGGTCGGACATCTTCGGGCGACGGTCGATTCGGTTCTCCACCGAGCGGTTCAGCTGCGACAGTGCAATCACAGGAATGTCCAGCTGCATTGCCAGCTTCTTCAGGCCGCGCGACAGCGCCGACACCTCCTGCTCGCGAGTGCCGTTCTTTTTCGACGTGGTCTCCATAATCTGGAGGTAGTCGACGATGAGCAGCTTGAGCTTGCCTGCGCGGTGAAGGCGGCGGGCCAGATTGGACAGTGCGGTCAGGTTGACGCTAGGCAGGTCGACCACGTCGAACGGAATACCGTTAAGGTACTCGCCGGCAGTCACAACAGCTTCCCAGTCCGACTCGCTCAGTGCTCCGATACGGATGGCGTGGGAGTCGACGCCGGACTCGATGGCAAGCGCGCGTTTGGAGAGCTCCTTGGCCTTCATCTCCATCGAAGCCATCAGGGTTGGGTAGCCTGCAGCCGCCGTCCCCAGGCCAAGGGACATGGCGAAGGCGGTCTTGCCGATGCCAGGGCGGGCCGCGACGACGATGAGCTGGCCACCATGCAGACCGGCGAGCAGCGCGTCGAGGTCATCGAAGCCTGTCGTCATCCCGATGCCGTTATCGCCACGATTGGCGCGCTCAGCCATTTCCGTGAGGGCGGCAACAGCGGCAGCACCCAGGCTGACCACTGGCAGGGCGCGAACTTCCGTGGCGAGCGTCAGGGCCTGCTGGATGTTGTTGGCGCGCTCCTCGATCGGGAGCCCTTCCTTCAGAATGTTCTGAGCCTGGCTGACCGCGGCACCCAGATTGCGCTCTGCCGCAGCATTGCAGACAACCTTGGCATGTGAGGCCACGACCTCGGCATCGACAACCGCACTGGAGCGCCACTCCGCGAGAGTCTCGACAGAGACGACTTGGCCCACTGACGGCAGGCTGGCAAGCGCGATGGGGTCAGCCGTCGTGATTCCGTCCGCGCGCCCCTCGATGATGTCGCCGATGGCCGCAAACGCTGCAGCTGCGGCGGAATCGGAGAAGTCCTCCACACGCGTGATGTCGATGACGACGTCGTACAGCGTGTTGTCGTTCAGTACGGCGCCGACGACGGAGCGCTCAGCCAGCACGGTCGCCGAAGTCGTGGATTGCACGGTTGCAGCGCTCGGGCGCCCGCGGCGGCGTGCGCGCGCAACGGCGCCGCCACCTTCTTCCGCTTCGGCTACGGCCGCAGGCATCTCGTCCATGGCCAGCTCGCCCCCCGACGCTTCATCGCGCTTGCCAAAAAGAGCGATGGGCTTGCTCACTGCGCGCCCTCCGCAGCAGAGGCACGGCGACGCGTGTCGCGCCGTCCTTGCCAGTCGAATACCACCGGCTGAGTGCCCGCGAGGATTCGCGACACAACGCGCTCATCCAGATCGCGCTGCAGATGGTCTAGCGGCCGGTTGCTGATTGCCAGCGTCGGGCAGCCCGCCTTCTCGTAGCGACTGTTGATGATGTCGTACAGCATGTTGTAGTCGGTGTCCGATGTCCCGTGCAGGTCAATCTCGTCGAGTACCAGGAAGTCCATGGAAATCAACTTGCGCAGGAGTTCATCGACCCCGCGCTGGCGGCCATAGGCGGCCCGGATGTCTCGAGTCAATCGCGGCAAGCTGACGTAGCCGGCGCGCAGACCCGTGGCAACGATTGCGCTCACCATCGCGCATGCGAGGTGAGTCTTGGCAGTGCCGGGCATCCCGATGAAGACGAACCCCTTGCGCTTGTGACGCGAGGTGTCGAAGGATGCGCAGTAGGTCTGCAGGGTCTCAACTAGCTTGCGGGCCTTGTCCGAAGCCGGCGTGAAGTCCGCGAACGATTTCCCCTCGAATTCAGAGGGAATCCCCGCCTCGCCCAAGCGGGCGCTCAGGTCCATCGCGGCTTGACGCTCATGCAGCGAGGTCAGCAGCCGCTGTGCGCCCGCGCTCCGATTAGCCAAGCACGCAGGACACATCTCCCGGGCGCCGAGCCTCATAAGATCGCGGTTGTGGATAGTGCAACGCATCGTCTGCATCTCAGCGCAGTTGCTCGCTCAGGCGGAGCTGGGGAGAGGCGGGCTGGCGAAAGGCAGGCGTCTGGCCTGCACCTGTCACTTGCACACGCGCCCGGGCACGGGCAACCGGGCTCACACGGGTCGCCGCCGGGGCGAGCTCCACGTGAGCCGCGGCCTTCGACGCGACGACAGACTGCTCAAGATCGCTGGTGAGGTCGTCAAAGTCCAGCTCAGCACCAGATTCAGCTTTGGAATCCACATGGCCAGCGTCATCCGCTACCCCGGCTGGAGCACCGTAAGCGCCGCC
This sequence comes from uncultured Aquincola sp., assembly GCA_937883885.1. The sequence continues at coordinate 925 of CAKZXL010000027.1, read as the reverse complement.
CTGCCCGAAGCCGTTGCGCTGCGAGTTGGCCCGAACCACAGCGGCACGAACGTCCGCGTCGCGGCTCTGGTTGTTCAGCCAGTTGGTCACGAACCGGCGAATGCCAGTCATCGTCTTGCGCTTAGCGCGGTTTCCATCGCACCACAGCGCCGCCCGGCGCACTGCGTCGATGACATCGAGGCCGCGATATGCGAGCTCCAGGTGATCGATGTAGGACTGCGTGATTTCAGCGTAGCCGCCGCACTCGCACAGGATGCGCGCCACGGTCGGGTCGGATTCTTCCGGAGCGACGCCATCGGTTGCTCCGAACCGGTTGTTCCGACCTGCGTGCAGCTGCTGCTTCTTGGGCTTGTGGACAACCATCTTCGATACCCCGGCCTTCGGCTCGGTATCGTCCAGTTGCGACAGCAGCGCCGGCTGAACTGGGGCGCCAGCCTCTTGAACAGGAGCGGCGGCCGGCGCGACTGCCGCGCGAGGAGCCGGCTTGGACGCCGGAGTCACGTTTTTCACGCGGCCAGCCGAGCGGTTCGCGAACTTGGCGAGATGCTCATCGAGTTCGGCGTCGAACAAGGGAATGCAGACGCGCCCTTCGGCATGCGAGAGCAGTCCAGCAGCCGTCAGCGAAGACAGGACAGAGGCCAATTCGACCTGTGGGAGCCCGCGGCGCAGCAGCACGTCGTTGGCCTCCTCCATGGTCATGCTCGAGCCCTGTTCGGCCAGGTTCTGCCTTCCGACCAGGTATGTGCACAGAGCCGGAATGGCGCCCAGTGCGCAGACAGGAAGACTTACGGCTGGCGATGACGTAAGGAGCGTGGCGACCGCGGCACCCTCAAGCTTGCGCAAGCGAGTGCGAGCGACCGCCGGCCGCGTCGTCGTCTTCGATTGCTGAAGTTCTTGGAAAACAGGTTTGCTCATTGCAGCCCAG
>CAKZXL010000026.1 GCA_937883885.1 uncultured Aquincola sp. | reverse complement strand
GCCCGCTGGGCTATGACCCGGCCACCGACCTGGTGCCGCTGGCCCAGGTGGCGGTGCTGGAGTTCGTGCTGTGCGTGTCAAACGAGGTGCCGGCCGACGACCTGCGGCAGCTCACGACGTGGTTGCGCCACCAGCCGCACGCCATGGCGTGCGCCACGCCGGGCATCGGCACCGCGCCGCACTTCCTGATGGCGCGTTATGCGGCCCTGGGCGGCGTGCAGCTCACCCACGTGCCCTACAAGTCGCCGGCCGAAGTATTGGCCGCGCTGGTAGGGCGTCATGTGCCGCTGGCGGTGATGCCGCTGCCCGATGTGCAGGAAGCGGCGCAGGCCGGCCGCCTGAAGCTGATGGCCACCTTCGGCGCCCGGCGCTGGCCCTTGATGCCCGCGCTGCCCACGGTGCGCGAAGCGGGCATCGACCTGGCCGTGAGCGGGTGGCTGGGCCTGTATGCACGCGCCGGCACGCCGGGCGAGGTGCTGGCCGCCCAGCACGAAGCCGTCGCCCAGGTGCTGGCGCGGCCCGAGCTGCGCGCACGGCTGCAGCTGGCGGGCCTGCGTGTGGGCAGCCTGGATGGGCCGGGCCTGGCCCGGCTGCAGGCGCAGGAGTCGGCCTTCTGGGCCGACACCGTGCGCCGCACCGGCTTTGCGCCGGTGGCAGGCGCTTAGCTCAGCAGGTCGAACAAGGTGCGCGCCACCACCTTGGTGGCCTTGCGCAGGTCTTCCAGCACCAGGTGCTCGTCGGCACGCTTGGCATTGCTTTCCAGCACCGTGCGCGGGCCGGCGCCGTAGATCACGGCGGGAATGCCGCGCTCCACGTACAGCCGCACGTCGGTGTACAGCGGCGTGCCGCTGGTGGGAATCGGCTCGCCGAAGATCTCCTGGCCGTGCTTCTGGATGGCGGCCACCAGCGGCTGGTTGCCGGCCAGCGGCTTCATCGCGTTGGCCAGCAGCAGCCGCTTGATGTCCACCGTGATGCCGGGCAGGCCAGCCGCCGCCTCGGCGATCACGCGGCGCACCTCGGCTTCCACCTCGGCCGGGTTTTCTTCCGGGATCATGCGGCGGTCGAGCTTGAGCACCACCTTGCCCGGCACCACGTTGGTGTTGGTGCCGCCTTCGATGCGGCCCACGTTCAGGTAGGGGTGGGTGATGCCCTCCACCTTGGACGTGACTTGCTTATACAACTTGTTCTGCGCGTACAGCGCATTCAGGATGGTCACCGCACCCTGCAGCGCATCGACGCCGGTGTCGGGGATGGCCGCATGCGCCATCTTGCCGTGCACCGTCACCTCCATCTGCAGGCAGCCATTGTGGGCCGTCACCACCTGGTAGCTGAAGCCGGCGGCGATCAGCAGATCAGGCTTGGTCAAGCCCTGCTGCAGCAGCCAGCCGGGGCCCAGTTCACCGCCGAATTCTTCGTCATAGGTGAAGTGCAGCTCCACGCCGCCCTTGAGCGGCGCGCCCAGCGATTCGAGCGCCCGCACCGCGAAGATGTAGCTCGCGAAGTCGCTCTTGCTCACCGCCGCTGCGCGGGCGTAGAGCTTGCCGTCGTGCACCTCGCCGCCGTAGGGCGGGTGAGTCCAGCCTTCACCCGGGGGCACCACGTCGCCGTGGGCGTTCAGCGCGATGGTGCGGCCTTCGCCGTACTTCCGTCGCACGATCAGGTTGGTGATCGATTCCAGGCCGTAGTCCTTGACCGCGTGCGCCGGCACCGGGTGCTTCTCGGGCGCAAAGCCGAAGGCCTCCAGCAGCTGCGCGGTGCGCTCGGCATGCGGCGCGTTGTTGCCGGGCGGGGTGTCGGTGGGCACCTGCACCAGAGCCTGCAGCGTCTTCACTTCTTCATCGAAGTGGGCGTCGATCCAGGCGTCGAGTTGTTGGTAGTGGGTGGTGCTCATGCTTGGAGTTCCGTGGCAAGTTGGTCGAGCAGCTGCGCAAAGGCCTGCACGCACAGTTCGGTGTCGTCGTTGGTGATGCTTTCCAGCGGGTTGTGGCTGATGCCCGCATTGAGCCCGCGCAGGAACAGCATGGCCTGCGGCATCACCTCGTGCAGCTTCATCGCGTCGTGGCCGGCGCCGCTGGGCATGCGGAAGATGGGCAGCGACAGCGCCTGCACCGCACGTTCCCAGCGCTGCTGCCAGGCCGGGTCGCTGGGGGCGGCGGCGGCGCGCATGGTTTCTTCGGCCTTGAAGGCCACGCCGCGCCGTTCGCAGATGGCGTTGATCTCGGCCAGCACGTCGGCGGCGCATTCGTCGCGCACCTCGTTGGTGGTGGCGCGGATGTCCAGGCTGAACTGGCAACGCCCCGGCACCACGTTGATGGAGCCGGCCGGCACCTGCAGCATGCCCACGGTGCCCACCAGGTCGGGCACGCTGGCCGCGCGCTGTTCCAGGTACAGGATCACTTCGGCGGTGGCGGCGGCGGCATCGCGGCGGCGGTTCATCGGCGTGGTGCCGGCGTGGCTGGCCATGCCGGTGATCTCGCACAGGTAGCGCACGCTGCCGTTGATGGAGGTCACCACGCCCAGCGGCAGGCCCAGCTCGTTGAGCACCGGCCCTTGCTCGATGTGCACTTCCACGAAGCCGAGGTAGCCCGCCGGGTCGCGCCGCAGCAGCGGGATGTCGGCCGGGTCCAGGCCGGCGTCGGCCATCGCCTGGCGCATGGTCACGCCGTCGGCGTCCTGCTGGTCGAGCCAGCGGCCGTCGAACTGGCCGATGACCGCGCCCGAGCCCAGGAAGGTGGCCTTGTAGCGCTGGCCTTCTTCTTCGGCAAAGCCGATGACTTCCAGCCCGTAGGGCAGGCGGCGGCCGGCGCGGTGCAGCTCACGCACGCAGGCCATGGGCACCAAAATGCCCAGGCGGCCGTCGTACTTGCCGCCGTTGCGCACGGTGTCGTAGTGGCTGCCGGTGAGCAGGCAGCGCGCTGAAGGGTCGGTGCCGTGGTACACGCCCACCACGTTGCCCACGGCGTCGATGCGCACGTCGTCGAAGCCGCATTCGAGCATCCACGACTGCAGCTGCCGCGCGCAGGCCAGGTGGGCGTCGGTCAGGTAGGTGACGGTGAGCTGGCCCTGCTCGGCATAACCGGTATCGCTGTGCACGGCCAGGGCCTCGGCCCAGTCCCACACCCGATTGCCCAGCGTGGGCTCGACGCCGAACTTGTCGTTCAGCCGGATCTCGGCAATGCGGTGGATGTTGCGCAGCGCCTCGGCCAGCTCGTAGTCGGCGGGGTGGCCCAGCCGGCGCTCGAAGGTGGCGATGATCTCGCTGCGGTGCAGGCCCAGGCCGCGCGGGCCGCGCACCGCCATCACGAACGGAAAGCCGAAGCGTTCGTTGTAGGCGGCGTTCAGCTGCTGGATCTTCTCGAATTCCAGCGGCGTGCAGTCGGTCAGGCCCGCCTTGCCTTGTTCATTCGTGGATTCGGCGGTCAGCGTCTTGCTGACCATGGCCTTGCCGGCCAGCTCGGGGTGGGCGCGCACCAGGGCCAGCTGCTGGTCGTGGGCGGCATCGGTCACCACCTGCGCCAGCACCAGCTTCAGCTGGGCCAGGCTGGTGAAACCGCCGGCTGGCTTGCGGCCATGGGCCTGTTCGGCGATCCAGGGCGAGTGTTCGTACACGCCGTCCAGCAGCGCGACGAACTCGGCCTGCGAGGCTTCGTTCAGTTGGAAGAGGCTGAGCATGCTTCAGGGTCCTTCAAGGCTGTGCTCAGCGCCAGGTGTGGGCGGTGGCGGGGTTGTAGGGGTGCACCTGCTTCCAGTGGCGGGCGATGTCCACGCGGCGGGTGATCCACACCTGCTCGCGGCTGGTCACATGGTCCAGGAAGCGCTGCAGCGCCGCGATGCGGCCGGGCTTGCCCAGCAGCCGGCAGTGCATGCCGATGCTCATCATCTTGGGCCGGTCCAGCCCGTTGGGGTCGCCTTCGGCATACAACGCATCGAAGGTGTCGCGCAGGTAGGTGAAGAAGGCCTCGCCGGTGTTGAAGCCGTTGGCCTGCACGCAGCGCATGTCGTTGGTGTCCAGCGAGTAGGGCACCACCAGCATCGGCGATTCGCCGCCTTCGGTCTTCTGCACCTTCAGCCAGAAGGGCAGGTCGTCGCCGTAGTAGTCGCTGTCGTATTCGTAGCCGCCATGGTCCACCACCAGGCGGCGGGTGTTGGGGCTGTCGCGGCCGGTGTACCAGCCCACCGGCCACTGGCCACCGGTCATCTCGCGCACCACCTGCGTGCCCAGCGTGATGTGGCGTGCTTCCGTCGCTTCAGGCAGGTGCTGGTAGTGGATCCAGCGCAGGCCGTGATTGGCGATCTCGTAGCCGGCCTGCACGAAGTGCTGCACCAGCTCGGGGTAGCGCTGCATGGCCATGCCCACGCCGAAGATGGTCAGCGGCAGGCCGCGGCTCTCGAACTCGCGCAGCACGCGCCACACGCCCACGCGCGAGCCGTACTCGTACATCGACTCCATGGTCATGTGCCGGTTCTCGAAGGCCGAGGCGGTGACCATCTCCGACAGGAAGGTTTCGGTGGTCGGGTCGCCGTGCAGCGGATTGTTCTCGCCGCCTTCTTCGTAATTGAGCACGAAGGACACCGCGATGCGCGCGCCGCCCGGCCAGCGGGCATGGGGCACGTCGCGGCCGTAGCCCTTCATGTCGCGGGCATAGCCGGCGTAGGTGTGCTCGCCGGCGCGGGGGTCTTGAGGTTCAGCTTGACTCATGGCACTTCGGGTCAGGGGTGGGCGGGCGCTGCATGCGGCCGCAAGGCGGCCTGCAGGTCGGAGGTGCGCGGATGCAACCGCAGGTTGCGCTCCACGTTCGAAAGGTGGGCTTCGGTCAGCCGCACGGCCGCGCGGGCATCGCCGCGTTCCAGCGCATCGACGATGGCCACGTGCTCGTCGCGCGAGTGCTCAGCCGAATGCGACGACTGGTACATCAGCGAGATGAGCGAACTGCGCGACAGCAGGTCGGCCAGCAGCTGGGCCAGTACCTCGTTGCCCAGCATGCGGGCCAGCACCAGATGGAAGTCGCTCAGCAGCCAGGTGCGGCCGGGCACGTCGGTGCGCTGGATGGCATCGAGCTCGGCCTGCAGGTGGCCGCGCAGCTCGGCGATCTGCGCCGGCGTGATGCGGGCGCACAGCTGCTTGATCAGCGCGCCTTCGATCAGCTTGCGCGCCTCGAACACCTGGCGCGCTTCTTCCACGCTGGGCGTGGCCACGAAGGCGCCGCGTGCCGGCTCCAGCTTGACCAGCCGGTCGCGGCTGAGCTGGTTGAGTGCCTGCCGCACCAGCGTGCGCGAGACGCTGAACACGTCGGCGATCTGCTGCTCCACCAGCTTGGTGCCGGGCTGCAGCCGCCGCTCGACGATGGCGGTGGTGATGGCGTCGACGATGCGCTGGGTGCTGCTGGTTTCGCTGCCATCGGCCGCGGGCTCGGGCGGGCGCGTTTCCTGCACGGCCTGGGCCGCCTGCGCACGCCTGGTGCGTGGCGGGGTGCTCAAGGCAGTGGTGGAAGCTGGGCGGCGGGGCATGGTGCGGTCAGGGGAATCCAGGACTTGAACTGCACGCCAAAGTGTATACAGTTGAGCACACACTTCAAGCACCAATTGATCGAACGAGGAAAGAAGCAGTTCATGGCCAAGCTGACCACGCACGTACTCGATACCGCCCGCGGCGGTCCGGCGGCCGGTATGGCGGTCACGCTGTACCAGCTGGACGACGGGCTGCCCCAGCAGCTCAAGCGGGTGGTGCTCAACCACGACGGCCGCGCCGATGAACCGCTGCTGGCTGGTGACAGCTTCAAGCCCGGCCGCTACCGGCTGGTGTTCGAGGTGGCGCCGTACTTCCAGGCCATGGGCACCGAGCTGCCCGACCCGCCTTTCCTCGACCAGGTGCCGCTGGACTTCGGCATTGCCGACGCCACGGCCCATTACCATGTGCCGCTGCTGGTCAGCCCCTGGAGCTACAGCACCTACCGGGGCAGCTGACCAGGCACGAATCCTTCTTTCATTCCATCGTCGCAGTGGGCCGGCAGTTGCCGAGGCCGCGACAGCACTGACATGGCTCGCAGCGCCCGCGGTGGCGAGCCCTCGGAGGCGAGGAGACTCCGACGATGGAAGCGTATCTGTTCGACTGGCTGAACCTGCTGCTGCGCTGGCTGCACGTCATCACCGCGATCGCCTGGATCGGCGCATCGTTCTACTTCGTGATGCTGGACAACAGCCTCACACCCCCGGAAGACGAAGACCTGCTAGCGCGTGGCGTCAACGGCGAGCTGTGGGCCGTGCACGGCGGTGGCTTCTACAACTCGCAGAAGTACTTCGTGGGCCCCAAGAAGATGCCCAAGGGCAGCCTGCACTGGTCCTACTGGGAGTCGTATTCCACCTGGCTGTCGGGCTTTGCGCTCTTCAGCGTGATGTACCTGTGGCAGGCGCAGACCTTCCTGGTCGACCCCCGCGTCTTCCAGTGGTCGCAGGGCGGCGCCATCGCTGCGGCGCTGGGCTTTCTGGTGGCGGGCTGGATCGTCTACGACCTGATCTGCCGCGTGTTCGGCCGCAACAAGGACGGCTCCATTGGCGGCGACCTGCGGGTGGGCGTGCTCATCTTCCTGTACGTGTGCGCGGCCACCTGGCTGGCCTGCCACCTGTTCGCCGGCCGCGCCGCCTTCCTGCTGATGGGCGCGATGCTGGGCACCATCATGAGTGCCAACGTCTTCTTCTGGATCATCCCCGGTCAGCGCAAGGTGGTGGCCGACCTGAAGGCCGGCCGGAAGCCCGACCCCATCCACGGCCAGCGCGGCAAGCAGCGCAGCGTGCACAACACCTACTTCACGCTGCCGGTGCTGATCGCGATGCTCAGCAACCACTACGGCATGCTGTACCTGCACCCGCACAACTGGGCGGTGCTGATCGGCCTGATGCTGGTGGGCGCGATGGTGCGGCAGTTCTTCGTGCTGCGCCACCGCCACAAGGAGCGCTGGGAACTGGTGATCGTGGCCATTGGCCTGCTCATCGGCCTGGTGTTCTTCGTGGCGCCCGAACGCAGCCCGCTGCCGCCCCCGGGCGCGGCCCAGCCGGGCCAGCCGCAGCTGCAGGGCTTTGCCCGTGTCGAGCAGATCGTGACCCAGCGCTGCACCATGTGCCACAACGCGGCGCTGGCCAGCAAGGGCGTGCAGCTGCACACGGCCGATCTGATCGCCGAGCATGCGGCGCAGATCTACCAGCAGGCCGTGGTCAGCAAGCAGATGCCGCTGAACAACGCCACGGGCATCACGGCCGAGGAGCGAGAGCTCCTGGGCAAATGGTTCGAGAGCGGCGCCAAACGGGACTGATCCCAAGGCCCGCGCCACCGCGCACCTGAACCCCCGACCGGCGCCGCCGGTCGGCATCCCACCTCCCTCTGTCGAGGAGTTCGCCATGAGCCAAACCACCACGGTCCACCCGGTGGATGAAAAGCCGCGCCTGCCGCGCCTGGCCGCCCTGGGCCTGCAGCATGTGCTGGTGATGTATGCCGGTGCCATCGCGGTGCCGCTGATCGTGGGCCGCGCGCTCAAGCTGTCGCCTGATCAGGTGGCGCTGCTGATCTCGGCCGACCTGTTCTGCTGCGGCATCGCCACGCTGATCCAGAGCTGGGGCCTGACGCAGTGGTTCGGCATCCGCCTGCCGGTGATGATGGGCGTGACCTTCGCGGCCGTGGGCCCGATGGTGGCGATGGCCGAGTCCACGCCGGGCGTGGAGGGCGCCAGGGCGATCTTCGGGGCGATCATTGCGGCGGGCTTCATCGGCGTGTTCATCGCGCCGCTGGCCAGCCGCATGCTGCGGTTCTTTCCGCCGGTGGTCACCGGCACCATCATCGCGGTGATCGGCATCAGCCTGATGCGCGTGGGCATCGGCTGGGCAATGGGCGGGCCGGCCTTCCTGGCCAAGATCCCCGACCCGGCGTTCGCGGCCGGTGGCGGCACTGGGCCGGCGCCGATGATCGCCAACCCGAACTACGCAGCGCTGGACAACATGGCCATCGCGGTGTTCGTGCTGGCGGTGATCCTGCTGATCGCCAAGTACACGCGGGGCTTCGTGCAGAACATCTCGGTGCTGCTGGGCATCGTGGCGGGCGGCATCGTGGCCACGGCCATGGGCAAGATGCACTTCGACAAGGTGGCCGGCGCGCACTGGTTCGACGTGGTGCTGCCCTTCAGCTTCGGCATGCCCACGTTCGATCCGGTGCTCATTGCCACGATGGTGCTGGTGATGATCGTGACCTTCATCGAATCAACCGGCATGTTCCTGGCGCTGGGCGACCTGACGGGCCGCTGCGTGACGCCGCAGAGCCTGACCGCCGGCCTGCGGGTGGACGGCCTGGGCACCATCATCGGCGGGGTGTTCAACACCTTTCCGTACACCAGCTTTTCGCAGAACGTGGGTCTGGTGGGCGTGACGGGCGTGCGCAGTCGTTATGTGTGCGTGGCCGGCGGCATCATCCTGATGGTGCTGGGGCTGATCCCCAAGATGGCGGCGCTGGTCGAATCGCTGCCGCAGTTCGTGCTGGGGGGTGCCGGGCTGGTGATGTTCGGCATGGTGGCCGCGACGGGGGTGCGCATCCTGGCGGCGGTGGATTACAAAACCAACCGCAACAACCTCTACATCGTGGCCGTGTCGGTCAGCCTGGGCATGGTGCCGCTGGTGGCCCCGGCCTGGACGCAGCACATGCCGCATGGGCTGCATCCGCTGCTCGAATCGGGCATCCTGCTGGCCACGATCAGCGCGGTGCTGCTGAACCTCTTCTTCAATGGGGCGCAGCGGGCCAGCCTGGAAGAGACGCGGGATGCGGCGTTGGCGGCGGATGGGGGGCATTGAGGTTTGGCTGTCTGCTTGGGCTGCTTGTGCTGCTCTTGTTCGGCCGCCGTGCGGTGGGCGGGGGGCGGCGGGGCTCATGCTGGGGCGGTCGGCTTCGCCGACTCCGCTGCGGTGCTCGCGTCGAGGTCGCGCGGCGGAACT
>CAKZXL010000025.1 GCA_937883885.1 uncultured Aquincola sp. | reverse complement strand
GCCTGAGGGCCCCTTTTGCTTGCGCGCACTGCGCGATCAGTCGCGGTCGCCACCGGCGATGCCGAGGATGGCCAGCAGGCTCTGGAAGATGTTGTACAGGTCCAGGTAGATGGCCAGCGTGGCGGTGACGTAGTTGGTTTCGCCGCCGTCGATGATGCGCTTCATGTCGTACAGCAGGAAGGCCGAGAACAGGCCCACCGCGATCACCGACAGCGTGAGCATCATGGCGCTCGACTGCAGGAAGATGTTCGCGATGCCTGCCACCAGCAGCATGATCGCGCCGATGAACAGGAACTTGCCCATGCCGGACAGGTCGCGCTTGATCATCGTCGACAGCGTGGCCATCGCGAAGAAGGCGAGGGCGGTGCCGCCGAAGGCGTACATGATCAGCGTGGCGCCGTTGCTGAAGCCCAGCACCGCCGCCAGCATGCGTGACAGCATCAGGCCCATGAAGAAGGTAAAGCCCAGCAGCAGGCCGACACCTGCCGACGAGTTCTTGAACTTCTCGATGGCGAACATGAAGCCGAATGCGCCCACCAAAAACACGATGGTGCTCATCCCGACGCCCATGGCGGCGACGATGCCCGTGCTGACGCCGATCCACGCGCCCAGCACCGTTGGCACCAGCGACAGGGCCAGCAGCCAATAGGTGTTGCGCAGCACGCGGTTGCGTTGCTCGGCAAGCGCCGCACCGCCGGCGAAGCCGGGGTACGAGGTTTGCAGGGATTCGTTCATTGCGAGAGCCTCCAGGGATAAGACAGTGCTGTGATCGAGCGGCGCGATTCTAGTTCCGCATCATGGAACCGAACCGCTCTGCTTAGGCCCGGTAAAGTCCGGTTTGTTCCCTGAAAACCGGCCACAGCGCCCGAAAGCATTCACGATGAATTCCAAGCCCTACCTGTCGATCGAAGACGTCAAGAAAATCGCCGCCGCCGCCGAGGCCGAGGCGCAGGCCCACCAGTGGGCGGTGTCCATCGCCATCGTCGACGACGGCGGCCACCTGCTGTGGTTCCAGCGCCTGGACGGCGCAGCGCCCATCTCGTCGCAGATCGCCCCGGCCAAGGCCCACACGGCCGCCGTCGGCCGCCGTGAGAGCAAGGGCTACGAGGACATGATCAACCAGGGCCGCGTCTCTTTCCTGAGCGCGCCGGCCCTGCAGGGCATGCTCGAAGGCGGCGTGCCCATCGTGGTGCAAGGCCATGTGGTGGGTGCCGTGGGCGTGAGCGGCGTGAAGTCGAACGAAGACGCGCAGATCGCCCGCGCCGGCATCGCCGCGCTGGGCTGACCGGCAGCAGCACCTAGGGCAGCGTGGCCGGCCCCGGCTATACTCAGCAGGTTTACCCTCTCACGCTGCCCCCGAGAAACCACTGACGTTTTTCGCACCGGAGTCGAGCCGCCGCACGCTGGCCTGCCCGCGTGCGGATTCGCGCAACAGGACCAGGGGGGCGCACCGCTACGGAGCCTTCCCTTTGCTACCCGTCCTGCCTCCCGCACTGCTCGCTCTCGCAGACGGCACGGTCTTTTCTGGCGCGTCCATCGGCGCTGCCGGTCACACGGTCGGCGAGGTGGTGTTCAACACCGCGCTCACCGGCTACCAGGAAATCCTCACCGACCCCAGCTACTGCCGCCAGATCGTCACCCTGACGTATCCGCACATCGGCAGCTATGGCGTCAACGAGGAGGACGTCGAGGCGTCCAAGGTGCATGCCGCCGGCCTGGTGATCAAGGACCCGCCGCTGCGTGTCTCCAACTTCCGCCAGACGGCCACGCTGTCGGAGTACCTGCACCGTGAAAACACGGTCGGCATCGCCAACATCGACACCCGCCGCCTGACGCGGGTGCTGCGCAGCACCGGCGCTCAGAACGGCTGCATCGCCACCTTCGAGCCCGGCACCGTGCTCACTCAGCAGCACATCGACGACGCGGTGGCCAAGGCCCAGGCGGCGCCAAGCATGGCGGGCCTGGACCTGGCCAAGGTGGTGTCGGCCACCCAGCCCTATGAGTGGACCGAGACCGAATGGGCGCTGGGCAGCGGCTACGGCCGGCAGGCCGATCCCCGCTTCCATGTGGTGGCGCTGGACTTCGGCGTCAAGCGCAACATCCTGCGCATGCTGGCCAGCCGTGGCTGCCGCATCACGGTGATGCCGGCGCAAACGCCTGCCGCCGAGCTGATGAAGCTCAAGCCCGATGGCGTGTTCCTGGCCAACGGCCCGGGCGATCCGGAGCCTTGCGACTACGCCATAGACGCCGCGCGCGAGGTGATCGAAGCCGGCGTGCCCACCTTCGGCATCTGCCTGGGCCACCAGATCATGGCGCTGGCCTCGGGCGCCAAGACCTACAAGATGAAGTTCGGCCACCACGGCGCGAACCATCCGGTCAAGGACCTGGACAGCGGCCGCGTGAGCATCACCAGCCAGAACCACGGCTTCGCGGTGGACGAAAAGACGCTGCCGGCCAACCTGCGCCCCACGCACGTCAGCCTGTTCGACAACACGCTGCAGGGCCTGGCGCGCACCGACAAGCCGGCCTTCTGCTTCCAGGGTCACCCGGAAGCCTCGCCCGGCCCGCACGACATCGGCTACCTGTTCGACCGCTTCACCGCCTTGATGAGCAAGGCCTGAGGAGAGCCTCATGTTCGGCATCACCGACCTCGGCACCTTCCTGGCTGCCGCGGTGTTCATCATCCTGCTGCCCGGGCCCAACTCGCTGTACGTCCTGTCGGTCTCGGCCCAGCGCGGCGTGCGGGTCGGCTACACGGCGGCCTGCGGCGTGTTCGTGGGCGACACGCTGCTGATGACCGCCGCCGCGGCCGGTGGTGCTTCGCTGCTGATGGCCAGCCCGCAGGTGTTCTTCGCGGTGAAGATGGCCGGTGCGGTCTACCTCGGCTGGATGGGCCTGCAGCTGCTGCGCGGCGCCGTGCGCGCCTGGCGCGGCTTTGCGCCCGCCGATGAAGCGCCCCGTCAGGTGGACGCTCGCCAGCCCTTCCGCAAGGCGCTGGTGGTGAGCCTGCTCAACCCCAAGGCCATCGCCTTCCTGCTGAGCTTTTTCATCCAGTTCGTCGATCCGGCCTATCCGCATCCGGCGCTGACCTTCCTGATCCTGGGCGCCATCGTGCAGCTGCTCAGCTTCCTCTACCTCTCGACGCTCATCTTCGCTGGTGTCCGCCTGGCCGCTGCCTTCCGCGCGCGGCGCAAGCTGGCCAGCACCGCGAATGCCGGCGTCGGCGCACTATTCATTGGATTCGGGGCCAAGCTGGCCACGGCCACTCTCTAAGTTTCAAGAGCGCAAACCGCCATGCCGAAACGTACAGACCTGAAAAGCATCCTCATCATCGGCGCGGGCCCGATCATCATCGGCCAGGCCTGTGAGTTCGACTATTCCGGCGCCCAGGCCTGCAAGGCGCTGCGTGCCGAGGGCTACAAGGTCATCCTCGTCAACTCCAATCCGGCGACGATCATGACCGACCCGGAGATGGCCGACGTCACCTACATCGAGCCCATCACCTGGCAGGTGGTCGAGAAGATCATCGCCAAGGAGCGCCCCGACGCCGTGCTGCCCACCATGGGTGGCCAGACCGCGCTGAACTGCGCGCTCGACCTGCACAAGCACGGCGTGCTGGCCAAGTACGGCGTGGAGATGATCGGCGCCAACGAGAAGGCGATCGAGAAGGCCGAAGACCGCCTGAAGTTCAAGGAGGCGATGACCAGCATCGGCCTCGATTCCGCCAAGTCGGGCATCGCCCACTCGATGGAAGAGGCGCTGGAAGTGCAGCGCCAGATCGTCAAGCAGATCGGCGGCACGGGCTTTCCGATGGTCATCCGCCCCAGCTTCACGCTGGGCGGCACCGGCGGCGGCATCGCCTACAACCCGGAAGAGTTCGAGGAGATCTGCAAGCGCGGCCTCGACCTGTCGCCGACCAAGGAGCTGCTGATCGAAGAATCGCTGATCGGCTGGAAGGAGTACGAGATGGAAGTGGTCCGCGACAAGGCGGACAACTGCATCATCGTGTGCGCGATCGAGAACCTGGATCCGATGGGCATCCACACCGGTGACTCGATCACCGTGGCGCCGTCGCAGACGCTGTCCGACAAGGAATACCAGCTGCTGCGCAATGCCTCCATCGCCATCCTGCGCGAGATCGGCGTCGACACCGGCGGCTCCAACGTGCAGTTCTCGATCAACCCCGACAACGGCCGCATGGTCGTGATCGAGATGAACCCGCGTGTATCGCGGTCGTCGGCGCTGGCCTCCAAGGCCACGGGCTTTCCGATCGCCAAGATCGCGGCCAAGCTGGCCGTGGGCTACACGCTGGACGAACTGCGCAACGACATCACTGGCGGTGCCACGCCGGCCAGCTTCGAGCCCAGCATCGACTACGTCGTCACCAAGATTCCGCGCTTCGCGTTCGAAAAGTTCCCTGCCGCCGATTCGCGCCTGACCACGCAGATGAAGTCGGTGGGCGAGGTGATGGCCATGGGCCGCACCTTCCAGGAAAGCTTCCAGAAGGCGCTGCGCGGCCTGGAAACCGGCATCGACGGCCTGACCGAACGTTCGACCGACCGCGAAGAGATCATCCAGGAGATCGGCGAAGCCGGCCCCGAGCGCATCCTGTTCGTGGGCGATGCCTTCCGCATCGGCATGACGCTGGACGAGGTGTTCGAGGAAACCGCGATCGACCCGTGGTTCCTGGCGCAGATCGAGGACATCGTCAAGACCGAGCAGGCGCTGGCCGGCCGCACGCTGCAAAGCCTGTCGAAGGACGAGTTCCTGTTCTTGAAGCGCAAGGGCTTCTCCGACAAGCGCCTGGGCAAGCTGCTGGGCAGCAACCAGCACGACGTGCGCCGCGCCCGCCATGGCCTGAACGTGCGCCCGGTGTACAAGCGCGTGGACACCTGCGCGGCCGAGTTCGCCACGCAGACGGCCTACATGTATTCCACGTACGACGAGGAGTGCGAGGCCGAGCCCACCGACAAGAAGAAGATCATGGTGCTGGGCGGCGGCCCGAACCGGATCGGCCAGGGCATCGAGTTCGACTACTGCTGCGTGCATGCGGCGCTGGCGATGCGCGAGGACGGGTACGAGACCATCATGGTCAACTGCAACCCGGAAACCGTGTCCACCGACTACGACACCTCCGATCGCCTGTACTTCGAGCCGGTGACGCTGGAAGACGTGCTGGAGATCGTCGACAAGGAAAAGCCGGTCGGCGTGATCGTGCAGTACGGCGGCCAGACGCCGCTGAAGCTGGCGCTCGACCTGGAAGCCAACGGGGTGCCGATCATCGGCACCACGCCCGACTCGATCGACATCGCCGAAGACCGTGAGCGCTTCCAGAAGCTGCTGCACGACCTGGGCCTGAAGCAGCCGCCCAACCGCACCGCCCGCACCGAAGAGCAGGCGATGGCGCTGGCGCACGAGATCGGCTACCCGCTGGTGGTGCGCCCCAGCTACGTGCTGGGCGGCCGTGCGATGGAAATCGTGCACGGCGACAAGGACCTGGAGCGCTACATGCGCGAGGCCGTGCGCGTGAGCGACAAGTCGCCGGTGCTGCTGGACCGCTTCCTGGAAGACGCGATCGAGGTCGACGTCGACTGCATCTGCGACGGCGCCGAGGTGCTGATCGGCGGCATCATGGAACACATCGAAGCCGCCGGCATCCATTCCGGCGACTCGGCCTGTTCGCTGCCGCCGTATTCGCTGTCGCCCCAGCTGCAGGACGAGCTGCGCCGCCAGGCCGCGGTGATGGCCAAGGCACTGGGCGTGGTGGGCCTGATGAACACGCAGTTCGCCATCCAGGGTGAGGGCGACGACGCCGTCGTCTACGTGCTGGAAGTGAACCCGCGTGCCTCGCGCACCGTGCCTTACGTGAGCAAGGCCACCGGCCAGCCGCTGGCCAAGATCGCGGCGCGCTGCATGGCCGGGCAGAAGCTCGCCGACCAGCGCAACACCGACGGCAAGCCGCCGCGCGAGATCGTGCCGCCGTACTTCAGCATCAAGGAAGCGGTGTTCCCGTTCAACAAGTTCCCGGGCGTGGACCCCATCCTCGGCCCCGAGATGCGTTCGACCGGCGAGGTGATGGGCGCGGGCGACAGCTTCGGCGAGGCGATGCTCAAGAGCCAGCTGGGCGCCGGCTCACGCCTGCCCACCAAGGGCACGGTGGTCATCTCGGTCAAGAACACCGACAAGGACCGCGCGGTGAAGGTCGCTTCCGACCTGCACGACCTGGGCTTCAACATCGTGGCCACCAAGGGCACCTCGGCCGCCATCGCGGCGGCCGGCGTGCCGGTGAAGACGGTGAACAAGGTCAAGGACGGCCGGCCGCACATCGCCGACATGGTCAAGGCCGGCGAGATCCAGCTGGTGTTCACCACGGTGGACGAAACGCGCACGGCCATCGCCGATTCGCGCTACATCCGCACCGCGGCGCTGGCCAACCGGGTGACCTACTACACCACGATGGCCGGCTGCGAAGCCGCCACCGAGGCGTTGAAGCACCAGGACGATCTCACCGTCGCTTCGCTGCAGGAACTCCACGCCCGTTTGCGGGCCGAACTGCACTAAACTGACGCCACCTCGCGCCCGCCGCCGGGTCGTCACCACGACCCCGGCGGCGGTTTTCATTTGTCTCTGCAGGTTTTGAACATGGCCACCATTCCCCTGACCCGGCGCGGTTTCGAGAAACTGAAAGAAGAGCTGCATCAACTCAAGACGGTGGAGCGCCATGCCGTGATCCAGGCCATCGCCGAGGCGCGTGCGCAGGGCGACCTGTCCGAGAACGCCGAGTACGAAGCCGCCAAGGACAAGCAGGGCTTCATCGAAGGCCGCATCCTCGAGCTGGAAGGCAAGCTGGCCGCCTGCCAGGTGATCGACCCGGCCGAGCTGGACGCGGGTGGCCGCATCGTGTTCGGCGCCACGGTGGATCTGGAAGAAGAAGCCTCGGGCGCCCAGGTCACCTACCAGATCGTGGGCGACGACGAAGCCGACCTGAAGCTGGGCCTGATCTCGATCAGCTCGCCGATCGCACGTGCGCTGATCGGCAAGGAATCCGGCGACGTGGCCGACGTGCAGGCGCCCGGCGGCGTCAAGAGCTACGAAGTGGTGGACGTGCGCTACGTCTGAGCATGCTGCAACGCCTGCGTGTGCTGCTGCCGGCCCTGTGGGCCGGCCTGCTGCTGTGCATCGCCACGTTGGCCACGCCCGCGGTGTTTGCCGTGGCGCCGGAGGCGGCGGGCCGCATCGTCGGCCGCATCTTCGCGCAGGAGGCGGTGGTCAGCATGGCGCTGGCGCTGCTGCTCACCGCCCTCGAACGCAAGCTGGCGCCCGAGCGGCAGGTCGGCGTGTGGCTGGCGCTGGGCGCCTTGTTCTGCACCGTGGCCGGTTACTACGCGCTGCAGCCGATGATGGCGGCCGCGCGGCTGGGGCAGGGCAGCCTGAGCTTCGGCCAGCTACACGCCATCAGCCTCTTGTTCTTTGCGCTGAAGGGCGTGCTGGTGCTGGTGCTGGCCTGGCGCGCGGCGGCGCCGGGCGGGGACCTCAGGCCGTCGTCTTCTTGATGCTGGTGGTGCGCTTGCGGGCGCGCTTGATCTCGCCGCCGGCGGTCACGCGCTCGTTGCCCATCACCTTGACCTTCTTGATCTGCGGCCGGTGATTGCCGCTCTTGCTGAACTTCAGGATCTTGACGACCTTGGGGCCGGCCATGCGGTCTTCCCGCTCGGCCTTCACCTTCTCGGGCATCGGGCGCCACAGCACCAGCAGCTTGCCGATGTGCTGGATGGGCGCGGCGCTCAGCTCGTCGGTCAGCTGGACCAGCATGGCTTCGCGGGCGGCGCGGTCGTCGGAGAAGACCCGCACCTTGATGAGGCCGTGGGCGTTGAGCGCCTGGTTGATTTCCTTGGTGACCGCGGCGGTGAGGCCGTCGCCGCCGATGAGGACGACGGGGTCGAGGTGGTGTGCAGCGGCACGGTGTTCCTTGCGCTGCGCGGGTGTCAGTTGAATGGCGGGCATTTGCCTATTATCGGTGCGGCATGAAGATCAAGACGAAAAGCAAGAAGGTCAACAAGGCGTGGCTGGCGGATCACATGAACGATCCGTACGTCAAGATGGCCCAGAAGGACGGTTACCGCGCCCGCGCCGCCTACAAGCTCAAGGAAATCGACGAGGCGCTGGGGCTGATCAAGCCCGGCCAGCTGGTGGTCGACCTGGGTGCGGTACCCGGCGCCTGGAGCCAGTACCTGCGCCGCAAGTTCGCACCGAAGGAGGCCGGCACCGGCGGCGCGGCGGTGGGCCAGCTCAACGGCACCATCATCGCGCTGGACGTGCTGCCCTTCGAGCCGATCGAGGGCGTGAAATTCATCCAGGGCGACTTCCGCGAGGACGAGGTGCTCAGGCAGCTGGAGGCCGAGGTCAATGGCCGCCCAGTGGACGTGGTGGTGTCGGACATGGCGCCCAACCTGTCGGGCATCGAAAGCTCGGACGCGGCGCGCATTGCCCACTTGGTGGAGCTGGCGCTGCAGTTTTCGCAAACCCACCTCAAGACAGAAGGCGCGCTGGTTGCCAAGGTGTTCCATGGCAGCGGCTACAGCCAGCTGGTCGAGATGTTCAAGAAGCAGTTCCGCGTGGTCAAGCCGATCAAGCCCAAGGCCTCGCGCGACCGATCTTCTGAAACCTTTCTCGTCGGCATCGGTCTGAAGAAGGCGGGATAGACGGCCCATTCATCGCGTCATCCCTGCTTCAAAGCTCTGACACAGTACGGGTCATGCACCGGAGTTCGATAACTTGAGTCCACTAGAATCATCCCCAGTTGCGTGCAAGGCGCCATGCGGGCGTCGTGACAGTCACGGGCAGAAGGAGCCGCAGTGAACAATCAATGGTTTTCCAAGGTGGCGGTCTGGCTGGTGATTGCACTGGTTCTGTTCACCGTCTTCAAGCAGTTCGACCGGGGTGCGATTTCTGGCAACCAGATCGGCTACTCTGATTTCCTGGAGGAGGTGCGCGCCAAACGCATCAAATCCGTCACGCTGCAGGAAGGTGCCGCCGGCGGCACCGAGATCGTCGCCATCACCACCGACGACAAGCGCCTGCGCAGCACCGCGACCTACCTGGACCGCGGCCTGGTCGGCGACCTGATCAACAACAACATCAAGTTCGACGTGAAGCCCCGTGAGGAGCCGTCGATCCTGATGAGCATCCTGATCAGCTGGGGCCCGATGCTGCTGCTGATCGGCGTGTGGATCTATTTCATGCGGCAGATGCAGGGCGGCGGCAAGGGCGGGGCGTTCAGCTTCGGCAAGTCCAAGGCCCGCATGCTGGACGAGGCCAACAACTCCACCACCTTCCAGGACGTCGCCGGCTGCGACGAAGCCAAGGAAGAAGTGAAGGAGCTGGTCGACTTCCTGAAGGACCCGCAGAAATTCCAGAAGCTGGGTGGTCGCATCCCGCGCGGTGTGCTGCTGGTAGGCCCTCCGGGTACCGGCAAGACGCTGCTGGCCAAGGCCATCGCGGGTGAAGCCAAGGTGCCGTTCTTCAGCATTTCCGGCTCCGACTTCGTCGAGATGTTCGTCGGTGTGGGCGCGGCCCGTGTGCGCGACATGTTCGAGCAGGCCAAGAAGAGCGCGCCCTGCATCATCTTCGTCGACGAAATCGACGCGGTGGGTCGCCACCGTGGTGCCGGCCTGGGCGGCGGCAACGACGAGCGCGAGCAGACGCTGAACCAGATGCTGGTCGAGATGGACGGCTTTGAGACCAACCTGGGCGTGATCGTGATGGCGGCCACCAACCGGCCCGACATCCTCGACCCGGCCCTGCTGCGTCCCGGCCGCTTCGACCGTCAGGTCTATGTCACGCTGCCTGACGTTCGCGGTCGCGAGCAGATTTTGAACGTGCACATGCGCAAGGTGCCGGTCGGGCAGGACATCCGGGCCGACATCCTGGCCCGTGGCACGCCCGGCTTCTCGGGTGCCGATCTGGCCAACCTGGTCAACGAGGCTGCCCTCTTTGCCGCCCGCCGCAACGGCCGGGTGGTGGAGATGGTCGACTTCGAGAAGGCCAAGGACAAGATCATGATGGGCCCCGAGCGCAAGTCCATGGTCATGCCCGAGGAAGAGCGCCGCAACACCGCCTACCACGAGGCCGGCCACGCTCTGGTGGCGCGCCTGCTGCCCAAGACCGACCCGGTGCACAAGGTGACGGTGATTCCGCGCGGCCGTGCGCTGGGCGTGACGATGCAGCTGCCCGAAGGCGACCGCTACAGCATGGACAAGGAGCGCATGCTCTCGACCATCAGCGTGCTGTTCGGCGGCCGCATCGCCGAAGAAGTGTTCATGAACCAGATGACCACCGGCGCCAGCAACGACTTCGAGCGTGCCACCGCCATCGCCCGCGACATGGTCACCCGCTACGGCATGACCGACGAGCTGGGCCCGATGGTGTACGCCGAGAACGAAGGCGAAGTGTTCCTGGGCCGTTCGGTGACCAAGACCACCAGCATGTCGGAAGAGACGATGCGCAAGGTCGACTCGGTGATCCGCCGCATCATCGACGAGCAGTACAGCGCCGCCCGCAAGCTGATCGAGGACAACCAGGACAAGATGCATGCGATGGCCAAGGCGCTGCTGGAATGGGAAACCATCGACGCCGAGCAGATCGAGGACATCATGAACGGCAAGCCGCCGCGCCCGCCCAAGGACTGGACGCCCAACGCGACCAAGCCGCCGGGTGGCCCTACGCCGCCGGTCAATCCTGAAAGCGCGCCGGCCACGGCCTGACGGCACACCACAGGGTCGTCTTCGACCTGACACAACGGGGCTTCGGCCCCGTTTTTTCGTTTCCCCGACGCAGCGTTCGCATGATCTGGCAGACCACCCGCTTCGCCATCGACCTGGGCCGGCCCCGGGTCATGGGCATCGTCAACGTCACCCCTGATTCGTTTTCCGATGGCGGCCGCGACGCCGATGCCGCCCGCGCCCACTGCGACGCGCTGGTGGCCCAGGGCGCCGACATCCTGGACATCGGCGGCGAATCCACTCGCCCGGGCTCGCCCCGCCCAACCCCCGACGAGGAGCTGGCGCGGGTGCTGCCGGTGCTGCGCCATGCAGTGACGCTGGGCGTGCCGGTGTCGGTGGACACCAGCCAGCCGCTAGTGATCGAGGCGGCGCTGGCGCTGGGCGTGGACATCGTCAACGACGTGCGGGCCTTGCGGGTGCCAGGCGCGGCCGAACTGGTGGCGGCGCACGCCGCCTGCGGCGTGTGCCTGATGCACATGCAGGGTGAGCCCGAGAACATGCAGCTGGCCCCTGCCTATGGCGACGTGGTGGCCGAGGTGGCGCAGTTCCTGGCCGGCTGCGCCGATGGCCTGCGACAGCGCGGCGTGGCCGCCGGCCGCATCGTGCTCGACCCCGGCTACGGCTTTGGCAAGACGGTGGCGCACAACCTGCAGCTCATCCGGCAGCAGGAAGCGCTGCTGCCCTTGGGGTATCCGCCGCTGGTGGGACTGTCGCGCAAGTCCACACTGGGCACCGTGACCGGCCGGCCGGTCACCGACCGGCTGATTCCCAGCGTGGCGGCAGCGCTGGCAGCGGTCGAACTCGGCGCCCGCGTGCTGCGGGTGCATGACGTGGCCGAGACCGTGGACGCGCTCAAGGTGTGGGCCGCCGCCGGCCTGCCGCGCTGGGCAGACAAAACCAAGATCTGAAAAGAGAACAAGATGGCAAGACGCTACTTTGGCACCGACGGCATCCGTGGCACCGTGGGCCGCCCGCCCATCACGCCCGACTTCATGCTGCGTCTGGGCCATGCGGTGGGGCGGGTGCTGCGCCGCCAGTCGGCCCGGCCGACGGTGGTCATCGGCAAGGACACCCGCATTTCGGGCTACATGATCGAGTCGGCGCTGGAAGCCGGCTTTGCCTCCGCGGGGGTGGACGTGTTGCTGTCTGGCCCGCTGCCCACGCCGGCGGTGGCCTACCTGACCCGCGCACTGCGGCTGGATCTGGGCGTGGTCATCAGCGCCTCGCACAACCCGTTCAACGACAACGGCGTCAAGTTCTTCTCCGCCCGTGGCGAGAAGCTGGACGACGCCTGGGAGCTGGCGGTGGAGGCCGCGCTGGACGAAGCGCCACAGTGGGTGGATTCCACCGGCCTGGGCAAGGCGCGCCGCATCGAGGATGCGCGCGGCCGCTACATCGAGTTCTGCAAGAGCACCTTCGGCAGCGAGCTGTCGCTCAAGGGCCTGAAGATCGTGGTGGACGCCGCCCACGGCGCGGCTTACCACGTGGCGCCCGACGTGTTCCATGAACTGGGCGCCGAGGTCAGCGCCATCGGTTGCGCGCCCAATGGCACCAACATCAACGACGGCGTGGGTGCCACCGCGCCCGCCGCGCTGGTCAAGGCGGTGCAGGAGCGGGGCGCCGACTACGGCGTGGCACTGGACGGCGATGCCGACCGGCTGCAGCTGGTGGATGCCAACGGCCGCCTCTACAACGGCGACGAGCTGCTGTACGTGATGGTGACCGACCGGCTGGCGCAGGGGCAGGCGGTGCCCGGCGCCGTCGGCACCTTGATGACCAACATGGCGGTGGAGCTGGCCCTGCAGCGCCGCGGCATTCCGATGGTGCGTGCCAAGGTGGGTGACCGCTACGTGCTGGAAGAGCTGGGTGCCCGCGGCTGGCAGCTCGGCGGCGAGGGATCGGGCCACCTGCTGGCGCTGGACAAGCACACCACCGGCGACGGCATCGTCAGCGCCTTGCAGGTGCTGCAGGCGGTGCGCCGCAGCCAGCAGTCGCTGGCTTCGCTGCTGCAGGGCGTGGCCTTGTTCCCGCAGACGCTGATCAACGTGCGCCTGCCCGACGGCGCCGACTGGCGCGCCAACCAGACGCTGGCGTCCGAGCAGGAGAAGGTGCAGCGCGAGCTCGGCCAGACCGGCCGGCTGCTGATCCGCGCCTCGGGCACCGAACCGGTGCTGCGCGTGATGGTGGAGGCCGCCGATCCCGCGGTGTCACGCGGCATGGCCGAGCGCCTGGCGGCCGCTGCGGTCGCCTGAACGCGATCCTGTGTGACAGTGGCGTGTCATGTCACTGTCACAGAGCCTTTCTACAGTCCTGGTCATGAGATCAACGCTGAAAGGCTCGTTCATGTTCACCCAGGCCCCCCGCTTCAAGCAAATCGCCGTCGTCGCCGCCACCGCGATGCTGGCTTTCTCTGTGCACACGGCCAAGGCCCAGGACGTGACCGGCGCCGGTGCTTCCTTCCCCGCTCCCGTGTATGCCAAGTGGGCTGACGCCTACAACAAGGCCACGGGCGTGCGCATCAACTACCAGTCGGTGGGTTCGGGCGCCGGCATCAAGCAGATCAAGGCCAAGACGGTCGACTTCGGCGCGTCCGATGCGCCGCTGAAGGACGAAGAGCTGTCCGCCGACGGCATGGTGCAGTTCCCCACCGTGATCGGCGGCGTGGTGCCGGTGATCAACGTGGCCGGCATCAAGCCGGGCCAGGTCAAGCTGACCGGCGCCGTGCTGGGCGACATCTACCTGGGCAAGATCACCAAGTGGAACGACGCGGCCATCACCGCGCTGAACCCCGGCGTGACCCTGCCGGACGCCACCATCGCCGTGGTGCGCCGCGCCGACGGCTCGGGCACCAGCTTCATCTTCACCAACTACCTGTCCAAGGTGAATGCCGAGTGGAAGGCCAAGGTGGGTGAGGGCACGGCCGTGAACTGGGTGACCGGCGTGGGCGGCAAGGGCAACGAAGGCGTGTCTTCGTACGTGCAGCGCCTGCCGAACTCGATCGGCTACGTGGAATACGCGTACGCCAAGCAGAACAAGATGTCCTACGTGCAGCTGAAGAACGCCGCCGGCAACTTCGTGTCGCCCGACGACGAGAACTTCAAGGCTGCCGCCGCCGGCGCCGACTGGAGCAAGACCTTCTACCAGGTGCTGACCGAGCAGCAGGGCAAGGATTCGTGGCCCATCACCGGTGCCACCTTCATCCTGATGCACAAGAACCAGGACAAGCCGGCCCAAGCCGCAGCCGCGCTGAAGTTCTTCGACTGGGCCTACACCCAGGGCGACAAGACCGCCGCCGAACTCGACTACGTGCCGCTGCCCGATTCGGTCAAGGCTCTTGTGCGCAAGCAGTGGGCGCAGATCAAGGGCGCCGACGGCAAGGCCGTCGCCGCCAACTGATCCCCAGCCACCTCGCCAGTCGCTAGGCCGAAGCCCGGGCTGTGACCCGGGCTTCGGCGCAGGCGCCAACCGAATGGAGGTCGCATGACCGCTACAGTGCCCGCGAGCCACCCACTGAACGAATCTTCCATGGGCCGAGCCGACCCTTCCAGCGCGCCGCCGCCCTTGCGGCGCTCGGCCCCCTGGGCCGATACCGTCTTCTCCTTCTTCGCGCATGCGGCCGCCTGGCTCACGCTGGCCTTGCTGGCCGGCATCATCGGCTCGCTGGTCGTCGGCGCCGCGCCGGCCATCCGCGAGTACGGCCTGAGCTTCCTCTGGCGCTCGGACTGGGACCCTGTGCAGAACCAGTACGGCGGCCTGGTGATGATCTACGGCACGCTGATGACCTCGGCCATCGCGCTGATCATCGCGGTGCCTGTCAGCTTCGGCATCGCGCTGTTCCTAACCGAACTCTCGCCCGCCTGGCTCAAGCGGCCGCTGGGTATCGCGGTGGAACTGCTGGCCGCCGTGCCCTCCATCGTCTACGGCATGTGGGGCCTGCTGGTGTTCGGCCCCATCCTGGCCACCTATGTGCAGCAGCCGCTGCAGGCCGCCCTCGGCAACGTGCCCTACGTGGGCGCGCTGGTGTCGGGCCCGCCGGTGGGCATCGGCCTGCTGTCGGCCGGCATCATCCTGGCCATCATGATCATCCCGTTCATCGCCTCGGTGATGCGCGACGTGTTCGAGGTGACGCCGCCGATGCTCAAGGAGTCGGCCTATGGCCTCGGCTCCACCACCTGGGAGGTGGTCTACAAGGTGGTGCTGCCCTACACCAAGACCGGTGTGGTGGGTGGCGTCATGCTCGGCCTGGGCCGGGCGCTGGGTGAAACCATGGCCGTCACCTTCGTGATCGGCAACATGAACCAACTGAACTCGCCCTCGCTGTTCGAGGCGGCCAACAGCATCACCTCGGCGCTGGCCAACGAGTTCGCCGAAGCCGGCGAGGGCCTGCACCAGGCCTCGCTGATCTACCTGGGCCTGGTGCTGTTCTTCATCACCTTTGTGGTGCTGTCGTTCTCCAAGCTCCTGCTGGCCCGCCTGAAGAAGAGCGAAGGGAGCCGCACATGACCACCTCCTCCATCGACCCGCGCCGGCTGGCCAAACACCACAGCCGCAAGCGCGTGAATGCGGTCGCCCTGGCGCTGGCGCTGGGCGCCATGGCCTTCGGCGTGTTCTGGCTGATCTGGATCCTGGTGGAAACGGTGCGCCTGGGCTTTGGCGGTCTGGCGCTGGCCACCTTCACCGAGATGACGCCCGCGCCGATGTCGGAGACTGGCGGCCTGGCCAACGCCATCTACGGCTCGCTGATGATGGTGGTGCTGGCCACGTTGGTGGGCACGCCCATCGGCGTGATGGCAGGCATCTACCTGGCCGAGTACGGTGTCAAGACGCGCCTGGGCGCGGCCACCCGCTTCATCAACGACATCCTGCTGTCGGCGCCTTCCATCGTGGTGGGCCTGTTCATCTATGCGGTGGTGGTGGCGCGGATGAAGAGCTTTTCGGGCTATGCCGGCATCCTGGCGCTGGCGCTGATCGTGATTCCGGTGGTCATCCGCACCACCGAGAACATGCTGATGCTGGTGCCCAGCGCGCTGCGCGAGGCGGCCTACGCCCTGGGCACGCCCAAGTGGAAGGTCATCATGCTCATCACCCTGAAGGCGGCCCGCGCCGGCGTGGTCACCGGCGTGCTGCTGGCAGTGGCCCGCATCTCGGGCGAGACGGCGCCGCTGCTGTTCACCGCGCTGTCCAACCAGTTCTGGACGATGGACCTGGGCCAGCCGATGGCCAGCCTGCCGGTGACCATCTTCAAGTTCGCGATGAGCCCTTACGAGAACTGGCAGAAGCTGGCGTGGGCCGGCGTCTTCCTGATCACGATCGGCGTGCTGGCGCTCAACATCCTGGCGCGCACCCTGTTCCGCAACAAGCACTGAGAGAGCCGGAGCTCACCATGGACACCAAAGTCAATCTGCCCGTGACCGAGAAGGCCAAGCTCTCGGTGCGCAACCTGAACTTCTATTACGGCAGCTTCCACGCGCTCAAGCACATCAACCTCGACATCCCCGAGAAGAAGGTCACCGCCTTCATCGGCCCGTCGGGTTGCGGCAAGAGCACGCTGCTGCGCACTTTCAACCGCATGTTCGAGCTCTATCCCGAGCAGCGGGCCGAAGGCGAGATCAACCTCGACGGCGAGAACATCCTCAACGCCAAGCTGGACGTGAGCCTGATCCGCGCCAAGGTCGGCATGGTGTTCCAGAAGCCCACGCCGTTTCCGATGTCGATCTACGACAACATCGCCTTCGGCGTGCGGCTGTTCGAGAACCTGCCGCGCGTGGAGATGGACGAGCGCGTGGAATGGGCGCTGAAGAAGGCGGCGCTGTGGAACGAGGTCAAGGACAAGCTGGGCCAGAGCGGCTCGGGCCTGTCGGGCGGCCAGCAGCAGCGCCTGTGCATCGCGCGCGGCATCGCGATCAAGCCCGAGGTGCTGCTGCTCGATGAACCCTGCTCGGCACTCGACCCGATTTCCACCGGCAAGATCGAGGAGCTGATCCACGAGCTCAAGAGCGACTACACCGTGGCCATCGTTACCCACAACATGCAGCAGGCGGCGCGTTGCTCCGACTACACCGCCTACATGTACCTGGGCGACCTGATCGAATTCGGTCCCACTTCCGAGCTGTTCATGAAGCCGAAGAAGAAGGACACCGAGGACTACATCACCGGCCGCTTCGGCTGATCCAGGAGACACCATGGCGGACAAGCATCTCTCCACGCAATTCGACGCCGAGCTGAGCGGCATCTCCAACCGGGTGCTCGAGATGGGCGGCCTGGTGGAAGCGCAGGTGGCGCAGGCCATCTATGCGCTGAGCAACTTCAGCAGCGAGACGGCCAACCAGGTGCTGCAGCAGGAAACGCGCGTCAACCAGATGGAAGTCGAGATCGACAGCGACCTGTCCGGCATCATCGCCCGCCGCCAGCCGACTGCGCGCGACCTGCGCCTGCTGATCGCGGTCAGCAAGACCATCGCCAACCTCGAGCGCGTGGGCGACGAAGCCGCCCGCATCGCCCGCACGGTGCAGCGCCTGGTCAACACCGGCGTGTCGAGCCGGCTGCGCGTGCCGGTGGCCGACCTGGCCTTCGAGGCCGACCTGGCGGTGGCGCTGCTGCGCAAGGCGCTCGACGCCTTCGCCCGCCTGGACACCGCGCGCGCGCTGGAAGTGCTCAAGCAGGACGACCAGATCGACCAGGAGTTCGACGGCCTGCTGCGCAAGCTGATCACCTACATGATGGAAGATCCGCGCACGATCTCTTCCAGCATCGACCTGGTGTTCGTGGCCAAGGCCATCGAGCGTGTGGGCGACCATGCCAAGAACCTGGCCGAAGCCATCATCTACGTGGTCAAGGGCACCGATGTGCGCCACCACACCGTTGAAGCCGTCGAGGATGCAGTCCGATGAGTCTTGTACTGGTGGTCGAAGACGAGCCGGCGATTGCCGAGCTCATTTCCCTCAACCTGCGCCACGCCGGCTATGACGTGGTGATCGCGTCCGACGCCGAGCAGGCGCAGCAGGCCGTCAACGGCGTGCTGCCCGACCTGGTGCTGCTGGACTGGATGCTGCCGGGCCAGTCGGGCCTGTCGCTGGCCAAGCGTTGGCGCGGCGAAGCCCGCACCAAGGGCCTGCCGGTGATCATGCTGACCGCCCGCTCGGAAGAGTCGGACATGGTCTCGGGCCTGGACGCAGGGGCGGACGACTACCTGACCAAGCCTTTTTCCACCAAGGAGCTGCTGGCGCGCATCCGCGCCGTGCTGCGCCGCAAGGCGCCCGATGCGCTGGACGCGGCGGTGGAAGTGGGCGGCCTGGTGCTGGACCCGTCGACCCACCGTGTCACGCGGGTGATCGACGGCGTCTCGCGCGAGATCAAGATCGGCCCGACCGAATTCCGGCTCCTGCACTTTTTCATGACGCACCCCGAGCGCGTGCACAGCCGCGGCCAGCTGCTGGACCGCGTGTGGGGCGACCATGTGTTCATCGAAGAACGCACGGTGGACGTGCACGTCAAGCGCCTGCGCGAGGCGCTGGCGCCGGTCAACTGCGCGCCGATGATCGAGACGGTGCGCGGCGCGGGTTACCGGCTCACGCAGCAGACCAGCGTCTCGGCGTGAGCCCACGGCGGATGTCCCGGGGCAGCCGATGAGCTGGTGGTTGCTGCGCACGCTGTCGGCCGCGCTGGCGGCACTGGTGGGCGCCGTGGTGGGCGAATGGGTGGGCCGGATGATCGCCTTGCCCACCACCGGCCTGATGGCCGGCGCCGTGTTGGGCAGCACCGTGGTGGCCATGCAGGACGGCCTGCGCGGCCGCCGGCTGATGCGCTGGCTGCGCAGTGCGCAAGATGTTTCAGCCCCCCGCGACCGCGGCTTCTGGGGCGAGATGGGCTACCGCATCGAGCGTGCGCTGCGCCTGCGCGAGCGCTCGCTGGACCAGGAACGCGGCCGGCTGGAGCAGTTCCTCTCCGGCATCGAAGCGTCGCCCAACGGCGTGCTGATGCTGGACGCCAACGACCAGATCGACTGGTGCAACTCGATGGCGGCCGACCACTTCGGCCTCGACCCGGTGCGCGACCGCCGCCAGCGTGTGACCAACCTCATCCGCTCGCCCGCCTTCGTCAGTCATCTGCAGGGCGGCAGCTTCGACCAGCCGGTGGTGCTGACCAGCCCGCAGGGGCGGGCCACGCTGTCGGTCACCGTGCGGCCTTATGGCGACGGCATGAAGCTGGTGCTGTCGCAGGACATCACCGAGCATGAGCGCAACGACGGCATGCGCCGCGACTTCGTCGCCAACGTCTCCCACGAGATCCGCACGCCGCTGACGGTGCTGTCGGGCTTCGTGGAAACCATGGCGTCGCTGCCGCTCAGCGAACCCGAGCGCCAGCGTGTGCTCACGCTGATGCGCCAGCAGACCGAGCGCATGCAGACCCTCGTCGGCGACCTGCTGACGCTGGCGCAGCTCGAAGGCAGCCCGCGCCCGGCCACCGACCGCTGGACGCCGCTGGACCCGCTGATGCAGCGGCTCGAGGGCGACGTGGGCTCCTTGTCGGCGGGCCGCCACGTGATCCGCTTTCAGGTGGAGCCGGGCTTCGAGATGGCGGGCAACCCCAGCGAGCTGGCCAGCGCCATCACCAACCTGGTGACCAATGCAGTGCGCTACACGCCCGATGGCGGGCGCATCGACGTCAGCTGGCGGCTGCGCCCCGATGCCGCGGGCGAAGTGGAAGTGCGCGACACCGGCATCGGCATCGCGCGCGAGCACATCCCGCGGCTGACCGAACGCTTCTACCGCGTGGACGGCAGCCGCTCGCGCGACACCGGCGGCACCGGCCTGGGCCTGTCCATCGTCAAGCACGTGGTGCAGCGCCACGGCGGCGAGCTGGTGGTGGAAAGCGAGCCCGGCAAGGGCTCCAGCTTCCGGCTGCTGCTGCCCGCGCCGCGGGTGCGGCGCGTCAGGCAGGGTGCGGCCGACCACAAGTCGACCCTCACGTCCGAAGCTTGAGACCGGACTGCCGGATCACCGGCGGTACACCGCGCTGACCTCGTCGCGGTCGGTCGGCCGGTTCTCGCGGGCCACGAAGCTCCAGCCGGCGGGGGCGGGCTGCGGCTTGCCGCGCTGCTCGCCCACCAGCAGCCAGCCGCAGCCGCTGTCGTCGGCGCTGGCGCCGGCATGCTCGGCCTGCACGCGCCAGCGGCCGAAGTACTCCAGCGACGCGATCGCCGACATCGGCACCCCGCGCGTGGCCACGCAGGCCTGCGCCGGCACATGGCGCGCGATGCGTTCGGTCCAGGGGCGATAGCTGCGCGCATAGTCCAGCAGCGGCAGCCACAGCGTCATCAGCAGCAGCCAGCACAACGCCACTCCGCCGGCGGGCAGCACCAGGCTCTTCCACAGCGCATGCTGGTGGCGGCCGGTGCGCCAGCGCACCAGCGTCACCCAGGCCAGCGTGCCCAGCACCGCCAGCGCCAGCGCCAGCGGCGAAAAGCGAGCCGAAAAGCCCGGCGCCAGCTTGGCCACGTTGGCGGCCGTGCTGGCCGGAAAGCCCACCTGGAAGGCCGCATACACCACCCAGGCGCCGATGGCGCAGGCGCTGAAGAAGAACACCGAGAACCAGTCCACCGCGGCACTGGTGCCGCGCTGCAAGGTGGGCAGCGCAAACGCCGCCAGCACCGCAAAGCCGGGCAGCCCCAGCATCAGCGCGCGGTCGGAGCCGCCCATCGCCACGCAGGCCACCACCGCCAGCGCAGCAGCGCTCAGCGGCACCGAGATGTGCCGGTGCTGCAGGTGGTGCCGCCACCGCCACAGCGTCCACAAGGCCAGCAGCCAGGCCGGCCACAGGAACCACACCAGCAGCCGCACGATGCGCGGCAGTTCGGCCAGCACCTTGTCGTCGATGCGCCAGGCCCAGCTGTGCACCGTGGCGCCTACCAACGCCGCGCCCAGCGCCGCCGCCGCCACCCAAGGCGTGAAGCGGCGCACCGCGTCGAAGCTGGAACGTGCGCACAGCGCGGTGGCCAAGGCCCCCAGGCCGATGGCCATCGCCGGTGCGCCGCTGGCCGCCATCAGCGGCAAGGCGGCCAGCATGGCCAGGCGCGGCTTGAAGCCGCGAAAGGGCGCAGCGGCCAGCGCCCACACCGCCAGCGCCACGCTGGCCAGCTGCGCCAGCTCCGGCGTGGTTTCATGGCCCAGCTGCAGCGCGCCCAGCGTGGCCATCAGCGCCAGCATCGCGCCGTCGGCCAGCGCCCGGGCGTAGTCCACCGGCGCCGCCTCTCCGCCGAAGGCAAAGGCCACCGGTTGCGCGGCCTCGGTGCGGGCCAGCTGGAAGGTGGCGTACCAGGTCAGCGCCAGCGTGACGGCCAGCAGCAGCGCGTAAGGAATGCGGGCGGCCAGCGGCGCGTCCACCCAGGGCGTGAGCGCCCAGATGAAGGCCGCGCCCAGCCAGTGGGGCAGCAGGGCGGTGTCCACCGGCAGGCCGCCCAGCGTGGGCGCCAGCCAGGCGGTGCGGCCTTCGGCCATCGCGGCCATCACGCCGAAGGCGGTGACGTCGGCGTTTTTCCAGGGGTCGCGGCCGAACAGACCGGGCAGCAGGTAGGCGGCGCAGAACAGCCAGAGCGCCCAGCGCGGCAGCGGCTGGGCCGCGCGCTGGGTGACCAGGGCAGGGGTAGGTACGTTCATGCGGGCAGGGTGAAAAAGCGACGGGCAAGAAAAAGGGCAGCCAAGGCTGCCCTCTTGCCGTTGCAGGCGTGCATCACTTCTTGATGCCGACCTTCGCGAACTTGTTGCGGAACTTCTCGACCCGGCCGCCCAGGTTGTCGATGCTCTTTTGAGTGCCCGTGTAGAAGGGGTGCGACTCGCTGCTGGTTTCCAGCTTGTAGAGCGGCAGCTCGCGACCGTCTTCCATCGTCACGGTTTCGCGCGTTTGGGCGCACGAACGCGTCACGAACTTGAACCCGTTCGACAGGTCCACGAAACAGACCTCGCGGTACGCGGGATGGATGCCTTCTTTCATACGTGCCTCGTTCATCAGACCGCTCGCCACCTGGTAGCCACGCCTGCCCCATGCATGCGCACTTTCCCACGAGCGGAAAACCCGGAAGTATAGCGCGTGGCCTCAGCCGCCGCGCCGCATCATGTCGAAGAAGTCCAGGTTGTTCTTCGTCGACTTCATCTTGTCGAGGATGAACTCCATCGCCTCGATCTCGTCCATCGGGTAGAGCAGCTTGCGTAGGATCCAGCTCTTTTGCAGGATCTCGGGCTTGAGCAGCAGCTCTTCGCGCCGCGTGCCGCTCTTGTTGATCAGGATGGACGGGTAAACGCGCTTTTCGGCCATGCGGCGATCCAGGTGGATTTCGCAGTTGCCGGTGCCCTTGAATTCCTCGTAGATGACTTCGTCCATCTTCGAGCCGGTGTCGATCAGCGCGGTGCCGATGATGGTCAGCGAGCCGCCTTCTTCCACGTTGCGGGCCGCGCCGAAGAAGCGCTTGGGCCGCTGCAGCGCGTTGGCGTCCACACCGCCGGTGAGCACCTTGCCCGACGAAGGCAGCACGTTGTTGTACGCGCGGGCCAGGCGGGTGATCGAGTCCAGCAGGATCACCACGTCCTTCTTCAGCTCGACCAGGCGCTTGGCGCGCTCGATCACCATCTCGGCCACCTGCACGTGGCGCTGGGCCGGTTCGTCGAAGGTGGAGCTGATGACCTCGCCGCGCACGGTGCGCAGCATCTCGGTCACTTCCTCGGGGCGCTCGTCGACCAGCAGGACGATCAGGTGCACCTCGGGGTGGTTGGCCACCAGCGCATGCGCCAGGTGCTGCATCATCATCGTCTTGCCGGTCTTGGGCTGGGCGACGAGCAGGGCACGCTGGCCTTTGCCGATGGGCGCGATCAGGTCGACGATGCGGCCGGTGATATTTTCTTCGGCGCGGATGTCGCGCTCGAGCTTGAACTGCTCCTTGGGGAACAAGGGCGTCAAGTTCTCGAACATGATCTTGTGCTTGTTCTCCTCGGGCGTCAGGCCGTTCACGCGGTCGACCTTGACCAGCGCGAAGTAGCGTTCGCCGTCCTTGGGCACACGCACTTCACCTTCGATCATGTCGCCGGTGTGGAGATTGAAGCGGCGGATCTGGCTCGGGCTCAGGTAGATGTCGTCGGTGGACGCCATGTAGCTGGTGTCCGGCGAGCGCAGGAAGCCGAAGCCGTCAGGCAGCACTTCGAGCACGCCGTCGCCGAAGACCTGTTCACCGGCCTTGGCGCGCTTTTTCATGATCGCGAACATCAGCTCCTGCTTGCGCAGGCGGCTGACGTTGTCGATCTCCAGCGCTTCGCCCATCTTGATGAGCTCGGAAACGTGCTGGGCCTTCAGTTCGGAAAGATGCATGGAGGCGGACCTTGGGAGGGTGCGCCGCTGCCAAGCAAGCGCACCGAACGATCGGCTCGGACTGTGCCAGCGCCGCCGAGCGAATTCGCTGATTCAGCAAACTCGCGTGCGGGCCATCGAATTACACGCTGGTGGGAGGAGCCGACTCCACGCGCTGAATGCCGTTGTGGCACCGGGCGTGGTGGCAATCTGGGCGCTGGCGGGGCGTTGGAACAACCCTCGTCGCCAGCAACTCCGTCAGATTATAGATGACCGTCCAGGAAGGCGGTCAATTGGGTCTTCGTCAGGGCGCCGACCTTGGTCGCGGCGACCTGGCCGTTCTTGAACAGCATCAGCGTCGGGATGCCGCGGATGCCGAACTTGGCAGGCACGTCGCGGTTGTCGTCGACGTTGAGCTTGGCGATCTGCAGCTTGTCGCCATAGTCCTTCGACACTTCGTCCAGGATGGGCGCAATCATCTTGCAGGGGCCGCACCATTCGGCCCAGTAATCGACCAGCACCGGCTTGTCGGATTGGAGGACGTCGGATTCGAACGACGCGTCGGAGATGTGCTTGATGAGTTCGCTCATGTCGTTTCCTGATTGGCCGTAAAGGCTTGATCGATTCTGACACAAGCCCTTCATGGGGCCGGTGCATCCGGTCTATGGCCGCCATAGCCCGAACCCGATGGCGTGCGAAGCCCATCTGGCCGGCAATCGCCGGTTTGTTCGGCAGTTTTGCGCGCGCCGCTGGCTGTCCAATCGGGGTGTCCACCTCCGCCGCCCCATGACTGCAGCGACCTCACCCTCCGCCAAACCCGTCCGCACCTTCGGCCGTTTCGAGCTGCGCCATCTGCTCGGCCGCAGTGCGCACACCATGGCCTGGACGGTCTTCGATCCGTCCAGCCAGCAAGAGCGCGTGCTGGTGCTGCCGCGCTCGCAGCCTGCGGACGCGGCAGGCCTGGACCGCTGGCTGCAGGCGGCGCGCAAGGCCTCGCGGCTGGACCATCCGGGCATCGCGCCCGCGCTGGAGATCGACGCGCATGAACGTTGGCCCTACGCCGCCTATGCACGCAGCACCACGCTGGCCGAAAGGCTCACCCGTGAAGGCTGGCCGGCGGTGGAGGTTGCCCGCTGGATGACGCAGGCGCTGGAAGGCCTGGCCTTTGCGCACGAAGCGGGCATTGCGCACCGCGACCTGCAGCTGCACCTGTTGAGCGTGACCGAAACCGAGCAGCTGCAGGTGATGGGCCTGGAAGTGGCGATCGCCGAGCGCATGGCCGCGGGCGCGGCGGGCGGCGGCCTGGGCTTGCAGGCCCAGGGCCATGCGGCCAGCCGCGACGTGCTGTCCATGGGCTTGCTGATGCACCAGATGCTGGCCGCCGAGCCTGCGCTGGGCGAGGCCGACATCGGCCGCTGCATCGAGCGCATGCCGCCGCTGGGGCGCGACATCGTGCGCCTGCCCTGGGTGATTCCGCGCCCGGTGCCCGAGGCCTTGCGCGCCATCGTCAACCGCGCCACCGACCGCCAGGAACGCCAGCGCTACCAGAGCGCCCGCACGCTGGCGCGGGCGCTGCAGGGCTGGCTCGACAACGCGGCGCAGGGCGGCGATGCCCACGACCTGCTGCTGGAGCGGGTGCGCCAGATCGGCGCGCTGCCGGCCATGCGCGGCGGCGCGGTGCGCGCGGCGCGCCTGGCCTCGCTGGAAACCGGCCACACCAGCGAATTGGCCGAGCTGGCCCTGAAGGACCTGGCGCTGGCCTTCGAGCTGCTGCGGCAGGTCAACAGCGCCCAGGTGCGCGGTGCCCAGGTGGCGGGCAACGGCCCGGTGCTGACGGTGCGGCGCGCCATCGCGATGATCGGGCTCGACGGCCTGCGCCGCGCGGCCACCGGTCTGCGGCCATGGCCCGGCCCCTTGAACGACAGCGCGGCGGCCGAGCTGGCGCAATGCATCCTGCGGGTCAAGCGGGCGGCGCAGCTGGCGCAACAGCTGCGCCCTGCGGGGTACGACGCCGAGGTGGTCTACCTCGTCACGCTGATGCAGAACCTGGGCCGGCTGCTGGTGCACTACCACTTCCCCGATGAAGCGCAGCAGATCCACCGGCTGATGCAGCCCGCACCGGGCAGGGACGGTGGCCCCGACGAGCCGGGCATGCCCGAAGAGGTGGCCGCGTTTGCGGTGCTGGGCGTGGACATCGAATCGATGGGCGCGGCCGTGGCCCGCTACTGGGGCATGGACGACGCGGTGCTGCACATGATCCGCCGCGTGCCGGTGCAGACGCCGGTGCGCCATGGCGACAGCGACGACGACATCCTGCGCACCGTGGCCAGTGCTGCCAATGAAGCGGTGGATGCGATGGGCCTGCCGCCGCGCCAGGTGGGCCCGGCGCTGGACCGCGTGGCCCAGCGGTATGCCCGTGTGCTGCACCTTCAGCCGCGCGAGCTGCACGATGCAGCGCAGGCTGCCATGCGCGGCCAGGGCGACCCGATGGGCGGAGACGGCGTGGAAGGTCTGGACGATGCGCCGGCGGAAGAGACTCCAGCGGCGCAGGGCGCGGGTGAGGCTTCAGCGGCAGACGGGGCGGGCGGCTTCATGGCCGCCCAGCCACCCCAGGCGCCGGAGCGTCCGGCGCAGCCCGCCTGACGGAGGCGGGAAGGGTGACGAGCCTGATCTCGGCACTGGTCACAACGGTTGGGGCTGCTTCGTTCCCGACCTGACCCGGTTGGCCGCGCTTCCATGCGAGGAGGCCCGTCACCGACCATTCTAGGGCACAGCGGCGAACACCCACTTCGGGGCGCCGCCGCGGTGCTTCAACGCAGCTGCAGATCGTCGTTGCCGAAGCGGATGTTCAGCGGCTCGATAAGCAGCTGCTTGGGGCCGGCTTCCACCTGGCCGGCCACCAGCGCCGGCACGCCTTGCGCCTGGGCGATCTGCACCACGCGCTCGGCATCGGCCGCGTCCACGAAGATGGCGAAACCCGCGCCCATGTTGAGCGTGCTGTAGGCCTCGCGGTCGTCCTGCCTGGCGTGCTGCTGGATGAACTTCAGCACCGGCGTCACCTCGGGCACGCTGCGGATGCGGTAGGTGAGCTCGGCCGGGTGACGCAGCAGCTTGCGCCAGCCGTGGCCGGTGATGTTGGCGCAGTAGTGCGGCACCACGCCGGCCTTGTACAAGGCTTCGGTCACCGGCGAATACAGCGTGGTGGGGGCCAGGAGCGCCTCACCGTAGCTCAGGCCCGGCTGCACCTCGGTCAGGTAGCCCTGCGGCAGCCGTTCCACCAGCTTGCGCGCCAGGCTCAGGCCGTTGGCGTGGATGCCGCTGGAAGCCAGCAGCACGATGGCGTCGCCGGCCTGCAGCCGGTCGCCCACCGACAGCCGTTCCTTCGGGTTGATGAGGCCGGTGCACGAGGCCGCCAGGTCGATGCGGCCGGCTTCCACGATGCCGGCCAGCGCCGGCGTTTCGCCGCCGCCCCAAGCCACGCCGCAGGTGTCGCAGGCCTTCTTCCAGCCGGCCACCAGCGCCTGCGCGCGCTGCGCATCGCCGAACCAGTCGCTGCCGCCCGCAGCCCAGTAGGCCTGCACCACCAGCGGCGTGGCGCCCACGGTGATGAGGTCGTTGACCGCCATCGCGATGGTGTCCTGCGCGATGCCGTCGTAGTAGCTCTTGCCGGTGAGCTGCTGCATCTCGTCGGCCACCAGGGCCTTGCTGCCCAGGCATTCGACGATGCTGGCCAGGTAGAACGGACCCACGTCGACCACGTAGGCCGATTCACCGCGCGAAGCGGCCACCTCGGTGAAGCCGTGCGCGGCCAGGTGGCCGGCGGTGGCCGCGGCCGCGCGCTGTGCGCTGACCTTCAGCGGATCGATCAGGTCGTAGTTGACGCCAGCCTGCTCATAGGTGAGGGCGGCATCGGCGGGCGCGGCGTCGGCGCGGGGTTCGGTCGAATTCATGGGGCGGGATTATCGGGGAGTGGCGGCGCCTGCCGGGGGGTGATGCGGCCGGTTCGTAGAATGGCCCGATGAGTTACGTCGTGCTCGCGCGCAAGTACCGCCCCCGAAGCTTCGAGCAGATGGTGGGGCAGGAGCACGTCGTCCGTGCCCTGACCAACGCCCTGGCCCAGCAACGGCTCCACCACGCCTACCTGTTCACCGGCACCCGCGGGATCGGCAAGACCACGGTCTCGCGCATCCTGGCCAAGAGCCTGAACTGCATCGGCCCCGACGGCACCGGCGGCATCACCGCCCACCCGTGCGGCGTGTGCAGCGCCTGCACCGAGATCGATGCCGACCGCTACGTGGACTACATCGAGATGGACGCGGCCAGCAACCGCGGCATCGACGAGATCCGCGACCTGCTGGAGCGGGCCGCCTACAAGCCCAGCGTCGGCCGCTTCAAGGTCTTCATGATCGACGAGGCGCATCAGCTGACCAAGGAGTCGTTCAACGCCTTGCTCAAGACGCTGGAAGAGCCACCCGACTACCTGAAGTTCGTGCTGGCCACCACCGACCCCGAGAAGATGCTGCCCACGGTGCTGAGCCGCTGCCTGCAGTTCAACCTGCGGCCGATGGCGCCCGAGGTGGTGTACGAGCATCTGCAGCATGTGCTGCAGGCCGAGGCGGTGGAGCACGACGAAGCCTCGGTGAGGTTGTTGTCGCGCGCCGCCCGCGGCTCGATGCGCGATGCGCTGTCGCTGACCGACCAGGCCATCGCCTATGGCGCCGGCCGCATCGAGGCCGAAGGCGTGCGCCAGATGCTGGGCGCGGTGGACCGCAGCCATGCGGCCGGCTTCGTCGAGGCGCTGGCCCGGCGCGACGGCCCTACGCTGCTGGCCGGCGTGAAGGCGCTGCGCGACCGCGGCCTGTCGCCCGCCGGCACGCTGGAAGAGATGACCGTGCTGCTGCAGCAGATGGCGGTGGAACAGGCGGTGCCCGGCTCGCTGGACGACACCGACCCCGACACGCCCGCCACGCGCGAACTGGCCGGCCTGCTGCCGCCCGACGAAACCCAGCTGCTGTACAGCCTGGCGCTGCACGGCCGCACCGAGCTGCAGCTGGCGCCCGACGAATACGCGGCGCTGACGATGGTGCTGCTGCGGCTGTTCGCCTTCCCGCCGGCCGGGCCAGGCGGCGGGCAGGGGCGGCCTGCGGGCGGTGTGAAGGCGGCTGCCGCGCCGACTGCAGCGGCAACGGCCTCTGCGGCGCCGAGCCCGACGGCGCCAGCAGCCGCCGCGCCGACATCCACAGCGCAGCCGCCTGCCGCGCCAACCTCCACAGCGCCGGCGCCCGCCGCGCCAACCTCCACAGCGCCGGCCCCCGCCGCCCTGAGAGCCCCCGCGCCGCAGGCCGTGGCCCGCGCCGAGGTACCGGCGCGACGGCCGGCCGCCACCGGGGCAGCGACCGATGCCACGCGCGTGTCGGAGCCGGCAGCGCCGCCCTACGCCGCCACAGGCGCCGCACCCGTGGGCCGGCAGGCTGCGGCCCCCGCATCGCAGGCGGCCGCGCCCCAGCGCCCCGCGATGCGCGCCCCGGCGCCGCTGCCCACGCGGCCGGCACCGGTCGCCGCCACGCCCGAGCGCCAGGGCACCAGCCGCCCCAGCATGCCCGAGCCGCCCGCCTGGCTGGACGAAGCACCGCCCGACCTGGAGCGTGAGTCCCCTTCGGCCGGTGCCGACTTCGACGCGGCCGACGTCGACGTGATGGCGCTGCCCGCCGTGGCCCGCGCTGCCGCGCCGGTGGCCCCGGCTGCGCGGCCCACGCCGGCGGCCCCGCTGGTGCTGAACAAGACCGCGCTGGGCGAGCGCTGGGCCACCGTGGTGGCCGGCCTCAACCAGAAGCAGGCGGTGGTGGCCATGGTGCGTGAGCTGGCCATGCAGGCCGAGCTCATCGCCATCGACGAAGCGGGCGACAAACCGGTGTGGACGCTGCGCGTCGAGCGTGAATCGCTGCGCACGCCCACGCTGGTGGCCAAGCTGCAGGCGGTGCTGGCCGACGTGGCCGGCCTGCCGGTGCAACTCCTGACCGAAGCCGGTATCCCACAAGACTCACCGTCGCTGCGCGATCGCGCCGAGCGCGAGCACCGCCAGCGCGAGGCCGAGCAGATCATCCTGAACGACCCGGTGGTGCTGGGCCTGATGTCGCGCTTTCCTACCGCGCGTGTCGTGCCCGGCTCCATCAAGCCGCAATAACCCCACCTTCCACCGAATTCACGGAGCAGATCCACCATGATGAAGAACCAACTGGCCGGCCTGATGAAGCAGGCCCAGGCGATGCAGGACAACCTGAAGAAGGTGCAGGACGAGCTGGCCACCATCGAGGTGGAAGGCCAGTCGGGCGCCGGCCTGGTGAAGGTGGTGATGACCTGCAAGCACGACGTCAAGCGCGTGACCATCGACCCCAGCCTGCTGGCCGACGACAAGGACATGCTGGAGGACCTGGTGGCCGCCGCCTTCAACGACGGCGTGCGCCGCGCCGAGACGCTGAGCCAGGAAAAGATGGCCAAGGTGACCGCCGGCATGCCGCTGCCCCCCGGCATGAAGATGCCTTTCTGAGTTGGCCCCTTCGTTGGCCACCTCCCAGCTCAACACCTTGATCGAGGCGCTGCGCCGGCTGCCCGGCGTGGGCGTCAAATCGGCGCAGCGCATGGCCTTTCATCTGCTGCAGCACGACCGCACCGGCGGCGTGGCGCTGGCCGATGCGCTGGCCGCGGCGATGGAGAACGTGCGCCACTGCGAGCGCTGCAACACTTTTTCCGACACGCCGTTGTGCGAGGTGTGCAGCGACACCGGCCGCGATGCGCGCCAGTTGTGCGTGGTGGAAAGCCCGGCCGACCAGGCGGCGCTGGAGCGCTCCGGCGGCTACCGCGGCTACTACTTCGTGTTGATGGGCCGCCTGAGCCCGCTGGATGGCGTGAGCACGCGCGAGCTGGGCGTGCAGGCGTTGATGGCGCGCGCCCGCGACGGGCGGGTGCAGGAAGTGATCCTGGCGCTGAGCTTCACCGCCGAAGGTGAGGTCACCGCCCATGTGCTGCAGCAGGCGCTGGGCGCCATCCGCGGCCCCGACGAGCAGCCGCTGCAGGTGACCCGCTTGGCCCGCGGCGTGCCGGCCGGCAGCGAACTGGAGTACGTCGACCTGTCGACCATCGCGCACGCGCTGGTCGACAGACGCTAGGTCAACGGCGAGCGGTGCTGCTGGTGGCTTCTGCCACCTTCACGCCGTTGCGCGACTTGCTGCCGTTGTCGCTCTTGGCCACCCGCGTGCTCTTGGCGGTCTTGCTGCGCACCGGCGCGGCCTTGGCCACCTGCTTGCCGCCGCCCTTGACCTGGCGCGTGACCACGGCCGCGATCGCCTTGCTGCTGGGCTTGACGGTCTTGGCCGCAGAGGCGGTGCGCGTGACCGGCGCCTGGTTGGGCACGTAGACCACGATCTGGCTGCCCGGCTTGAAGCGCGCGCCCGAGCCCACGTCGTTCCACTGGGCCACTTGCGAGGCCGAGACGCCATAGCGCTTGGCCACGGCCGCCACCGTCTCGCCCTTCTTGCCGGCCTTCAGCGCCACGCGGCGCAGCGGCGGCACGTCGGGCGCCAGCAGCATGGCCGCGTTGTCGGCCACGTGCACCGGCACGTCGCTTTGCCGCTGCGGGCTGCGCGGCACCAGCAGCGTCGAGCCGGCCTTGACCACCATGCGCGGCGGAATGCGGTTGATCTCGCGCAGGTCGGCCTCGCTCATGCCCACCTGCTGCGCGGCATCGGCCGGCTTCATGGTCTTGGGCACCACCCAGGCCGTCCAGGTGGCCAGCGGGCCTTCATGGCGGCGCAGGTTGTGCAGGAAGGCGTTGGCGTTGTCGTAGGGCAGCAGGATCTGCGGCGTGCCGGAGGCCAGGATCACCGGCTTGTTCATCTGCGGATTGAGGTCCGCAAAGTCCGACGCCGACATGCCGGCCAGCTTGGCCGCCAGCGCCACGTCCATGTCGCGCTCGATCGGCACGCTCAGGAAGTACGGGTGGTTTTCCAGCGCCGGCAGCTTGAGCGCAAAGTCGGCCGGGCGGCTGACGATGTTCTTGACCGCCTGCAGCTTGGGCACGTAGTTGCGCGTCTCGTCGGGCATGCGCAGGCTGAGGTAGTCGGTCGGCAGGCCGGCCTTCTCGTTGCGGGCGATGGCCCGCTGCACATTGCCTTCGCCCCAGTTGTAGGCGGCCAGGGCCAGGTGCCAGTCGCCGAACATGTTGTGCAGGCGTTCCAGGTAGTCCAGCGCGGCGCGGGTGGAAGCCAGCACGTCGCGGCGGTCGTCGCGGAACAGGTTCTGCCGCAGCTCGAAGTCGCGGCCGGTGGCGGGCATGAACTGCCACATGCCGGAGGCCTTGGCCACCGACATCGCCTTGGGGTTGAACGCGCTTTCGATGAAGGGCAGCAGCGCCAGCTCGGTGGGCATGCCGCGCTTTTGCAGCTCTTCGGTGATGTGGAAGAGGTAGCGGCCGCCGCGGCTGGTCATGCGCTCGACGTAGTCGGGCCGGGTGGCGTACCACTGCTCATGCACCCGCACATGGTCGGTGTCGATGTCGGGCATGCCGAAGCCATTGCGCACGCGCACCCACAGATCGGCGCGCGAGGCTTCGTCGTTGATGTCGATCTTGACCTCGGGCCGCAACGGGTCCACCGGGGTGCCGGCGGCTTCGGCGGCGGGCGGCTGGGCCGGCGTGCTGGGCGCCGAGACGGCCTGCGGCGCGGGGAGGGTGGGGGCCGGCGTGGTGGCGTCGGTGGCGGCGCTGTTGCCGTTGCCCGAGGGCGGCGCCGTGGTGGCGCAGGCGGTGAGCAGGAGGGAGGCGGCCAGGGCGATCAGGCCCTGGGCTTTGCGGGGTTGTGGCGGAGTCATCGGAATCGGTTCTTCCATTCACGCAGCGTGGCGAAGACCGCGACCGGCGAGGCGTCGGCCGCCCCCTGGTCGCGTGCGGCGCGCACCACGGCCGGAGCCTCGCTGCGCAGGAACGGGTTGATCTCGCGTTCGAGCGAGACGGTGGAGGGCAGCGTGGACCGCCCCTCGGCGCGCTGGTGCTCGCACCAGTGCAGGTGGTCTTGCACTGCGGTGTTGCCGGGCTCGACGGCCGCGGCAAAACGCAGGTTGGACAGGGTGTATTCATGCGCGCAGCACACCCGGGTGTTGCCGGGCAGCGCGGCCAGTTTGGCCAGCGACTGGTGCATCTGCGCCGGTGTGCCTTCGAACAGGCGGCCGCAGCCGCCCGAGAACAGCGTGTCGCCGCAGAACAGCACCGGCGCATCGCCCACACCCTGGCGCAGCAGGTAGGCGATGTGGCCTGCGGTGTGGCCGGGCACCTCGATCACCTCGAAGTGCAGGCCCATCAGCGTGACCAACTGGCCTTCGGCCACGCGGGTGACGGGCTCGGGCAGGCGCTCGGCCTGGGGGCCGAACAAGGGCAGGGGATCGGTGGCCGGCAGCC
Organism: uncultured Aquincola sp.; assembly: GCA_937883885.1. The sequence continues at coordinate 1,130 of CAKZXL010000025.1, read as the reverse complement.
GGGGCCGCAGGGCGTTGACGCCGCCGACATGATCGGCGTGGTGGTGCGTCACTAGAATGCCGGCCAGCTCGAGGCCCCGCGCATCGAGCGCCGCCTCAACCGGCGCAGCGTCACCCGGGTCGACGACCAGGGCCTGGCGGCCGTCGTCGATCATCCAGATGTAGTTGTCGGAGAAGGCGCTGAGGGCTACCAGGTTCATGCGTGGGGGTGGCTACCGCAAGTGCGGAATTATAGAAAGCCGATCCCCCGTGAAAGCCTTTGCAGAACGCCACTTTACATACGATGCTTAATGTGCCGGATCACGATCGGCTCGTGGACTGGCTGGACACGCCGCCGGGGCGCTACCTGCTGGCCTGGGAGCAGGACCGCCTGGACCGCGCGGTGGTCGACCTGTTCGGCTTCCATGCGCTGCAGCTGGGCCTGCCCCAACTGGACGCGCTGCGTGCCAACCGCATGCCGCACCAGTGGCTGGCCACCGACCAGGCAGCGCCTGTGGCGGAGCCCGGCGCCGAGCATCAGCCCGAGCCGGGCGCCGAGCCGCTGATCGCCACGCCGCCGCGCCAGGTGGCGCTGCACTGCGACTTCGACGCGCTGCCGTTTCCCAACCAGAGCATCGACCTGGTGGTGCTGCCGCACACGCTGGAATTCGCCCGCGACCCGCACCTGACGCTGGCCGAGGTGGAGCGCGTGCTGGTGCCCGAGGGCCGGGTGGCCATCCTCGGCTTCAACCCGGCGGGGCTGTGGGGGCTGCGCCAGCGCATGGGGCGCATCCGCCGCGGGCTGGGCGGCAAAGGGCCGCTGTACCTGCCGCAGTCGCCCGACCTGATCCACTACTGGCGGCTGCGCGACTGGCTGCGGCTGCTGAGCTTCGAGGTCGAAGGCGGCCGCTTCGGCTGCTACCGCCCGGCGCTGCGCTCGGACCGCTGGCTGGACCGCTTCGGCTGGATGGACGGCGTGGGCGATCGCTGGTGGCCGGTGCTGGGCTCGGTGTACTTCCTGCTGGCCGTCAAGCGCGTGCGCGGCATGCGCCTGGTGGGGCTGGCGCGGCGCCAGAAGGTGGCCCGCGCCGGTGCCCCCGCGGTGGCGGCGCGCCGGCAGCCGGCGCTTCATCAACAACCTGATCTTTCCCG
>CAKZXL010000024.1 GCA_937883885.1 uncultured Aquincola sp. | reverse complement strand
GGCCGCCGCTTCGACCATGTGTTCGACGTGCGCGGCCTGGGCGCCCGGCCCGCGCTGCCGGTGCGTGGCGTGCGGGGCGAGGTGGCCTGGGTGCAGGCCCGCGGTCTGGTGCTGCACCGGCCGCTGCGGCTGCTGCATCCGCGCTGGCGGGTGTACCTGGTGCCGCGGCCGGATGACGTGGTGCTGGTGGGCGCCACCGAGATCGAATCGGAGGACCGCTCACCCGTCTCGGTGCGCAGCCTGCTGGGGCTGCTGAGCGCGGCCCACAGCGTGCTGCCCGAGCTGGCCGAAGGCCGGGTGCTGCACCTGGAAACCAACCTGCGCCCCGCGCTGCCCGACAACCTGCCTTGCCTGCACGCGCAGCCGGGGCTCACCCGCATCAACGGCCTCTTTCGCCACGGCTGGCTGCTGGCGCCGGCGCTGGTGGAAGAGGCCCTGGCCGCACTTGCTTCGGAGACTTTGGCATGACCGACACCATCCACGTGCAGGTGGGCCACCAGCAGCACGCGCTGCCCGCTGGCTGCAGCCTGGCCGCGCTGGTCCAGCAACTGGGCCATGCGCCCGACAGCGTGGCCACCGCCATCAACGGCGCCTTCGTCGCCCGCGCGCAGCGCGACCACCATGCCCTGGCCGATGGCGACCAGGTGCAGTGCTTCAAACCCATCACAGGAGGTTGACGTGACCGACCCACACACCCCGCCCGACGACGCCCACTGGCAGCTGGCCGACGTGCCGCTGCGCAGCCGCTTTCTGCTGGGCACCGCGGGCTACCCCTCGCCGCAGGGGCTGCAGCAGGCCATCGCCGCCTCGGGCACCGGCGTGGTGACGGTGGGCCTGAAGCGCGAGCTGGCCGGCGATGGCGGCGGTGCCCAGGGCGCCTTCATGGACATCATCCGCGCCAGCGGCGCCCGGCTGCTGCCCAACACCGCCGGCTGCCGCAGCGCGCGCGAGGCCGTGACGCTGGCCCACATGGCGCGTGAGCTGCTGGGCACCCACTGGATCAAGCTGGAAGTGGTGGGCGACGAGCACACGTTGCAGCCCGACCCGGTTGAACTGGTGGCCGCGGCCACGCAACTGGTGCGCGACGGCTTCGAGGTGTTTCCGTACTGCACCGACGATCTGGTGAGCTGCCAGCGCCTGCTGGACGCGGGCTGCCGCATCCTGATGCCCTGGGGCGCGCCGATCGGCTCCGCGCAGGGCCTGCTCAACCCCTGGGCACTGCGCACGCTGCGGGCGCGGCTGCCGGGCGTCACGCTGATCGTCGATGCCGGGCTGGGCGCGCCTTCGCATGCGGCGCAGGCGATGGAGCTGGGCTTCGATGCGGTGCTGCTCAACTCGGCGGTGGCGCAGGCGGGCGACCCGGTGCGCATGGCGGCTGCCTTTGCGCATGCGGTGCGCGGCGGCTGGCTGGGCCATGCGGCCGGGCTGATCGCCGCGCAGGACATGGCGGTGGCCAGCACCCCGGTGGGCGGCCGCCCGTTCGACCTATGAGCCCCGGCAATACCTTGCAAGCCGCCGTGGCCCAGGCCTTCGGCGTGGCCACCGACACGCCGCTGCAGGCGGCGCAGCAGCTGGGCTTCGTGGACCGCGAAGCCGCCATCCTGGCGCAGATGTTCGAAGCCCAGCGCCGCCGCACGCCGGCGGGCACCCCGCTGGCCGGCTTTGCCTTGCGGGCCGAGAACCTGCCGGTGCGCCCGCCCTTGCAGGCCTTTGCGCCGCTGGCCGAGCGCTCGATGGGCCTGTATGCCATCGTCGACAGCGCCGATTGGGTGGCGCGGGTGCTGCATGCTGGCATCCGCACCGTGCAGCTGCGCATCAAGCAGGCGCCGCCGCAGGCACTGGCCGCGCAGATCCGCCGCAGCGTGCAGGCCGCGCAGGCGGCGGGGGCGCAGCTGTTCATCAACGACCATTGGCAACTGGCCATCGAGCACGGCGCCTACGGCGTGCACCTGGGCCAGGAAGACCTGGACAGCGCCGACCTGGACGCCATCCGCGCCGCCGGTCTGCGCCTGGGCCTGAGCACCCATGCCTACTGGGAGGTGTGCCGCGCCTGGGCCCTGGGGCCCAGCTACATCGCCTGCGGGCCCATCCATGCCACGCAGCTGAAGGTGATGCCCTGGACACCGCAGGGCGAAGGCAACCTGGCCTACTGGTGCGCGCTGCTGCAGGCGGTGCCGGTGGTGGGCATCGGCGGCATGGACGCGGCCCGTTGCGCCGAGGCCATGCGCTGCGGCGCCGATGGCGTGTGCGTGGTCAGCGCCATCACCAGTGCGGCCGACCCCGAGGCCGCGATGGCCGCGTTGCAGCAGGCGGTGCACCAGGGACAAGCCGCGCCCAGGCGCCCGGTGCCGGCCTTGCCGCGACCCACCTTGCGGCGTGAGGTGGACCGGCCCGGCGTGGTGCGCTTCGTGCACCCGTCAGCACCTTCGTGAACTCTGTGGGCAAATGATCCCTCTCTCCACTGCAATGCGAAAGCTGGCACCCAAAATGCAATTGTCAGTTTCTATTTGAAAGGAAACCACATGGCCATTGCATTGACCTTTGCGCGCACCGCTGCTGCCCTGGCTGTCACCCTGTCGCTCACCGCGCCGGCGCATGCGCTGCGTACCTTCGATTTTTCGTTGGGCAGCTTCGGCAGCGGAGTGCTCACCACGACGGACACGGCCGACGCCAATGGCTACTTTCTGGTCACTGCCATCCAGGGGCAGCTCTACGGCAACGCCATCACCGGCCTGCAGGCCACCGGCACGCCGGTGCCGCTCAACGACTGGCCGGTGGACAACCTCGTCCGTGCCGACGGCGGTTTGACCACGCAGGGCATCGGCTTTTCGGTGGCCGATGGGCGGCGTGTGAACGTTTACCTGAACACCTGGTGGTCGCCGCCCACCGTGGCGGTGTACGCAATCGATTCAGGCGGCGACACGTCTTCGGCGATCGGGGTCAGTTGGCGCACCACGCCGGTGGCCAGCGTGCCCGAGCCCGCCAGCGCCGCACTGGCACTGGCCGGGCTGGCGGTGGTGGGTGGCGCCACCGTGCGCCGGCGGCGCGCGGGCTGATCCGGGCGCGGCTGTGGCGGCGCTCACGGCGCCGCCAGCAGCGCCCTCAGCTTGAGAAACGCCAGCGCCGCCATCGTGGCGTCGTTCACCGCGTCATGGGCCTGGCGGGTGGGCAGTTGCAGGTCGGCCATCAGCGTGGCCAGGCGCAGGTCGATGGTGGCGCCGTGCTGGTAGGGCGGCAGCTGGCGCTGCTTCCAGTCGTGGTACAGCGCGCTGATCTCGATGCAGGGTTGCGGCAGGCGCACGCCCAGCATCGGAAACAGCGCGCGGTTGATCAGCGCGACGTCGAATTCCAGGTAGTAGCCCACCAGCGGCCGCGGGCCGATGAAGTGCAGCAGCCGGTGCATCGCTTCGTCGATGGGCAGGCCGCCGGCCACGTCGCGCTCGCGCAGGCCGTGCACCTTCACCGCCTCGGCCGAGATGACGCGCGCTGGCCGCACCAGCAGGTTCAGCCGCTGGCTGGTCAGCACCCGCTGGCCCTGGATGCGCACCGCGCCGATGGCGATGATCTCGTCCTTGTGCGGGTTGAGGCCGGTGGTCTCGCAGTCCACCGACACCCATTCGTCCGGCGGCGGCGCGTCGTACAGGAAGCGGTAGCGCGGGTCGCCCAGGTGGTACAGCATCCAGGCACGCACCAGCGCGCGCCACGGGGCCGACCAGGCGGCGGGCGGTGCGGGCAGGGCGGTGCTGGCGCGGCGCATCCACTTGTCTAGACAAGATCGAGCCGAAAACGCTGGTCGAGCAGCGCCTTGAAGCGGCGCACCACCTCCAGCGTGTCCTTCAGCAGGTCGCGGTCCAGCGTGCTGAGCCTGCTCACCGCGATGCCTTGCGCCGGCTGGCCCAGGCGTTGAGCCTCCAGCCCGGCGCGCAGCCGCAGCGTCATGAAGAAGTGCAGGCTGTCCACCAGCGCGCCGGCCAGCTCGGCCGGCAGCCGGTGTTCGGCGGCCAGTGCCTCGATGCGTTCGGCGGTGCCGGTGGCGCCGATGCGGTGGGCCAGCGCCAGCGCCCGCACGCCGTGCACGATGGGGAAAAGCCCGGCCTTCTTGATGTCCAGCCGCTCGGCATCGTCGGCGCGGGTGAGCAGCCGCGTCCACCAGCCGCTGCGGCCGTCGAAGGCATGGATGGCGGCTGCAAAGCGGGCGAGCAGCGCGTCGTGGTCGGGTGCCGCCTCCAGCAGTGCGGTGCGCACGCCCTGCAGCAGCCGGGCATCGCCGCACACCGCATGCGCGTCCAGCAGGATGGCGACCGACATCAGCTGCTCGGCGGTGGGGGCCAGCAGCCAGCCGCGCACACGCTGCACCCACTCGCTGGCGCTGGCCCGCCAGGCCGGCTGGTTGACCATGATGCGGCCCGGGCACTCGGGGTAGCCAAAGCCGGCCAGCGCGGCCGAAAAGCGCTGGCACACCGCCGGCAGGTCTTCGGGCGGCGTGTAGCCGTCGGCGAGCACCAGGCCGTTGTCCTGGTCGGTCTTCAGCAGCTGCTCGCCGCGGCCTTCGCTGCCCATCACGAACAGGCAGCTGTGGGCCACCAGGTCATCGGGCGCCACCAGTCGCCAGGTGCGCTCGAACAGCTGGGCATTGAGCGCCTGCACCAGCCGCGCGATCGGGCCCACCGGCGTGCCGCCGCCATGCAGCAGCCCCACCAGCTGCTGGATGCGCTCGGCCGGGCCGGCCAGCGCGGGCAGGTCGGGGGCCTCCAGGATCTCGCGTGTGATCAGGTACGAGCGGTTGGACAGGAAGCTGAGCATGTCCACCTGGTCCAGCGTGCCGTGCACGCGGGGCGGCGCGCCTTCTTCGGCCGGCGCATCGGCCACCACCAGCCGCCGCACGCGGTGGCGGATCATCGTGGCCTGGGCCTCGAACAGCCAGGCTTGCGGCGCCACCGTCACCAGCTGCCAGCTGGCCAGCCGGCCCACCGGCAGCTGCTGCAGCGGCGTGCCCTGCAGGATGGCGCGCTGCAGCCCGGTGGTGGTGAAGATGCCCAGCCGCGGCGGCGTGCGGCTGTCGTCGCGCACCAGCACATGGTCGGTGCGGTGCTCGGCGAACACCCGCACCACGGCCACCACGTCGGTGGCCGCGTCCACCTGCTGCACCGGCCGCACGCCGGCCTGCTGCACCCGGGCCATCGCCAGCGACTGCATCTGCCGCTGGCTGCC
>CAKZXL010000023.1 GCA_937883885.1 uncultured Aquincola sp. | reverse complement strand
CTCGGTTCGCACGCTGCAAGGCTGGGAGCAAGGCAGAAAGCAGCCCAGCGGCGCAGCGCGCACGCTGCTGGCCATCGCTCGCACCAACCCGAAGGCGGTGCTGGCGGTGTCGGCGAAGTAAGGCTGGGTCACCCATGCGCTTTGCCTCACTTCCGGACCCGAACCATCCATTGGTTCGCCTGCGCCCACTCCGGTTCGCCGATCTTGTGCGCTGGTCCGAGTACCTGAACAACTCCCAGGTCTACGAGCACACGAGTTGGAACCACCCAACGCCCGATGAGCTGGCGCCTTATCTCGGCGGCGAGGCCAGCACTGATCCGTCGGCCCGTCTGCGGCTCGCCATTGCGTGGCGCGATTCAGACCGCCTGGCGGGCACCATCGGCTTCCATACCGTGTCGCCGGCCAATCGCTCCGCAGAGTTGGCGTACGAGCTGCATCCCGGCGCCTGGGGCCAGGGCATCGCCAGCGACATGGTGGCCGCGATGGTGACTTGGGCGCATGCACAAGCATCTGTTCTGCGGGTGCAGGCCACCGTGCTGGAATCCAACGCGCGCTCGGCGCGGGTGCTTGAGCGCTACGGATTCAGTCTGGAGGGGCTGCTGCGGGCCTACCGGCTGGTACGAGGCAAGCCGGGCAACTACCGCATGTATGCGCACTTGCCGGCAGCAGACGTGAGCTGGTGACTCAAACCTGCAGCAGGCACTCAACCGGTACTGGATACTGGTACCATACAGCCGTGAAGCGCAGCCACCGCAAAACCCTCGAGGCCCTCTTTGCTCACCCGACCAGCGCCAACATCGTCTGGAAGGACATTGAAGCGCTGTTCGTGGGGCTGGGTGCTGAGGTCTCTGAACGAGAGGGCAGTCGTGTGGCCGTCTACCTCTTTGAAGAAGTCCGCGTCTTTCACCGGCCCCACCCGTCGCCACAAACGGACAAGGGCGCCGTGGTTTCTGTCAAAAAGTGGCTTGAGCAGCACGGAGTAAAGCCATGAACCTGATGACCGTCGACGGCTACAACGCACGCATCGAGTACGACCCCGAGACCGACATGTTCCGGGGCGAAATCCTGGGCCTCACCGGCGGTGCAGATTTCTACGGCAAGAGCCCCAAGGAACTGCGCCAGGAGTTCAAGAACTCGCTGGCCGTCTTCCTCGAAGTGTGCGCAGAAAAAGGCATCGAGCCCCGCCGCAGCTACTCGGGCAAATTCAACCTGCGCATCGCGCCCGAGCTTCACGAACGCCTGGCCATCGCGGCCCAGGCGGAGGGCAAGAGCATCAACGCGCTGGCCGCAGAAGCACTGGCCCAGCGCGTCGCGGCTTGAGGGCCCTGACCCACCCTACCCCAGCGCCCGCCCAATCAAGATCTTCTGCACATCCGACGTCCCCTCGTAGATCTGCGTCACCCGCACGTCGCGGTAGATGCGCTCCAGGGGAAAGTCGCTGACGTAGCCGTAGCCGCCCAGGGTCTGGATGGCGGCGCTGCAGACGCGTTCGGCCATTTCGCTGGCAAACAGCTTGGCCAT
>CAKZXL010000022.1 GCA_937883885.1 uncultured Aquincola sp. | reverse complement strand
TTCCGTCGTCCAGGGAGTAACAACAATGGAAGACGATCCGGAAGCCGCCGGCGATCGCCGGCAGACATTGCAGACGATCCAGATGCTGCGCGAGGTGATCGACGGCGATCCCTACGCGACCGTGGCGCAACGATGGGGTCTGTCGCGGTCGGCCGTCGACCGGCGCATCAAGGGGCTCGCGGTCCAGCTGACGCAGGCGGTGGGCGTCGATGGCCTGCAGGAGAGCGGCGCCGCCTTCGTCAAGCGCCTGCGCATGCACCGGGACGCGATCCTCCAGGCGCTGGAGCACTTCGACCCCACGCAGGTGAGCTCCCAACGTGAAGCCCGCGTGCTCAAGCTCGACGAGGTCGACCTCGGGGCGCGCCGTGTGCGCAGCCGATCCACGCGGCCCCTGCACGACCTGGCGCTCTACTACCTGCCCTTCGCGACCGGCCTGCGCCCGCTGGAGGTCGCGCGCCTGACGGTGGCCGACTACCTGCTGGAGGACGGCAGTGTGCGGCGAGAGTCGAGGGTGCGCGCCGATGTCGCGATCAACGGCAGGGACCGACCGCTGTTCTTCAACCACCGCCGTCTCGACGAGGCGCTCGGCGCCTATCTCGACGAGCGGGTCCGTGCCGGCCACGGTCTCGGCGCTGCCGAGCACTGGCGCGGCCTGGATCGGCACGGCCCGCTGTTCCTGGGCGCGGAGGGCGAGGTCTATCCGATCACGCCGAACGGCGGCGAGGGCCAGAACCGCTACGTCTGCCGTCCCCTGCTGGAGATCTATCGCAAGATCTTCCGCCAGGCCGACATACCCGGTCTGTGCACTCAGTCGGCACGGCTGACCCTGATGTCGCGGATGTACGAACGCGGCGCCGACGAGGACCAGGTCGGGCTGGTGCTGGGCATTGCCGATCGCAGTGCCGTGCGCGAGCAGCTGCCGAGGCCGCGACCCGAGCTGGCCAAGGTGCTCGAGGAGCTGGCATGACACGGCGCGCCCGCTGAAGGGCTGCAACGGTGATGGAGTCGGGGATGGAGTCGAGGGTGGACGGGCAGCGCTTTGCGATCGGTGGGCGCGTGGTCGACGCCGATGACCCGCAGCTGCAGGACCTGCTGGCACAGGCCTACGAGGCGCCCGGCCGGCCGCGCTGCCTGTGCGTGGCAGGCGGCGTCGAGATGTACGTCGCCTTCCATCGCCACTTCCAGATCAAGCGCATGCCCGAGACCGGGGACCGGCACCACCCCGCCTGCCCGAGCTACGAGCCCGGGCCTGCGATGTCGGGCCTGGGCGAACTGGTCGGCGAGGCCGTCGTCCAGCTGGATCCGGCGCGGGTGGAACTGCACGTGGACTTCCCGTGGGCGCGTGTGCCCGGGCGGGCGGGGGTGAGCCGCGAGCCTGCCGAGCCGTCGGAGGTCGGCCGCACCCGTCGCCGGATGAGCCTGCGGGCGCTGATGCACTTCCTGTTCGAGCGGGCCGGCTTCAACCGCTGGTCACCGGCCATGGCCGGGAAGCGTAACCAGGCGGTGCTTCACAAGTATCTGATGCAGGCCGCCGAGGCGATCCAGGTGAATGGCGAGCCGCTGTCGAATCGGCTGTACGTGCCGGAAGCCTTCAGCGAGACCGCGAAGGCCGAGCAGGCCGAACGGCGGCGTGCCCGGCTGTCGGTGCTGCAGCCGCATGACGGGCGGCAGCCGCTGGCGGTGGTGCTCGGCGAGTTCAAGGGCTGGGAGTCGGCACCCGCGGGCGCGCGCATCTGGATCCGCCACATGCCGGACGCCCCCTTGCTGGCAGACGCGCGGACCTGGGCGCGGGTGCAGCGCGGCTTCGCGCCGCTCTTCGAGGCGCTCGACTCGGACGGAGGGCGAGGGCTGCGACTCATGCTGGCGGCGCTGATCCGGGCCCGCCGGGAGCACACCTACGAGATCGACCTCGCCAGCCTGATGCTGACCAGCGAGGAGTGGATTCCGCTGGAGGGGGTGCACGAGGCGCCGCTGGTTCGAGCGCTGGTGGCGCAGGGGCGGCGGTTCGTGAAGCCCATGCGGTACGACGCGCGATCGGTGGCCGGGTTCGCGAATGCCATCCTGCTGGACGTGGGCGCGGAGCCGGTCGACCTCCATGTCGTCAGCGGCTTCATGGGCGAGGCCGAACAGGGTGCCAAGCGAAGGGCGTTCGAGAACGCCCGGCCGAGGTCCTGGCTGTGGTTGCCTGGCGAGGCCATGCCGGTCCTGCCCGGCCCCTCGACGAGGCTCACCGCTGGAGCGGCGGCATGCAGGCCGCATGCAGGTCCGACAACCGTCCGACCGAACCCCGCAGGCCGGGATCCTGGCTGACGATCACGATGACGTTGGCCAGCATCAGCGAGAGCAGGTTGCGGTTCTGCAGCACCGACGTCAGCTTTCCTGCCGGGTAGCCCCGCAGGGCGTGGACGACCAGGTGGACACCTCCGTGGACGAACGAGTGCATCACCTTGACGGTCCCATGCAGTCGCTTCAGTTCGGTGGCCGCCGGACCGGCGACTGCACCGATGGCGTCGATCATGGCGGGGATCGGTGGCCCCATCTGGGGTTCCGAGAGTTCGCCGTCCGGCACCGGCGCGGAGAACTTGTCCAGCCAGTCCTCCTTGGCGGCGTGAAGCACCCAGGCGGCACGGACAACCGCCTCGAACTGCAGGCGGATCAGGCTGAGTGCGGTTCCCGTCAGGCCGGCTTCGATCAGGACCCGCTGCGCGATCGCATGCTCGATCGCCGAACGACAGAAGGCCAGGCAGATGGTCGAGCGTCGGGACGACGTGTTCCAACCGGCTCGAAGCAGTGCAAGCAGATCATCGTCGAAGGCCTCGGAGGCGGCGAGTACCCGCCGCAGTTCCTCGTCGTCTCTGTCTGCGCTGTCTTGTGGGCTGGAGGGCGACTCGGCTTGCATGAAAGGGGCGGGTTCGGGCGATGCGATTGCACGGGACCATGGCGTGCGGACAGAGTCGCATCATGGCATCCGGACGGCACCCGGGGTTGAAAGCACGGATCGAGGCGGGACGATGGTTCGTCGGAATCCCCCGACGCCCACCGAGGAACGCCGATGGCCTCTTCACCATCCCCCGATCCCCGGCCCGCCGTCGTGCTTCACGGCGGGCCCACCGCTCTGCCGACCCTGCTGGGTAACGGTACAAACCGAACGCCCCGCCTGCCCACGGGCGGCAAGATCCGCGCGGGCATCAAGGTCCTGACCCGTCGGGCTGCCGAGGTGCCGCGTGCGCAGGCGATCTACGAACAGGGCCTGAACCAGGGCCAGTCGTTCGACCAGATCGAGCGTGCGCTGGCCGAGGCCTGCCCTGAGCTCAAGAGCCCGCTCGTTCCGCGCAACGTGCCGTGGTTCACTGTGCGTGCCCAGGACTTCCCGAACCCCGAACTGGCGACACAGATTCTCGACCTCCATGGCGAGGACCGCGGCGAGGGCCGGCGCCTCTACCGCTTCCCGGTGGTGTTCCCGACCGATCGCTGGCAGAGCGTGATGCCGCATGAACTGGCGACCTGGGGTGCGCAGGACAAGCGCTTCTGGTCCGAGTATTCGACCGACGGACGATGGCGCCACTGCATGACGCACGCTCCGGTGCCGGTGGACGCGACCGGGCGGCGCACGGTGCGGCTGTTCGGCGGCCGCAAGGCGATCCCGCGCGAGGACAACGGCGGGCTGTGCCAGCCGGAGTCCTGCCCGGAGTACCAGCAGCGGCAGTGCAACCTCACCGGACGCTTCCTGTTCTTCGTCCCCGGCATCCGCTCGATCAGCGCCTTCGAGCTGCACACGCGCAGCTTCTACG
>CAKZXL010000021.1 GCA_937883885.1 uncultured Aquincola sp. | reverse complement strand
CGATGATGTAAGGAACGCCAACCTGACGCGACAGCAGGATGTGTTCGCGGGTCTGGGGCATCGGGCCGTCAGCGGCCGAGCACACCAGGATCGCGCCGTCCATCTGCGCCGCACCCGTGATCATGTTCTTCACGTAGTCGGCGTGGCCCGGGCAGTCCACGTGCGCGTAGTGGCGGTTGGCGGTCTCGTACTCGACGTGCGCGGTGTTGATCGTGATGCCACGCGCCTTTTCTTCCGGCGCCGCGTCGATCTGGTCGTACGCCTTGGCTTCGCCGCCGAACTTGGCCGACAGGATCGTCGTGATCGCCGCCGTCAGCGTCGTCTTGCCATGGTCCACGTGGCCGATCGTCCCCACGTTGACGTGCGGCTTGGTCCGCTCGAATTTACCTTTTGCCATTTCAATTTCTCCGTATCAAAGAGCAGTGCCAGTGCTCAGGTTTTAGGTTTCCGACCGGGTGCTGGTTCGTCCGTCACTGGCAGCGGACGGCACCCGGCCGAAGACCGGCTGGTTGTGGTTGCTTACTTGCCGCGAGCGGTGATGATCGCGTCGGCGACGTTCTTCGGAGCTTCGCTGTAGTGCTTGAACTCCATCGTGTACGTCGCACGGCCTTGCGTGGCCGAGCGCAGGCTGGTCGAGTAGCCGAACATCTCGGACAGCGGCACTTCGGCCTTGATGACCTTGCCGCCGCCAGGCATGTCGTCCATGCCCTGCACCATGCCGCGACGGCTGGACAGGTCACCCATGACGGTACCGGCGTAGTCTTCCGGCGTCTCGACTTCCACGGCCATCATCGGCTCGAGGATGACCGGGCTGGCCCGGCGCATGGCTTCCTTGAAGCCCATCGAGGCGGCCATCTTGAACGCGTTTTCGTTCGAGTCCACGTCGTGGTACGAACCGAAGGTCAGCGTGGCCTTGACGTCCACCACCGGGAAGCCGGCCAGCACGCCGTTCGGCAGCGTGTCGATGATGCCCTTTTCCACCGCGGGGATGTACTCGCGCGGCACCACGCCGCCCTTGATGGCGTCGACAAACTCAAAGCCCTTGCCCGGCTCTTGCGGCTCCAGCGTCAGCACGACGTGGCCGTACTGGCCCTTGCCGCCCGACTGGCGCACGAACTTGCCTTCGACGTCGGTCGCGGTCTTGCGGATGGTTTCGCGGTAGGCCACCTGCGGCTTGCCGACGTTGGCTTCCACGCCGAACTCGCGCTTCATGCGGTCGACGATGATTTCCAGGTGCAGCTCGCCCATGCCCGAGATGATGGTCTGGCCCGATTCTTCGTCGGTGCGCACGCGGAACGACGGGTCTTCAGCGGCCAGGCGCGACAGGGCGATGCCCATCTTTTCCTGGTCGGCCTTGGTCTTGGGTTCCACGGCCTGCGAGATCACCGGCTCAGGGAAGACCATCTTTTCCAGCGTAATCACGGCGTCCGGATCGCACAGGGTTTCGCCCGTGGTCACGTCCTTCAGGCCCACGCAGGCGGCGATGTCGCCGGCCAGAATTTCCTTGATTTCTTCACGCTGGTTGGCGTGCATCTGCAGGATCCGGCCGATACGTTCCTTCTTGCCCTTGATCGGGTTGTAGACGGTCGAGCCGGAAGCCAGCACGCCCGAGTACACGCGAACGAAGGTCAGCTGGCCGACGAACGGGTCGGTCATCAGCTTGAAGGCCAGGGCCGAGAACTTCTCGCTGTCGTCCGCCTTGCGGAAGACTTCCTTCTCGTCGTCGTCCGTGCCGCCGACCGGGGGGATGTCCACCGGCGAGGGCAGGAAGTCGATCACCGCGTCGAGCATGCGCTGCACGCCCTTGTTCTTGAAGGCGGTGCCGCACAGCATCGGCTGGATTTCGGTGGCGATGGTGCGGGTGCGCAGGCCGAGCTTGATCTCTTCCTCGGACAGTTCGCCCGATTCGAGGTACTTGTTCATCAGCTCTTCGCTGGCTTCGGCCGCGGCCTCGACCATGCCTTCACGCCACTTCTCGCACTCGGCCTGCAGCTCGGCGGGGATGTCCTCGTACGAGAACTTCATGCCTTGCGAGGCCTCGTCCCAGATGATGGCCTTCATCTTGAAGAGGTCCACCACGCCCTTGAAGTTGTCTTCGGCGCCGATGGGCACCACGACGGGCACGGGGTTGGCCTTCAGGCGGGTCTTCATCTGGTCATAGACCTTGAAGAAGTTCGCGCCGGTGCGGTCCATCTTGTTGACGAACGCCAGACGGGGCACCTTGTACTTGTTGGCCTGGCGCCAGACGGTTTCCGACTGGGGCTGCACGCCACCCACGGCGCAGTACACCATGCAGGCGCCGTCCAGCACGCGCATGGAACGCTCCACCTCGATGGTGAAGTCCACGTGCCCCGGGGTGTCGATGATGTTGAAGCGATGCTCCGGATAGGACATGTCCATGCCCTTCCAGAAGCAGGTCGTCGCTGCCGACGTGATGGTGATGCCCCGCTCCTGCTCCTGCTCCATCCAGTCCATCGTCGCGGCGCCGTCGTGCACCTCGCCGATCTTGTGGTTCACACCGGTGTAGTACAGGATGCGCTCGGTCGTGGTGGTCTTGCCGGCATCGATGTGCGCAGAGATACCGATGTTGCGGTAGCGCTCGATGGGAGTTTTGCGGGACATGGTGTTGCTCCAAATACAGGGGCCGCTCGCGGGTTGGTGCAAACCCGAAGAGCGGCCAGGGGAACGTAGGACTGGGACGACTTAGAAGCGGAAGTGCGAGAAGGCCTTGTTGGCCTCTGCCATGCGGTGCACTTCGTCGCGCTTCTTCATCGCGCCGCCGCGGCCTTCAGAGGCCTCCAGCAGCTCATTGGCCAGGCGCGCGGCCATCGACTTCTCGCCACGCTTGCGGGCGGAGTCCTTGAGCCAGCGCATCGCGAGCGCCATGCGGCGGACGGGGCGAACTTCCACGGGAACTTGGTAGTTCGCACCACCGACGCGGCGGCTCTTGACTTCGACCATCGGCTTCACGTTGTTCAGCGCGGTCATGAAGATCTCGAGCGGATCCTTGTTGGCCTTCTTCTCGACCTGGTCGAGGGCACCGTAAATGATGCGCTCGGCCACGGCCTTCTTGCCGGATTCCATCACGACGTTCATGAACTTCGAGAGATCGACGCTGCCGAACTTCGGGTCGGGCAGGATCTCGCGCTTGGGTACTTCGCGGCGACGCGGCATGGGAGTCTTCCTTTATCAGCTTCAGTTGGCGCGAGCTTCGTGCCCTTGCCTTGGATGGCCATAGCCTGAAACAACCATCCACTTACTCGGCGAGCCCTGGGGCCCTCCGCAACGTGCAACCGGCTTGCGGCCGATCGCGCTGGTGGCCTTAGGCCTTCTTCGGGCGCTTGGCGCCGTACTTGGAGCGAGATTGCTTGCGGTCCTTGACGCCTTGCAGGTCGAGGGAGCCGCGCACGATGTGGTAACGCACACCGGGCAGGTCCTTCACACGGCCGCCGCGCACGAGCACGACGCTGTGTTCCTGCAGGTTGTGGCCTTCACCGCCGATGTACGAGATGACCTCGAAACCGTTGGTCAGGCGCACCTTGGCGACCTTACGCAGCGCCGAGTTCGGCTTCTTCGGGGTCGTGGTGTAGACGCGGGTGCAGACACCGCGGCGCTGGGGGCCGCCCTGCATGGCAGGCGACTTGGACTTCGTGGCTTCGACCTCACGGCCGTGGCGCACGAGCTGGTTGATGGTAGGCATGTGGACTTGTTCCCGTTTGAAGTCACGCAATTTTTTCTGTCGGGAGAAGCCACAGCGCTCTTGTGTGGGACGACCTGAGCGCCGCGCGGGGCGCAGCAGGCGACAAAGAGCGCAGCAGAATCTGCCGAAGAACCTGCGAGTATATTCGCAGTTCAATGAGCCGCGCAAGCCGATGACCCTGAACCCGCCCGAGCCCGACGCCGTGGTCGTCGACACCAACGTCGCGCTGGACTGGCTGGTGTTCCGCAACCCGGCGGTGACGCCGCTGTTCGAGCAGATCGCCGCCGGCCGCCTGCGCTGGCTGGGCTGCGAGCGCATGCGCGATGAGCTGGCGCACGTGCTGTCGCGCGGGCTGGGCGGCCGGCTGGGCGACCAGCCCGCCGAACCGGTGCTGCAGGCCTGGTGCAGCCATGTCCGGATGCAGCCGGCGCCGGTGCCGGGCGTCACGCAGCGCCTGCACTGCAGCGATGCCGACGACCAGGTGTTCATCGACGCCGCCGTGGTGTGGCAGGCGCGCTGGCTGGTCACACGCGACCGCGCGCTGCTCAAGCTGGCCAAACGCGCCCGCCGCTGGGGCGTGGAGGTGCAGACGCCCGAGCGCTGCATCGAACAGATGCGTTCAGCCGCCGGTCCAGCCCAAGGCTGAACACGCCTCCTCAGGAGGAGCGAGCGCAGCGAGCTCGGGGCACCGCCAATGAAAAAGGGGCAGCCGAAGCCGCCCCCTCCAGATGCAGGCCACCGCGCGGGCGGCCTGTCTGTCCGGCCTTACTCGGCCGCCTCGTCCGGCGTGTCGCTGCCCACCGCGGCCAGTTGCGCGGCAGCCAGCTCTTCGGCTTCCTGCAGCGCGATGGCGCGGCGTTCGCTCTCGTCCATGTCTTCCTTGGCGCGGCGTGCGTCGTGGAAGGCCATGCCGGTGCCCGCGGGAATCAGGCGACCGACGATCACGTTTTCCTTCAGGCCACGCAGCTCGTCGCGCTTGCCCATGATGGCCGCTTCGGTCAGCACGCGGGTGGTTTCCTGGAAGGAAGCCGCGGAGATGAACGAGTCGGTCGACAGCGAAGCCTTGGTAATGCCCAGCAGCACGTCGGCGTGCGTGGCCGTGACCTTGCCTTCACCGCGCAGGCGGTCGTTGGTGTCCAGCAGCTCCGAACGCTCGACCTGCTCGCCGGCGATGTAGGACGACTCGCCCGGGTTGACGATCTGCACGCGGCGCAGCATCTGGCGAACGATCACCTCGATGTGCTTGTCGTTGATCTTCACGCCCTGCAGACGGTAGACGTCCTGCACTTCGTCGACGATGTAGCGCGCCAGTTCCTCGATGCCCAGCAGGCGCAGGATGTCCTGCGGGTCCGCCGCGCCGTCGACGATCAGCTCGCCCCGGTTCACCACCTGGCCTTCGTGCACCAGGATGTTCTTTTCCTTGGGCACCAGCTCCTCGTACACCTTGCCGTCCGGATCGGTGATCTGCAGGCGCACCTTGCCCTTGGTCTCCTTGCCGAACGACACGGTACCGGTCTGCTCGGCCAGCGTGCCGACGTCCTTCGGCGAACGCGCTTCGAACAGCTCGGCCACTCGCGGCAGACCGCCGGTGATGTCGCGGGTCTTCTGACCTTCCACCGGGATACGTGCCAGCACTTCACCGGGGGCCAGGTCCTGGCCGTCGCGGATCTGCACCAGCGCGCCCACCGGGAAGCCGATGGTCACCGAGTGGTCGGTGCCAGGGATCTTGACTTCCTGGCCGCCGGCATCCAGCAGCTTGACCTGCGGGCGCACCACCTTCGTGGCACCGCGGCGCTTCGGGTCGATCACCACCAGCGTCGACAGGCCGGTGACTTCGTCCACCTGCTTGGCAACGGTCACGCCCTCTTCCACGTTCTCGAACTTCGCCTTGCCGGCGAATTCCGTGATGATGGGTCGGGTCAGCGGGTCCCAGTTGGCCAGCACGGTGCCGGCCTTGATGGTCTGGTCGGCATGCACGTTCAGCGTGGCGCCGTACGGCACCTTGTGACGCTCGCGCTCACGGCCGTGCGGGTCGAGGATGACGATCTCGCCCGAACGCGAAATGACCACCAGTTCGCCCTTGCCGTTGGTGACGTAGCGCATCGTGGCGTTGAAGCCGATGATGCCGTCGCTCTTGGCTTCGACGCTGTTGGCCACCGCGGCGCGCGAAGCGGCACCACCGATGTGGAAGGTCCGCATCGTCAGCTGCGTGCCCGGCTCACCGATCGACTGCGCGGCGATCACGCCCACCGCCTCGCCCACGTTCACCAGGCCGCCACGGCCCAGGTCGCGGCCGTAGCACTTGGCGCACAGGCCGAAACGCGTGTCGCAGGTCAGCGGCGTGCGCACCTTCACCTCGTCGGCGCCGGCGGCTTCCAGCACGTCCAGCGTCTCTTCGTCGAGCATCTGGCCGGCCGGCACCAGCAGCTGCTGGTTCTCGGGGTGCAGCACCTCGACCGCGGCGACGCGGCCCAGGATGCGGTCACGCAGCGATTCGATGACTTCACCACCTTCGACCAGCGCGCGCATGGCGATGCCGTTCTCGGTGCCGCAATCGACTTCGGTGACCACCAGGTCCTGCGTCACGTCCACCAGACGACGGGTCAGGTAGCCGGAGTTCGCGGTCTTCAGCGCCGTGTCCGCCAGGCCCTTACGAGCACCGTGGGTGGAGATGAAGTACTGCAGAACGTTCAGGCCTTCGCGGAAGTTCGCGGTGATCGGCGTCTCGATGATCGAGCCGTCAGGCTTGGCCATCAGGCCGCGCATGCCGGCCAGCTGGCGGATCTGCGCGGCGGAACCCCGGGCGCCCGAGTCGGCCATCATGTAGATGGAGTTGAACGACTCCTGGTCCACTTCCTTGCCGTGGCGGTCCTGCACCTTCTGCTTGGAGAGCTGGGCCATCATGACCTTGCCCACCTCGTCACCGGTCTTGCCCCAGATGTCCACGACCTTGTTGTAGCGCTCACCGGCGGTCACCAGGCCCGAGACGTACTGCTGCTCGATCTCCTTGACTTCCTTTTCGGCGCGGTCGATCAGGCCCTGCTTCTCCTTGGGCACCAGCATGTCGTCGATGGCGATGGAGATGCCGGCGCGCGTGGCCAGGCGGAAGCCCGACTGCAGCAGCTTGTCGGCGAAGACCACCGTCTCCTTCAGACCGCAGGTGCGGAAGGACACGTTGATCAGCTTGGAGATCTCCTTCTTCTTCAGCGCCTTGTTGATGTTGCTGAAGGGCAGGCCCTTGGGCAGGATCTCGGACAGCAGCGCACGGCCGACGGTGGTGTCGACGAGCTTGGTCTCCGGCACGAACTCGCCGGTTTCCTTGTTCTTCGTGTACTGCGTCAGGCGCACGCTGATCTTGGCGGTGATTTCCACGGCGCCGTTGTCCAGCGCGCGCTGCACTTCCACCACGTCGGAGAAGATCAGGCCTTCGCCCTTGCCGTTGGTGCGCTCGCGGGTCGCGTAGTACAGACCCAGCACCACGTCCTGCGACGGCACGATCGACGGTTCGCCGTTGGCCGGGAACAGCACGTTGTTGGAGGCCAGCATCAGCGTGCGGGCTTCCATCTGCGCTTCGATCGACAGCGGCACGTGGACGGCCATCTGGTCGCCGTCGAAGTCGGCATTGAACGCCGCGCACACCAGCGGGTGCAGCTGGATGGCCTTGCCTTCGATCAGCACCGGCTCGAACGCCTGGATGCCCAGGCGGTGCAGCGTCGGCGCGCGGTTCAGCAGCACCGGGTGTTCCTTGATGACTTCTTCAAGGATGTCCCAGACCACCGGCGTGCCGCTCTCGACTTCCTTCTTGGCGGCCTTGATGGTGGTGGCGATGCCCATCGCCTCCAGGCGCGAGAAGATGAAGGGCTTGAACAGCTCCAGCGCCATCAGCTTGGGCAGGCCGCACTGGTGCAGCTTGAGCGTCGGGCCCACCACGATGACCGAACGGCCCGAGTAGTCGACGCGCTTGCCCAGCAGGTTCTGGCGGAAGCGGCCGCTCTTGCCCTTGATCATGTCGGCCAGCGACTTCAGCGCGCGCTTGTTGGCACCGGTCATCGCCTTGCCGCGACGGCCGTTGTCCAGCAGCGAGTCGACCGCTTCCTGCAACATGCGCTTTTCGTTGCGCACGATGATCTCGGGCGCCTTCAGCTCCAGCAGCCGCGCCAGGCGGTTGTTGCGGTTGATGACGCGGCGATACAGGTCGTTCAGGTCGGACGTGGCGAAGCGGCCGCCATCCAGCGGCACCAGCGGACGCAGGTCCGGCGGCAGCACGGGCAGCACTTCCAGCACCATCCAGCTCGGCCGGATGCCCGAACGCTTGAAGGCTTCCATCACCTTCAGGCGCTTGGAGTTCTTCTTGATCTTGAGCTCGGAGCCGGTCATGTCGCCGCGGAGCTTCTCGATCTCGACGTCGAGATCCATCTCCTCCAGCAGCTTCTTGATGCCCTCGGCGCCCATCAGCGCGACGAACTCTTCGCCGAACTCGATGCGCTTGGCGTCGTAGTCGTCCTCGCTCATGATCGAGAACTTCTTCAGCGGGGTCATGCCGGGGTCGACCACGACATAGGCTTCGAAGTACAGCACGCGCTCGATGTCGCGCAGCGTCATGTCGAGCACCAGGCCCAGACGCGACGGCAGCGACTTCAGGAACCAGATGTGCGCGCACGGCGCCGCCAGGTCGATGTGACCCATGCGGTCGCGGCGGACCTTGGTCTGCGTGACTTCAACGCCGCACTTCTCGCAGATGACGCCGCGGTGCTTAAGGCGCTTGTACTTGCCGCACAGGCACTCGTAGTCCTTGATGGGGCCGAAGATCTTGGCGCAGAACAAGCCATCGCGCTCGGGCTTGAACGTGCGGTAGTTGATCGTCTCGGGCTTCTTCACTTCGCCGAACGACCACGAGCGGATCTTTTCGGGCGAGGCCAGCCCGATCTTGATCGCGTCGAAGTGTTCGTCGGGCGTGAATTGCTTGAAAAGGTCGAGTAGTCCCTTCATGCCTTTTCTCCTGTTCCCTTAGTTGCGCTCGAGCTCGATGTCGATGCCGAGCGAACGGATTTCCTTCACCAGCACGTTGAACGATTCCGGCATGCCGGCTTCGATCGAGTGCTCGCCCTTGACGATGTTCTCGTAGACCTTGGTGCGGCCGTTCACGTCGTCGGACTTCACGGTCAGCATCTCCTGCAGGATGTACGAGGCGCCATAGGCTTCCAGCGCCCACACTTCCATTTCGCCGAAGCGCTGGCCACCGAACTGCGCCTTGCCGCCCAGCGGCTGCTGGGTGACGAGCGAGTACGGGCCGGTGGAGCGGGCGTGCATCTTGTCGTCGACCAGGTGGTGCAGCTTCAGCACGTGCATGTAGCCCACGGTCACGGGGCGCTCGAAGGCGTCGCCGGTGCGGCCGTCATGCAGCGTGGCCTGGGTGCGCGTCTCGGTCAGGCCCTTGGCCTTGGCCACGTCGTCCGGGTAAGCCAGCTTCAGCATGCCGCGGATTTCCTCCTCGGCCGCGCCGTCGAACACCGGCGTCGCGAACGGCACGCCGTTCTCGAGGTTCTTGGCCATCTCCACGATGTCGTCGTCGCTGAACGAGGACAGGTCCTCGGTCGTGCCGCCCGACTGGTTGTAGAGCTGGTCGAAGAACTTGCGCAGCTCGGCCGCACGCGACTCCTTCTGCAGCAGGTCGCCGATGCGCTGGCCGATGCCCTTGCCGGCCCAGCCCAGGTGCACTTCCAGCACCTGACCCACGTTCATCCGCGAAGGCACGCCCAGCGGGTTCAGCACGATGTCGCACGGCGTGCCGTCGGCCATGTAGGGCATGTCTTCGATCGGGGTGATCTTGGACACGACACCCTTGTTGCCGTGACGGCCGGCCATCTTGTCGCCAGGCTGCAGGCGGCGCTTGACGGCCAGGTACACCTTGACCATCTTCAGCACGCCGGCCGGCAGCTCGTCGCCTTGCGTCAGCTTCTTGCGCTTTTCTTCGAAAGCCAGGTCGAAGCTGTGGCGGGTCTGCTCGAGCGAGTTCTTGATCGACTCGAGCTGGTTGGCCACTTCGTCCTCGGCCGGGCGCACGTCGAACCAGTGGTACTTCTCGATCGAGGCCAGGTAGGCCTTGTCGATGGTCGTGCCCTTGGCCAGCTTCTGCGGGCCGCCGTTGGCGACCTTGCCGTTCAGCAGCTTCTCGATACGGTCGAAGGCGTCGGCCTCGACGATGCGCAGCTGGTCGTTCAGGTCCAGGCGGAAGCGCTTGAGTTCATCGTCGATGATCTGCTGGGCGCGCTTGTCACGCTGGATGCCTTCACGGGTGAACACCTGCACGTCGATGACGGTGCCGCTGGTGCCCTGGTCCACGCGCAGCGAGGTGTCCTTCACGTCGGACGCCTTCTCGCCGAAGATCGCGCGCAGCAGCTTTTCTTCCGGCGTCAGCGTGGTTTCGCCCTTCGGCGTCACCTTGCCCACCAGCACGTCGCCCGGGTTCACCTCGGCGCCCACGTACACGATGCCCGACTCGTCCAGGCGAGCCAGCTGCTGCTCGGACAGGTTGGG
>CAKZXL010000020.1 GCA_937883885.1 uncultured Aquincola sp. | reverse complement strand
GCTCATTGACCACGCCGCTGGCATACCAGGCGCCCGAGATCAGGTCGTTGAAGCCCCACTGCTGCTGCGGCGTGGTGGCTGGCAGGTCGGGCATCACCACCGGATGGGCCCAGATCGTCTTCCACAGCTGGCCATTGGCGTCCCAGCGGTCGCCCAGCACGGCCACCCAGGTGTCTTCGTCCAGGTAGTAGCGGCTCTTGGGCGCCTGGTGGCGCTGGCCGGGCTTGAGCGTGGCTTCCACCACCCACACCCGGTGCAGCTCCCAGCGCACATGGTCGGGGTTCAGGTGGTTGGCCAGCAGCACCTCGCTGTCCTTCGTGGGCGTGTGCAGGCGGTTGCTGTTGTAGGGAATCAGCATCTCCTGCTTGCCGACGATCTTCCAGTTGAAGCGGTCGTTGCGGCCGCCGAAGACGTCGATCTCGTCGAAGCTGGCCACGCCCGCGCTGGCCGGCGTGGGCGTGTCGCAGCAGGCATTGGGCAGCTTGCGCACACGGCGCTGGCCGGTCAGGTACACCCAGGTGTTGCTCTTGTCCGGGTCCAGGTTCAGGCGGCCGGTGATGGCCTCGCCCGCGCGCACCGGCGGGCCGCTGTTGACCAGCCGGATCAGCCAGTAGTCGCCGCTGAACCTTGCTTCCTGGCCTTGCGCGTAATACGGCATCTGCCACTCGCCATTGCCTTCTACCGACAGCACGCGCTGGCCGGTGGCGGTGACCAGGTAGCCGCGGAAGTCGTTCTGCCAGGCTTCGCCGCGCCAGTGCAGCTCATGGTTGGCCATGACCTCTTCGCCCGACTTGGGAATGGGGAAGGGAATACCGCCATAGGCACCCTTGACAATGGCGCCTTCCAGCTTGGCGTTGGTGGCGTTCTTGAAGGTGTTGTCGTACACCCATTGCGGCGCCGCCGCGGTGCGGTGCGTCTTGTAGACGTCGACCCGGTAGGTCTGCGGGTACTTCTTGAGCAGGGCTTGCGTGCCTTCGCTCAGCAGCGCCGCGTACTTGCCCATGTTGTCGGCGGTGATGCTGTAAAGCGGCTTCTCGTTGGCAAAGGGGTCGCCGCGGCGGCCCCCGTTCTTGAAGCCCGCGATCGGCGTGGTGTAGCCGCCGCTCCAGGTCGGGATGCTGCCGTCGGCATTGCCGGCCTTCTCGGCGCCCAGCGGCGTGAGCGTGGTCTTGAGCCTGGCGGCTTCGTCGGTACCGACGCCGGCCAGCGCTGGCGGCAAGGTGGCGATCAGGGCGGCGGCGGCGATCAGGCCGCGTGAAATGCCGCGTGTAATGCCGCGTGTGAGGGCGCGGGTGGGCACAGCGGGCCGTTGGGCGTATGGCATGGGGCTTGTCTCCGGGGGTCTGTTCAGAAGGTGGTGCGCAGCGACAGGGTCACGAAGTTGCGGTCCTTCAGGGCCTGCTTGAACTGGGCGTTGTTGGCGTTGTCCAGCGTCGGGCCTTCTGGGCCGAGGAATCGCACGTAGTTCAGGTTCGCGTTCCAGTTGCCCAGGTACACGGCGCCCAGGCCCAGGCTCAGGTCGCCGCCCTTGTTGATGCCGAAGGCCGGGCCCACCGCCGACGAATTGCCCCAGGCGTAGCCCAGGCCCACGCTGGGCGTCAGGTCCAGGCCGGGCACCACCTGGCGGTAGCTGGGCGAGAAGGTGAAGCGCAGCGCCGTCGCCGTGCGGTCGGCATTGGGGTTGAGCATCTCGGGGTTGCGCGTGACCTTCACCCGGCGGTTCCAGGCCACCTCCCCGACGAAGCTGGACTCCTGCGCCAGGAAGTTGGGCCCCAGGCTGGCGATCCACGAGAACTGCAGGTGCGCCGTCTCGCCCACCGCATAACCGGGGTTGTCGTTGTTGTCGTAGCCGGTGCCCACGCCGATGGCGGGGATCACCGACTGGCCCGAGCTGGCCAGCGGCGTGTTCTGCCGGTACGAGGCTTCGCCGGCCAGGCCCCATTCGCCCACCGTCTTGGAAAAGCTCATGCCGAAGGCGCGGATGCCCTCGTGGTACACCCAGCGGTAGCTGCTGGCGCTGAGCGCGGGCGGCAGGCCCGACAGCGTGTTCCAGATGTTGCTGGGCCCGGTGGCGTGGTAGCGGATGGCGTAAAAGCCCAGGTCGGTGTCGATCGCATCGACCCGCCACCGCAGCTGCAGGCCGCCCTGGCCGCCGTTGCGCGCGCCCAGGTCGGACTGGCGCACGAACACGCCGGTGGGCCCGGCGTTGATGCGCTCGGCACCCGGGCCCAGCGTGTCGCTGGTTGACAGGTAGGCGCCCGCCGGCATCAGCCGGGTCTTCTCCCATTCGTAGGCCACATAGGCGCCCACCGACACCTCGGGGCTCAGCTGCACTTGTCCAGACAACTTGCCGGTGGGCCGCGCCACTTCCTTGAAGGTGGCGCTGGGCACCGACTGCAGCTTGATCAGGTCCAGCGGCGCCATGCCGCCGGCAATGCCGTTGGCGCCGAAGAACAGGCTCTCGCCCCACAGCAGCGAGTGCTTGCCCAGCCGCAGCGTCACCGGCTTGTCGGCCACGTCGAAGCGGCCGAACACGAAGGCGTCCAGGATCTCGGCCTTGCGGCCCATCAGGTCGCGCGTTTCGGCCGGAAACTCGTTGCGCGGGCTGTGGTTGGCGCTGCTGCTCTGGTTCTGGTTGTCGCGGTTGTAGACGCCGTCGTACCAGGCGGCGGCGCTCAGCCGTCCGCCGAAGTTGCGCCAGTTGGCGTCCAGCTCGCTCAGCAGGTCGAGCCGGTTGCTGACGATGCCGCGGCTGAAGTTGTTGTCGCCGTCGTCCTGGTTGAGGTTGTTGGGCCCCACCACGCCGGTAGGCCCGAAGGCCGTGCGCGACAAGCCGGCCGAGGGCTTCTGCAGCCGCGCCATGGCGCTGTACTTCACGGTGTTGTCCCAGCGCAGCTTGAGTTCGCTGTCGCCGGTGTTGAACTCGAAGGCCTGGGCCTGGCACGCCGCCATGGCCGCCAGCGCCACCACATGTCGCCGGCGCAGCACCCTGCTTGTTTCCCTGGCCGGCGCGGCCTGCCAGGTGGCAGGCACGAGTTCATCCGCGGCTTGGCTTGAGGCCATTCCTTGTCTCCGTTGTGTTGATGGGTATCGGGTAAGCCAGAGACTAAGGATTGCGAAGCCTCATGAAAAATGGCTTCTTTCCAATCGACGATTCGATGCCGTGAATGGTTTTGGGGTTAACCCCCGAAGCCGCGGACCTGCCCGATGCGCTTCAACCGACTCGACCTCAACCTGCTGGTGGCGCTGGACGCGCTGCTGACCGACTGCAGCATCACCAAGGCGGCCGACCGCCTGAATCTCAGCCCCTCGGCCACCAGCAATGCGCTGGCGCGGCTGCGCGAGTACTTCGACGACGACCTGCTGGTGCAGGTGGGCCGCCGCATGGAGCCCACGCCGCGGGCGCTGGGCCTGCACGAGGCGGTGCGCGACGTGCTGGTGCGGGTGGACAGTGCGATTGCCATACCGCCCGCGTTCGAGCCGGCCAAGTCCGACCGGGTGTTCCGCATCTTCGTGTCCGACTACACCCAGATGGTGTTCGTGCCGCACCTGATGGCGCTGGCCCATGCCGAACGCTGCAGCGCCCGCTTCGAGTTCCTGCCGCAGGTGAGCCATCCGCAGCGCAGCCTGGAGCGGGGCGAGGCCGACCTGCTCATCATCCCGCGGGGTTTCGTCTCGCCCGACCACCCCGAGGAAAAGCTCTACCTCGACGACTTCACCTGCGTGGTGTGGCGCCACGGCGCGCTGGCGCGCGGCGAGTTCAACCTGGAGCGCTACGTCGCCGCCCGCCATGTGGTGATGCGGCCGCCCGGCTCATTCGGCGATTCGTTCGAGGCCTCGTTCGTCAAGCGCCACGGCATCGAGCGGCAGGTGGCCGTGACCAGCTACGGCTTTGCGTCGCTGGCGCCGCTGGTGGTGGGCACCGATTTCGTGGCCACGGTGCACAAGCGGCTGGCGCTGAAGCTGCTGCCTTCGCTGCCCATCGCGCTGCGGGCGCCGCCGCTGCCGCTGCCGGCGATGGAGCAGGGCCTGCAATGGCACAAGTACCGCACCCAGGACCCGGGCCTGGCCTGGCTGCGCCAGCTGCTGCACCGGGCCGCGGCCGCGATGGACGCGGCGATGGACACGGTGCCGCACTGAAGGACGCCAG
>CAKZXL010000019.1 GCA_937883885.1 uncultured Aquincola sp. | reverse complement strand
GCCGCAGCAGGCGCAGAAGGCCAGCGGAAGCCAGGGGTACAGCGGCACCTTGAAGGGCCGCGGCGCCTCGGGGTGGGTGCGGCGCAGCACCAGCACCGACAGTGCGCTCAGCACCAGGAAGCCCCAGTACACCGGCGACAGGTAGTCCACCATCGTCGAGAAGCCGCCGCGTGTCACGGTGCCCAGGCCCACCAGCCCCACCGCCACGATGCCGATGGCGGCCACCGAGGCCGGCGGAATGCCGCGCGACAGGTCCCAGCGGCCCAGCCGCGCGCCCAGCCAGCCGCCCAGCAGCCGCGCCTGCTGCAGGTCGTGGGCCGCGGCCCAGGTGGTGCGCGCACCGGCGATCAGGATGGCGTTCATCACCGTGATCGAGGTCAGCGCCACCGCGCCGACGATGAGCAGCTCACCGGGTGTGCCGAAGGCCAGGCGCATCAGCTCGGCGGCCGGTGCTTCGCTGCGGGCCAGGCCTTCCAGGCCCAGGCCGCGCAGGTACGCAAAGTTGGCCAGCAGGTACAGGCCGGTGACGATGGCCAGGCCCCAGAGCAACGCATGCACGATGCCGCGCCGGCCGTCGCGCATCTCGGCCGACAGCGTGGCCGCATCGCTCCAGCCGCCATAGGCCAGGAACACGAAGACGAAGGCGGTGCCGATGGCCAGCGGCTGCGTGCGCTCGGGCGTGGCCAGCGGCGTGGCAGGCGGCACGCCCTGGTGCATCAGCCACAGCGCGGCGGCACCCAGGGCCAGCATGCCGGCGATCACCAGCCCCATCAGGCCCACCTGGGTGCCCAGGCCCACCTGCACGCCGCGCAGGTTCAGCAGCGTCAGCAGCACGATCACCGTGGCCGCGAACAGCGCGCTGCCATAGGCGCCCAGCTGCGGCCCCAGCCACTGCTCCAGCTTGACCACCTGACTCAGGTAGTCGCCGAAGACGAAGGCCAGCAGCGCCATCGAGCCGGTGTGGATGACCGCGAAGCGCGACCACGCGAACAGGAAGCCGGTGCGCGCGCCGAAGGCCAGGCGCAGGAAGTGGTAGTCGCCACCCGCATGCGGAAAGGCCGCGGCCAGCTCGGCAAAGCACAGCGCGCCGACGAAGGACAGCAGGCCGCCCAGGGCCCAGGCCAGGTACAGCGCCTGGTCGCTGGCCAGGCTCGCGGCCACCATGGGCGAGGTCTTGAAGATGCCGGCGCCGATGACCATGCCGACGCACACCGAGACCGCGTGGCGCACATTCAGATGTCGTTCGGGCGCCGCGTCGTGGAGGAGATCGGGCGTCGTTGTCATGGGGCGGCAGGTTAGCCGCGACTGCACCTGCCATCGCCGGTGCGGCGGCGCATTTGCATATGCGCCGCGGTTGGTGGCCTTGCAGGCTCGGCATCGCTACGCTCGCGCCTTTGCTTTTCTTTTCACTGGCCAGCCCCCATGAACCGCCCTGAACCTTCGGTCCGCCACTGCCTGCTGCTGGGCCTGGCGGCCGCCGCCGTTGCCACGCCGGTGGCCCAGGCCGCCGACGGCGCCGAGTCCATCGTCGTCACCGGCACCCGCAGCCGCGACCGTACCGTGCTCAGCTCGGCCTCGCCGATCGACGTGCTGTACGCCGACGACCTGCGCCGCGCCGCTGGCCCGGAGGGCAACCTGGCCGCCGCGCTGCAGACGCTGCTGCCTTCGTTCAACTTTCCACGGCAAAGCAACTCGGGCGCGGCCGACCATGTGCGTGCGGCGCAGCTGCGCGGCATGAGCCCCGACCAGGTGCTGGTGCTGGTCAACGGCAAGCGGCGCCATGTGTCGGCGGTGGTGAACGTCGAATCCAAGACCGGCAAGGGCACCAACCCGGTGGACTTCAATGCGCTGCCGCTCAATGCCGTCAAGCGGGTGGAAGTGCTGCGCGACGGCGCCGGTGCGCAGTACGGGTCGGATGCCATTGCCGGCGTCATCAACATCATCCTGGACGACGCGCGCGAAGGTGGCGAGGCGGTGGCCACGGCCGGTGGCTACAGCACCCGCTTTGCGCCCACCGATGAACGATTGAACGACGGTGCCGGCGGCGAGCTGCAGCTCAAGCAGGGCTGGCGGCTGGGCGATGGCTTCGTGCGCGCCGGGGCCGAGCTGTCGCGCCGCCAGGCCACCAACCGTGCGGGTGCCGACGAGGTGCCGTTCTTCGAGGAACAGACGCCAGCGAACCTCGCGTTCCAGGGCCGACGCAACTACGCGGCCGGCGACCCGCAGGCCGACAAGCTGGGCCTCTGGCTGAACGGCGCCCTGCCGCTGGCCGGTGGCCAGGAGGCTTATGCCTTCGGCACCTGGACGCGGCGCGACAGCGTGGGCGCCGCCTACTTCCGCTATCCCGACAGCACGGCCAACCCCGACCGCTTCTACCCGGATGGCTACCGCCCCGAGACCACCGGCCGCAGCGACGACCTGTCGTTGACCGCCGGTGTGCGCGGCCCGCTGGCCGGCTGGGACGCCGATGCCAGCCTGGCCTACGGCCGCAACGACTTCGACTTCGGCGTGCGGCGCTCGCTCAATGCCTCGCTGGGCGCGGCCAGCCCCACGCGCTTCGACCTGGGTGGCTACCGCTTCGACCAATGGGTGGCCAACCTCGACCTGAGCCGGCCGTTGAACCTGGGCCTGGCCCAACCGGCCACGCTGGCGGTGGGCGCCGAATGGCGGCGCGAGGGCTTTCGCAGCACGGCGGGCGATGCCGCGTCCTATGGTGTCGGTCCGGTGATCGCACCGCCCGGCGCGCAGGCCGGCCCGGGCCTGTCGCCGGCCGACACCGCCGACACTTCGCGCCGCATCGCGGGCGTGTATGCCGATCTCTCGGCCGATGTGAGCAAGCAGTTGTTCGCCGAAGCAGCCGCCCGCTACGACCATTACAGCG
>CAKZXL010000018.1 GCA_937883885.1 uncultured Aquincola sp. | reverse complement strand
TCATGCGCCAGATCGGCCGCGACGGCAACTACAAGAGCGACCTGCCCGACTTCATGGTGTTCCTCGACTGGAAGCAGCTGCCCTGGCACTGGGCGCTGAGCGATTCGTTCGTCGCGCAGATGCTGCTGGTGCTGCTGGTGCCCGGGCTGCTGGCCTTTGTGTTCGGCTTCTTTGCTTTCCGCTCGCGCATCAAGGGCGTGTACTTCTCCATCATCACGCAGGCCATGACCTTCGCGGCGATGCTGCTGTTCTTCCGCAATGAGACCGGCTTCGGCGGCAACAACGGCTTCACCGACTTCAAGCGCATCCTCGACCTGCCCATCGCCACGCCGACCACCCGCATCACGCTGTTCGTGCTCACCGGGCTGGTGCTCATCGGCTTTTACCTGATGGCGCGCTGGATCGTGAACAGCAAGTACGGCCGCGTGCTGCAGGCCATCCGCGACGCCGAGACGCGGGTGATGTTCACCGGCTACGACCCGCTGGCCTACAAGCTCAGCATCTGGACGCTGTCGGCCGTGATGTGCGCGGTGGCCGGTGCCTTGTACGTGCCGCAGGTGGGCATCATCAACCCGAGTGAGATGACGCCGGCCGCCAGCATCGAGATCGCAATCTGGGCCGCTGTGGGTGGCCGCGCCACGCTGATCGGCCCCATCGTCGGCGCCTTCTTCGTCAACGGCGCCAAGAGCTGGTTCACCGTGGCCTTCCCCGAGGTGTGGCTGTATTTCCTGGGCGCCCTCTTCATCGCCGTCACGCTGTTCCTGCCGCAGGGCATCGTGGGGCTGTTCCGCAAGTTCAAGAAGGAGGCCGGCCAATGACGCCCGATCTGATGGAAGCCGGCAGCCAACTGCGGCAGGCGCATGAGCAGCGGGTCCACAACGTCGGCGGCTCCGGCGGCGAAGCCAGCTACGGCCGCGTGGCCCGCGCGGGCGTGCCCGAGTTTGCGCAGGGCGTGGCGCTGTACGTGGACGACATCACTGTCAGCTTCGACGGCTTCCGGGCGCTCAACGCGCTGTCGCTCACCATCAACGTGGGCGAGCTGCGCTGCATCATCGGCCCCAACGGCGCCGGCAAGACCACGATGATGGACGTGATCACCGGCAAGACGCGGCCCGACAAGGGCAAGGTGTTCTTCGGCTCCAACATCGACCTGCTGCGCCTGCGCGAGAACGACATCGCGCAGATCGGCATCGGCCGCAAGTTCCAGAAGCCCACGGTGTACGAAGAGCTGAGCGTCTTCGAGAACCTGGAGCTGGCGCTGAAGGCCGACCGCCGCGTGCGCGCCAGCGTGTTCTCGCGCCTGACGGGCGCCCAGCTCGACCGCATCGGCGAGATCCTGGCGCTGATCCACCTGAAGGACGCGGCCCAGCGCACCGCCGGCCTGCTGAGCCACGGCCAAAAGCAGTGGCTGGAGATCGGCATGCTGCTGATGCAGGACCCCAAGCTGCTGCTGCTGGACGAGCCGGTGGCCGGCATGACCGACGAAGAAACCGAGCGCACGGCCGAGCTGTTCCTGTCGCTGGAGGGCCAGCACTCGCTGGTGGTGGTGGAGCACGACATGAAGTTCGTCGACCAGCTGACCGAGGGCCGCAAGACCGTGACGGTGCTGCATGAAGGCAGCGTGCTGGCCGAGGGCCTGCTGCGCGATGTGCAGGCCAACGACAAGGTGGTCGAGGTTTATTTGGGGCGCTAGCCATGTTGCAAGTCGAAGGCCTGAACCAGTACTACGGCGGTTCGCACATCCTGCGCAACCTGTCGTTCGAAGCGAAGATCGGCGAGGTGACCGTCATCCTCGGCCGCAACGGCGTGGGCAAGACCACGCTGCTCAAGAGCCTGATGGGCGTGGTGCCGATCAAGACCGGCAGCATCAAGCTCGACGGGCAGGAGATGGGCAAGGAAAAGCCGTACGAGCGCGTCAAGCGCGGCGTGGGCTATGTGCCCCAGGGCCGCGAGATCTTCGGCCGGCTGACGGTGGAGGACAACCTGCGCATGGGCCTGGCCTACAAGAGCGGCAGCGTGCCGGTGCCGGCCGAGATCTTCGAGCTGTTTCCGGTGCTCAAGCAGATGATCCACCGCCGCGGCGGCGACCTGTCGGGCGGGCAGCAGCAGCAGCTGGCCATCGGCCGTGCGCTGGCGGCCGGCCCCAAGCTGCTGATCCTGGACGAACCCACCGAGGGCATCCAGCCCAGCATCATCAAGGACATCGGCCGCGTGATCCGCATGCTTGCCGACCGCGGCAACATGGCCATCGTGCTGGTGGAGCAGTACTACGACTTTGCCGAGGAACTGGCCGACCAGTACCTGGTGATGGAGCGCGGCGAAATCATCGCCCGCGGCCGCGGCGCCGACATGCAGGCCAACGGCGTGCGCGAGCTGATGTCGATCTAAAGCCGCGGCCGCGCAACCCGCCCGGCGTGTGGCGACCTGTACTCAGGGCGCCGGGTGCATCGTCTCGCGCTGGTGCTGCAGCAGGCCCGCCACTGCGATCAGCGGCAGGCTGCACTCCACCACCTCTTCCAGCGCCGAGAAGATGGTGTCCACCTGGTCGGACAGGTGCACGCCGAAGTCTTCGGCCAGGATCGCGAAGCTGCGGTCGATGACCTTGGTGACCACCAGCGTGACGAAGAAGATGGCCACCGTGATGGCCAGCGGCCGCGCCTGGCGCAGGCCCTGCCACAGCGGGCGGGCGTGGCGCGCCAGCAGCCACAGCGCGGTGCCGGCGATCACCGCCAGGATGGGCAGCGCCACCAGCTTCTGGTGCAGCGGGTGATCGTTCAGGTAGAAGCTGACCTTGAGCACGCTCGTGCCGGTGAAGGCCTTGTGCAGGTCCTGCTCACGCGCGGCAAACGCCAGCAGCATCACCGTCAATGCCAGCCGGGTGCCGGCGCCCTGCAGCGGGCGCTGCACGCACCACAGCGCCACCGCGGCAAACAGGTACAGCAGCGTGGTCAGCAGCTCGACCGGGCCTTCTTCGTGGATCAGGTCCAGCACCGTGGCGCGGGGCAGGCATTCGGCCCACAGCAGGGCCACCGCCACCGCCAGCAGCGGGGCCCACAGGCCGGCCCAGCGCAGCGTGGCATCGGCACAGGAGTCAGAAGCCCAGCCGGCGGGCTTGTCCAGGGAATGTTGCGAATTCATCGTGCAGACATCAAACCGTCATCCTAATCGCCGTAACCAGAACGTACCTGGCGTGGGGCCAAAGGGGTGACGGCAAGCAGCTTGCCTGCCGATACCATCGCCCCCATACGGAGAACCTCATAGCCATGGAACAGAAAACCGCGTTTCCCCGCCTGGTGGGAGACATCGGCGGCACCAATGCCCGCTTCGCCATCTGCGAATCGGCCGACACCCCACCCAGCCATGTGGCGGCCCTGAAGGGTGAGGAGTTCCCGACGCTGCAGGCCGCCATGCGCAGCTACCTGGACCGCCTGGGTCTGCCCCAGCCGCGCAACTGCGCCATCGGCATCGCCAACCCGGTGGACGGCGACCACCTGCAGATGACCAACCACACCTGGGGCTTCTCGATCGAGGCGGTGCGCCAGGAATTCGGCTTCGACCGCTTCGTGGTGGTGAACGACTTCGTGGCCCTGGCGCTGGCGCTGCCGGCGCTCAAGCCCAGCGAGCTCAAGCCGGTGGGCGGCGGAACCGCGGTGCCCGGCGCCACGCTGGGCCTGGTGGGCGCGGGCACCGGCCTGGGCGTGGCCTCGCTGGCCTTCACACGCAAGGGCGAAGCGGTGGCCGTGGGCGGCGAGGGCGGCCATGTCTCGCTGGCGCCCGCCACCGCGGAAGAGGCGGCGGTGATCGCCAGCCTGCAGCGCCGTTTCGGCCATGCCTCGGCCGAGCGGGCGGTGTCCGGCCCCGGCCTGGTGAACCTGTACCAGGCGCTGGGCGAGGTGCGCCAGCAGGCGGCGCCGCTGCAGGAGCCGGCGGCGGTGCTGTCGGCCGCGATGGGCGGCGCTGACGTGCTGGCCGCCGCGGCGCTGGACATGTTCTGCGCCTTCCTGGGCAGCGTGGCCGGCAACCTGGCGCTCACGGTGGCGGCGCGCGGCGGCCTGTACATCGGCGGCGGCATCGTGCCCCGCATGGGCGAAGCCTTCGCCCGCTCACCCTTCCGCGAGCGCTTCGAGGCCAAGGGCCGCTTCCAGGGCTACCTCAGCCAGATCCCCTGCTGGGTGATCGATGCGCAGCAGTCGCCGGCGCTGCTCGGCGCTTCAAGGGCGCTCGACGCCGCCTGATCCTTGTCAGGTGCTCAGGTCCGCCAGATGCGGGGCGGCGGGGCGTCCATCTGCCAGGCGCTGCGGCGCCAGGCGGTCCACACCCGCAGCAGCAACTGCTGAGCCGGCTCCACCCGCGGCGCCAGCACGCGCAGCACCACGGCTTCGGCATGCGGTGAGGTGGCGCCGGCGGTGGCCGCCAGGGCCGAGTCTTCGCACACCTCGCGCGCGGCCTGCAGCATCGCCTCGCGGCGTGCGGGCGGCAGCGGGCTGCCGGCCGCGAACCACATCGTGGCCACCACCTTGTGGCCAGCCAGACCCAGCGGTGAATCCAGCAACCGGCGGTCGTCGGCCGCCAGCGTGGCGCGCTCCAGCCACACGCCGGGCAGCTCCAGATGCGTGCGAAAGCGCCCCCGCTCGAAGGCCTGACCGGTGGCCGGCAGACCCAGCGCCAGCACGTCCCAGCCCATCATCTCGGCGCCAGGGGCCAGCGCAAAGCGCATGCGGTTCTCGGCCTCGCAGCCGCTGTAGGCGATGGCTTCCAGCGGCAGCCATTCCAGCCGCGCACCGTCGGCCACGTCGATGGCGGTGCTCTGCAACGCCGGCTCACCCGCGCTGCGGTAAAAGCGCGTGGCCCCGGGCGTGGTCAGCACCGCATGCGTGCCGGCGGCCAGCCGCGCATCCAGCCGCAGCACGTCGCCACCCACCACGCCGCCGGGCGGATGCACCAGCACGTGGTGGCAGATGCCCGGCCCCTCGGGGTACAGCCGCTGCAGCACCCGCAGCGGCCCTTCGTGGCGGTCCAGCGCAATGGTGCGCTCGCCATCGCGGGTGTAGTGCAGATCGAGGTGACCGGTCCAGGCCATGCGGGTGTGCTGTGCAGAAAGGCCGGCACTGTAACCCCAGGTCCGAATGCCCTGCTGCGGTGCAGCAAAGCTGTCACGGAAGTTGCTTAGGGTATGCCCTGTGGTGTGCAGCCGGGCCAAGACCCGACGCCGCTGCGAGGTGTCCCCGCATTTCTACAGGGAGTTGTCGTCATGCATCAGCGGATTCTGTTCACGGTCATCGGCGCCCTTTTGGCTGCCTTGTCGGCCCACGCATCGGCGCAGGGCGCCAGCACCAGCACCGCCACGGCGGCCACCGCGGTCGCCGCAGCCACCACCGCTCCGGCGGCCGAGTCGCGCGCGTCGAACGCCCCTGCGGCGGGCAGCGACCTCGCGCTGCTGTTCGGCGGCCTCGGCGCCATCGGCTTCGTCAGCCTGCGCCGCGGCCGCTTCGAAGGCTGAAGCAGGGGCCGACCCGGGCACAGCCCGGGTCTTGGGGGTCACCAGGTTCCGCCGGGCCGCCCCAAGGAACCTGCGCCCCCTCGGGGGGCCGACCCGGGCCATGCCCGGGTCTTGGGGGCAAACGTCAATATTCCCAGAAGATCCGCTGCAGCTCAGCGGTCGTCTGCGCCTTGGTCAGCGCCACGGCGGCCAGGATCTTGGCCTTCTGGGGGTTCAGGTCGTGGGCCACCACCCAGTCGTACTTGTCGTCGGGCTGCTCGGCGTTGCGCAGCACGATGCCGTCGGCCACGCGGCTGGAGCGGATGACCATCACGCCCTTGTCGCGGATGGACTTGAGCTTGTCCACCGCATAGTTGGGCACCGAGCCGTTGCCCGTGCCGGCGTTGATGATGGCCTTGACGCCCGGCGCGGCGGCCGCGTCGTACAGCGCCATGTTCATGCTGCCCGAGCCATAGACGATGGACACTTCCGGCAGCGCATCGATGGTGTCGATGTCGAACTCGGAGTTCACGGTGTGGCGCTTGGCCAGGCTGCGGAACCAGTAGGTCTTGCCTTCCACCACCATGCCCAGCGCGCCCCATTGGCTGCCGAAGGCGCTGGTCTTGACGTTCACGCGCTTGGCCGCATCACGGCCCGACAGGATGTCGTCGGCCATGGTCACCAGCACGCCCTTGCCCTTGGCGCTGGGTGATGCCGCCACCACCACGGCGTCGTACAGGTTCAGCATGCCGTCGGCCGACATCGCGCTGCCCGGCCGCATGGAGCCGACCACCACGATGGGCTTGTCGCTCTTGATCACCAGGTTCAGGAAGAAGGCGGTTTCTTCCAGCGTGTCGGTGCCGTGGGTCACCACCACGCCATTGACTTCCGGGTCCTTCAGCAGCGCCGAGACGCGCTTGCCCAGGGTCACCAGCTTGTCGTTGGTGAAGCTCTCGGAAGCGATCTGGAAGGCCTGCTCGCCGCGGACGTTGGCCACGCTGGCCAGCTCGGGCACGCCGGCGATCAGCTTGTCCACCGGCACCTTGGCGGCCTGGTAGGTGGCGCTGTTGAGCGCCGAGGCGCCGGCACCGGCGATGGTGCCGCCGGTGGCGACGATCACCACGGTGGGCTTGGCCGTCTGGGCCAGGGCCGGCAAGCCGGCGAAGGCGGTGGCCGCCAGCAGCGCGGCGCAGGCGGCGCGCAGGCCGCGGGTCATGGGTTTCATGCAGGGTTCTCCTCTTGGTTGTGAAAAAACCAGCGGGAGTAGATGCGAGAAACGGGCCCGGATGGATACCGATCCGGCATTCACGCTGTCCCAAAGTGCATGGAGTTGGTGCGCCTCAGCGCGGCGCGGTGGTCACCAGGTCGCCGTCCAGTGGGGCGATGCTGCCGCAGGCATCGGGCTCGTAGCCGGCCAGCTGGCGCACCGCCTCGCGGTAGGCGTCGCTGCGGATCACGGCCAGCATGGCCTGCACCCGCGGTTGCTGCAGGGCCGCCGGCCGGCAGGCCAGGAAGTAGCGCTCGGCCTGCACCGGGATGAATTCCAGCCCGAAGCGGCGCGCCGCCGTCTCCACGCCGAAGGCCACGTCGGCCATGCCGCTGGCCACGTAGGCGGCCACCGCGGCATGGGTGTGCTCGCCCTGCTCATAACCGGCGATGCGGCTGCCGTCCAGGCCCCGCTGGGCCAGCAGCAGGTCCAGCAGCAGCCGGGTGCCCGAGCCGCGTTCGCGGTTGATGAAGCGCACGTCGGGCCGCAGCAGGTCGTCCACCGCGTACACCCGTCGCGGGTTGCCGGCCGGCACCATCAGGCCCTGGCGGCGCAGCACCAGGTGGATGGCGCGCAGGTCGCCACTGAGCCAGCGGGCATGGTGGGCCAGCACCTGGGCGCCCAGCGGGCCCACCGGCAGGTGCAGGCCGGCCACGTCGCAGGCGCCACCATGCACCGCGGCGGCGGCCTGCTCGCTGTTGCAGTACTTGATCTCCAGCGGTTGCTGCGCCGCTTCCAGCTGGTGGGCCAGCTGTTCCACCGCAAAGCCGTGGCTGGCCCACAGGCGCAGGGCGCCGCTGCTGGGGGCCAGTAGCGTGTGCAGCTCGGCCTCCAGTTCAGACGCCAGGCTTTCCAGCACCGGCGACAGCCGCGCGCCAATGCGCCGGTCGGCCCACACCAGGGTGCGTGCCAGCGGCGTCAGCGCCGAGCCCTTGCCGCGCTGCATCTGCAGCAGCGGCGCGCCCAGCACCGACTCGGCCTCGCGCAGCAGCTTCCAGGCGTGTCGGTAGCTGCCGCCTTCTTTCTCGCAGGCTGCGGCCAGGCTGCCGTGGTCTTCCACCAGCGACAGCAAGGCCAGCACCTTGGCCGGCAGCTCACGGCCTTCGGCATTGCGGATGTTCCAGTGCGGGCGGATGGAGACGTGCAGCACGATGGCGGGCGTGGGGGGCTATGCTGGCCGGGCAGTTTAGTCACATGACCCCGATGCCCATGACCGCGCCCCTGCCTGCCGACACCGATGACCTGCCCGCCCACCAGTCGGTGGACGTGTGGCGCTGCCGGCTGGGTGACGACGGGCAGGTGCACCAGCAGGCCGAAGAAGACGAGGTGGTGAGCGAACTGCCGGTGGCGCTGACCTTCAACGGCTTGTCGCATGCGGTGATGATGGCCACGCCCACCGAGCTGGAGGCGATGGCGCTGGGCTTTGCCCTGTCCGAAGGGCTGATCGCATCACCGGCCCAGTGCTACGGCATGGAGCTGAGCACCGGCCAGCTGGGCTGCGAGGTGGCGCTGGAAGTGGCGCAGCAGGCCTTCGTGCAACTGAAGCAGCGGCGCCGCGCGATGGAAGGGCGCAGCGGCTGTGGCCTGTGCGGCGTCGACAGCCTGGCCGCGCTGGACCTGCAGCCCGAGCCCTTGCCGCCCACACCGCCGGTGCCGCTGGCCGCGGTGCTGCGGGCCATGGGCCAGCTGGCCGAGCACCAGCCCACCAACCGGGCCACCGGCGGCTGCCATGCCGCCGGCTGGGCCATGCCCGACGGCACGCTGCAGTGGGCGATGGAAGACGTGGGCCGCCACAACGCGCTGGACAAGCTGATCGGCCGGCTGGCGCAGCGGCGGCTGCTGGGCACGCCGGGGTTCGTGGTGATGTCCAGCCGCGCCAGCTACGAGCTGGTGCGCAAGTGCGCCCGCGTGGGCATCGGCACCCTGGCCACGGTGTCGGCGCCCAGCACGCTGGCGGTGCGCATCGCGCAGCAGGCCGGGCTGGTGCTATGGGGCTTCAGCCGCGGCCGGCAGGCGGTGCGTTATGCGGGCGGCTCGCCCGAGGTGGCGCCGGGCACCGCCGGCTGAGCGGGCTGCGCCGTCTCCTGCAGCACCAGGGTCGGCCGCTTCCACAGCGGCAGCCCGGCCGCCGGCAGCGCCTGCAGGATCTTGAACAGCAGCGCGCTCTTGACGCCATAGCTTTGCCGCGGCGAGCTGACGAAGCCGGTGGCGTTGAACACCACGTTGCCCGCCGCGTCCACGCCGTCCAGCTGCACGTTGGGTGCGGGCGTGTCCAGCACGTCGGGGTGGTCGACGAAGGCCTGCAGCAGGATCTCGCGCGCGCGCTCGGTGTCGGTGTCCAGCGGCATCGGCAGCTTGATCTGCACCAGGCCCTGCGGGCTCTGGTGCGTTACGTTGCGAACCACCTTGGTGATGAACTCCGAGTTGGGCACGATCACCGTCGAGCGGTCGCCCATCTGGATCTCGGTGGCACGCACGTTGATGCGGCGGATGTCGCCTTCCACCCCGCCCAGCGCCACCCAGTCGCCCACCTTCACCGGCCGCTCGGCCAGCAGGATCAGGCCCGAGACGAAGTTGCTGACCACCGCCTGCAGACCGAAGCCGATGCCCACCGACAGCGCACTGGCGATCCAGGCCACCTTGTCCAGCGCCAGGCCGATGGCCGACAGCCCCAGGCCGATGGACACCACCGTGCCCAGAAAGCCCAGCAACGTGGCCACCGAGGCGCGCATGCCTTCGTCCAGCGAGGTGGTGGGCAGGAAGCGGTCGGAAAACCAGTGCTTGACCGCCCGCAGCACCACCGTGGCCAGCAGGAACACCAGCACCGCCTGCAGCACCGCCGTGGGCCGCAGCTGCAGCTCGCCCACGGTGATGCCGTTGCGCAGCTGGTCGGTGCGGCGCAGCAGGTCGGCCGGGCCTTCGCCAAAGGGCGCCAGCACCAGCACCAGGGCCACCAGTGCCGTGGTCAGCCGCAGCGCGCCCGACAGCAGCACCGCTGCCTGCCGGCGCAGGCGGCTGCCTGGCGTCTGGCCCTCGGCAGCTTCGTCGGCGGCGGCGGCGCGGGTGCCCAGCCAGGCGGTGGCCACGTCGTCGATCAGCGCGTCCAGCACGAAGGCCGTCATCGCCAGCACCGCGATCCAGCTCACCTGCCGCACCACGAAAGCGCCCAGCGCCACATAGCCCACCAGGATGGCCAGCACGCTGGCGGCCAGCAGCGTGCGCGCGAAAAAGAGCGCCAGCGTCATCCACGCGGGGCGCGGCAGGTATTCGTGCTCGTCGCGCACCGCATGCGAATGCAGGCGCAGCCGCTCGCCGCGGCGCACGGTGTGGGCCAGCAGCAGGCCCAGCAGCAGCGCATACACGCCGTTGATGGCCACTTCGGTGGCCAGGCTGGTCTGCACCTGCGTGCCCACCCGCTGCACCACCCAGCCGATGAAGATCAGCGCGCCGATGTAGGTGGGATGCCAGCGCAGGCCGGTGGCCACGTCGTCGGGCAGCGGCAGCAGCCGCCATGAAGGCCGCCTGGCCGCCAGCAGCGCCGAGCCGATGCCGGCCACATAGGCCGAAAAGCACATCGCGCCCACCATGCTGCCCAGCAGCTCGCGCAGCGGATCGGCATCGGGCAGCGTCCACACGATGCCGCGCATCACCGCATAAGCGGCCAGGCCGGGCACCAGCATGGCCAGCAGCGCCTGCGCCACCGCATACAGCGAGCGGCGCACCCGGCCCGAAGGCGTGCGCTCGGCCGTCAGCGCCACCAGCCGGGCGCTGAGCCAGCGCCGCAGGCCGAACACCACCAGCACCATTGCGCACAGGCCGGCCCACGCACCGGCCGGCGTGGCCGCCGCGGCCGTGGCCAGCGTGCCGCCCAGCTGCTGCAGCCGCTGCAGGTCGCGCGGGGCATTGAGCCGCAGTTCGGCCCAGAACGAGGGCGAGAGGATGGAGTCGGTGCGCTCGAACAGCGCGGCGCGGAAACGGTCGCGTCGCTCGTCGG
>CAKZXL010000017.1 GCA_937883885.1 uncultured Aquincola sp. | reverse complement strand
TACGAGACGATGCCCGATCCGCAGATCGAGGAGCCGCGCGACGCCATCGTCAAGATGAGCTGCTGCGCGATCTGCGGCTCGGACCTGCACCTGTTCGACGGTTTCATGCCCACGATGAAGTCCGGCGACATCCTCGGCCATGAGTTCATGGGCGAAGTGGTGGAGGTGGGCAAGGGCAACAGCAAGCTCAAGGTGGGCGACCGCGTGGTGGTGCCCTTCACCATCACCTGCGGCGAATGCGAACAATGCCGGCGCGGCAACTTCTCGGTGTGCGAGCGCAGCAACCGCAACAAGGACATGGCCGACAAGATGTTCGGCCACACCACGGCGGGCCTGTTCGGCTATTCGCACCTCACGGGGGGCTACCCTGGCGGCCAGGCCGAGTACATCCGCGTGCCGTATGCCGACGTCACCCACGTCAAGATTCCCGATGGCCTGACCGACGAACAGGTGCTGTTCCTGGGCGACATCTTTCCCACCGGTTGGCAGGCCGCGGTGGCCTGCGACATCCAGCCCACCGACACCGTGGCCATCTGGGGTGCGGGGCCGGTGGGGCAGTTCTGCATCCGCAGCGCGGTGCTGCTGGGGGCCCGGCAGGTGGTGTGCATCGACCGTGTGCCCGAGCGGCTGGCCATGGCCCGGGCCGGCGGCGCCATCACCATCAACTTCGACGAAGAAAGCGTGCTGGAGCGGCTGAAGGAGCTGACCCAGGGCAAGGGTCCCGAGAAGTGCATTGACGCGGTGGGCCTGGAAGCGCATGCCACGCGCAGCATCGATTCGGTTTACGACCGCGCCAAGCAGGCGGTGATGCTGGAGACCGACCGGCCGCATGTGCTGCGCGAGATGATCTACGTGTGCCGGCCGGCGGGCACGCTGTCCATCCCGGGCGTGTATGGCGGCCTCATCGACAAGCTGCCCATCGGCGCGTTGATGAACAAGGGCCTGACGGTGCGCACCGGCCAGACCCACGTCAACCGCTGGACCGGCGACCTGCTGCGCCGCATCCAGGAAGGGCAGATCGACCCCTCCTTCGTGATCACGCACCAGGTTTCGCTGGCCGATGGTCCCGACATGTACAAGACCTTCCGCGACAAGCAGGACGGTTGCATCAAGGTGGTGATGAAGCCATGAACGACATGACCGACTTCTCTTCGGCCGGCGGTACCGGCCGCACGCTGCGCGACGCCCCCAGGCAGCGGCCGGGCCTGCAGGCCCTGGCGCGTGGCCTGGGCTTCGTCAGCCTGGCGCTGGGCCTGGCCGAGCTGGCGGCGCCGCGCCGGGTGGCCCGCGTGGCCGAGATGGGCGAGCTGGACGGCGCCGGCGGCCTGCGCCGCCTGGCCGGCCAGACGCCGCTGCCCAGCAGCCGCGCCCTGGTGCGCGGCCACGGCCTGCGCGAGCTGGGCACAGGCGCCGG
This sequence comes from uncultured Aquincola sp., assembly GCA_937883885.1. The sequence goes on along the minus strand of CAKZXL010000017.1, from coordinate 11,075 downwards.
CCTGCTGGCCAGCGCCGACCCCGAGCCCTGGGTATGGGGCCGCGTGGCCGGCGACGTGCTGGACATCGCCACCGTGGTCCTGGCGCCGCGCCGCCCCAGCCTGTTCGGCCGCCGCGGCGGCTCACGCGCCGGCACGCTGGTGGCACTGCTGGCGGTCACCGCCGTCGATCTGTACTGCGCCGAAGGCCTGCGCCGCGAGCGGCAGCAACGCCAGGCCCGGCCGCACGACTGGAGCGGCCGCAGCGGCTACCCGAAGGGCATAGAAGCCAGCCGCGGCGCGGCCCGCGACCTGGAGGTGCCAAACGACATGCGGACGCCGGAGGCGCTGCGGCCGTGGACGGAAGGGCGGCGGCCCAGGTGATGGCTTGCGCGGCTACTTCGATGGAAGTTTGACCGAACCGCCGTTGACCTTGAGCGGCGCCTGCTGCTTGTAGTTCTGCTTTTCGGTTGTGGCCGTCTCGCGGTGTGCTTGGAGCTTACTCTTGTACGCCGGGTCGGGCGGTGATGCCTCCTCTTCCAGCGGTCCGATCAGCTTCCACCGTTCCTTGTCGGCCTCCATGGCCAGCCGGAACTGCTCCGAGGTCACCACCTTGGCATCCAGCATCAACCCAGGTCCCATCTCCTTGTCGAACGCAAAGCGGCTGATGGGTGTGCTGGACGACCACATCAGCAGCGAAGGCAGGTACATGTAGCCGATCCATCGCTTGACCTCGTGGTGCTTGATCGGCTTGTCGCGAGACACGAGGTCCCAGTCGATCGCGAACTCGTTGTCCGAGTGCAGCCCGTTGGCGTAGTCCAGGTACTGTTCGAGGTCGGTAGGGTCGAGTCCCTTCATCTTCTTGATGATCTCGACTTCGGCCGGGCTGATCTTCTTGTCCGAGACTCGCACCATCCGCAGATCCGGATACAGCAGTCCAGGCGTCTTCACATGCGGCCTCAAGGCGGCGGCCTGATAGCACAGCAGCGCAAACATCGCGCAGTTCACGCCGCGGCCATCGGTGCCGTCTTCCTTGGGGCTGCACAGCGGGTCGTCGCGGCGCGCGGCGTACTTGATCGCGCGGAACTTGCCCTTTTTCTTGAACAGCTCCTGCACGGCAGCCAACGGGTCCTGGTCGTTCAGGGCCAGCTGCGACCGTAGCGCCTCCCGCGTGTACTTGCGTTGTTGGTCGAACGGCGTCTCGTACGCCGCCCACTTCATGGCTTGCACGGCAGCGCCGATCGCCAGCTGCGCGTCCTGGCAGCGATACACCCAGAGATCAGGCGAGCCCTTGACGGAGGTCGGCATCACCTTGTGCAGCTTGCGCCCACTGTCGTCCACCGCGTGGATGATGGTGGCCGGGAAATGGCTGTCTTCGGTGTAGATCTGAGTGTGCAGCGCGGGGGGCTTGCTGTTCAGCATCGTCATGATGACGTCACCCGCTTCAAGGTCCTTGAGCCTGGGCATCGCGTACTCCGGTTGGCTGCACGAGCGGCCGCCACCGTAGCACGCACCGCGCTTCCATACAAGACGGGCTGCGCTGGCCGCGCAGCCCGTCGGGCTCATCGCGCGCCCTGCTCCGCAAAGATGTCCTTGTCCTTGTTCTCCGGCACGAACAGCATGCCGATGACGAAGGTGCCCAGCGCGATGACGATGGGGTACCACAGGCCGTAGTAGGGGTCGCCGGTCTGGGCGATCATCGCGAAGGCGGTGGCCGGCATCAGGCCGCCAAACCAGCCGTTGCCGATGTGATATGGCAGCGACATGCCGGTGTAGCGGATGCGGGTCGGGAACAGCTCCACCAGCGCCGCCGCGATCGGGCCGTAGACCATGGTCACCAGCAGCACCAGGTAGGTCAGGATCAGCACCAGCGGGAAGGCCTGGCTGTTGAAGATGTCGAAAAAGCCGTCGAGCTTGACGATGCCTTCGGCCGGCTTGCCCGGTGCGGGGTAGCCCGCGGCGGCCAGCGCATCGTTCACCTGCTTGGTGAAGGCGGCAGGCGTGGCCTTGGTGGCGTCGCCCGACAGCTTGGCCACCTCGTAAGAAGCGATCTCGGTGCTGCCGATCATCACCTTGGCCGGGATGGCACCCGGCTGGTACTGCACCGAGTAGTTGACCGAGCTGCGCGCCAGCAGCGCCTTGCTGATGTCGCACGAGCTGGTGAACTTGGCCGTGCCCGTCGGGTTGAACTGGAACGAGCAGTCGTGCGGGTCGGCCACGATCACCACCTTGGTGTTCTGCTGCGCCGCGTTCAACGTGGGGTTGGCAATCGCGGTGATGGCCTTGAACACCGGGAAGTAGGTGGCCGCGGCCAGCACGCAGCCGGCCAGGATGATCTTCTTGCGGCCGATGCGGTCGGACAGCGAGCCGAAGAACACGAAGCCCGCAGTGCCCAGCACCAGCGACCAGGCAATCAACACGTTGGCCGAGAACATGTCCACCCGCAGGATGCTCTGCAGGAAAAAGAGGGCATAGAACTGGCCCGTGTACCAGACCACCGCCTGACCGGCCACCAGGCCCAGCAGCGCCATCAGCGCGAACTTGCCGTTCTTCCAGTTGCCGAAGGCCTCGGCGATCGGCGCCTTCGACTGGCGGCCTTCCTCCTTCATCTTCTTGAAGGCCGGCGACTCTTCCATCTGCAGCCGGATCCACACCGAGATGCCCAGCAGGATGATGGACAGCAGGAACGGGATGCGCCAGCCCCAGTCCTTGAACGCGTCTTCACCGGTGAGGGTGCGCACGCCGAGAATGACCATCAGCGACAGCAGCAGCCCCAGCGTGGCCGTGGTCTGGATCCAGCTGGTGAAGTAGCCGCGCCGGCCTTGCGGCGCATGCTCGGCCACGTACACCACCGCGCCGCCGTACTCGCCGCCCAGCGCCAGGCCCTGCAGCATGCGCAGCACGATCAGCGCCACCGGGGCCATCCAGCCGATGGCCTCGTAGCTGGGCAGCAGGCCCACCACGAAGGTCGACAGCCCCATGATGAGGATCGTCATCAGGAAGGTGTGCTTGCGGCCGATCAGGTCGCCCAGGCGGCCGAAGAAGAGGGCGCCGAAGGGCCGCACCAGGAAGCCGGCCGCAAAAGCCAGCAGCGCAAACACGTTGCGTGTGGCCTCAGGAAACGACGAGAAGAACTGCGCGCCGATGATGGCCGCCAGTGCCCCGTACAGGTAGAAGTCGTACCACTCGAAGATGGTGCCTGCCGAGGATGCGAGGATGACCTTGCGTTCCTCCTTCGTCATCGGCCGCTTGCGGTCGACCGGCACCGCGCTGCTCACGGGGATGGTGCTCATACTGCCTCTTGAGGTGGGGTGTCAGGCCGCGATGCCGGAACGGCCCGCGGGTCCGGCCGCAGCGTAAGCAGGCGGGCGTAAAAGCCGCGTAAACGACGGCTTGCGGGCTTCCACCTAGGCCGTAAGTTCGCCGTCAGGCGGGCGGCCGCGCAGGGCTCAGCGGCACATCAACCGGTAGCCCACACCCGTCTCGTTGAGCAGGTACACCGGGTTGGTCGGGTCGGCTTCCAGCTTCTGGCGCAGCTGGCGCACGTAGATGCGCAGGTAGTGCAGCTGCTCGTCGTGCCCCGGCCCCCACACCTCGCGCAGCAGCGCCGCGCTGGTGACCACGCGGCCCGCCTGGCGGGCCAGCGCTTCCAGCAGGCGCCATTGCGTGGCGGTCAGGCGGATGCGCTCTTCGCCGCGCTGCACGCTGCGGGCGTCCAGGTCCACGCACAGCTCGCCCAGCATCAGCCGCGTGCTGCCGGCCATCGCGCTGCGGGCCGCATGGCGCAGCGCCACACGCAGTCGCGCATGCAGCTCGGCCACGCTGAAGGGCTTGCTCACGAAGTCGTCGGCGCCGGCATCCAGCGCGGCCACCTTGTGGGCTTCGTGCAGCCGGGCCGACAGCACGATCACCGGCCGCTGGGTCCAGCCGCGCAGCCAGCGGATGAACTCCAGCCCATCGCCATCGGGCAGGCCCAGGTCGACCAGGAACACGTCGATCGGCCGGTTGCTGGCCAGCGTGCGGCCTTCACGCACCGTCGTCGCCTCTTCCACCTGGTGGCCCTCGGCGCGCAAGGTGGCGGCCAGCAGCTGGCGGATGCTGTCGTCGTCTTCCAGCACAAGGACCGTGGTGGCGTTGCCCATCACCGCTCCAGGTCTGCCGGCCCGTCGGTCGGCTGCACGATGCGCAGGGTGAACACGGCGCCGCTGTCGTTGTGCACGCCGATGCTGCCGCCATGCAGGTCGGCGATGGCGGCGCACAGCGCCAGGCCCAGCCCGGTGCCGTTGCCGCCGTGGTCGCCGCGCACGAACTTCTGGAAGATGCGCGACTCCGATCCTGGCGGCACACCGGGCCCGTTGTCGGCCACGCTCAGTTGCCAATGGCCCGGCGTGTGCTGCGCGGCGATGGTGATGCGGCCGGCGGCGGGCGCATGGCGAATGGCGTTGTCCAGCAGGTTGGCCAGCACCCGCTCGACCAGGCCGGGGTCACACCACACCGGCGGGTCGCCGGGCACCGCCACCTGCACCTGCAGACCCTGCAGCCGCGGTTGCAGCGCACGCAGCACCTCCTGCACCAGCTCGTCGGCGGGGCACCATTCGAAGCGCGGCTGCAGCGCGCCTTCCTGCATCCGCGACAGGTCCAGCAGCGTGCTGGTGAGGGCATGCAGGCGCTGCGCCTCGTGCAGCACGCTGTGCAGCAGCTGGCGCTTGGCCGTGGGGTCGAGCGCATGGTCCTGCTCCAGCAGGCTGGTGGTGGCCCCGACGATGGTGGTCAGCGGCGTGCGGAAGTCGTGCGAGATGCCCGACAGCAGCGTGTTGCGCAGGCGTTCGCTCTCGGTGCGCACGGCGGCTGCTTCGCTGCGCGCTTCCGAGGCCAGGCGCGACAGCGCCAGCCGGGCCTGCGCCGCCGCACCGGCGATGAACTCGCGCGCGGCGGGGTCGGTGGGGGCTTCCGCCTCCAGCACCACCTCGCCGCCCTGGGCGGCGTCGATGCGCGCCTGCACGCCCAGCGATTCGTGCAGGGTGTCGGCCACCGCGCGCGACACCGAGGCGTCGTCGGTGGCGGCGGCCAGGGCCAGCGACAGCGCGTTCAGCGCCTGCAGGCGTTCGGCGCGCCGCTGTGCTTCGGCCGCTTCACGCCGCACGCGCTGGGCCAGCGCGGTGACCAGCAGGCCGATGGCCACCATGAAGCTGAGGGTGAAGACCGCCTGCGGCCGCGAAGGCTCGAAGCCCCATTGCGGCGCGACGAAGAGCACGTCGAACAGCGCGATGCTGAGGCCAATGGAGCACAACGACACCGCGCGGCGGGACGTGGCCGCCACGAACACCACACCGGCCATGAAGACCAGGATGACGTTCGCCGGATCGAAGTGCGCCGCCATGTGCCAGGCCACCACGGCGCTGAGGCCGATCACGGCCGCGGAGCGGGCGACTTGACGAGGAAGGGGATCGTGGGCGCGCAGCATGGTCCGGGTGGGGCGATGGCACTGGCGGGGCGGATTCTCGCGTGGGCGGTGAACGCGACCGCGCGGCTATGCGGCCGCCCGCTGCCCGAACAGCTCGATCAAGCGCCGCGCTGCTGGCGACAGGAAGCCGTGGGCCCGGTAGCTCACCACCAGCCGCCGCCGCATCGCCGCGCCCTTGACCGGCACCTCGCGCAGGCCCTGCTGGCCGCCCGGGCCTTGCAGGTGGTGGCGTGAGACGAAGCTCAGCAGGCCGGTCTCGACGATCAGCGCCGGCAGCATCAGCAGCATCGTGGTTTCCACCTGCACCTGCGGGCGCGGCAGGCGCTTGCGGTCGAAGGTGTGGTCCAGCCAGTCGCGGGTGGGGGCGCCCGGCGGTTGCAGCGCCCAGCGGTAGGCGGTCAGGTCTTTCAGCGTGGGCGTGCCCTGGAACACTTCGTGGCCCTCGCTGGCCACCACCACGATGGTGTCTTCGGCCAGCACCTTGGAGATGTAGCCGTCTTCGGGCGGGCTTTCGGTGCCCACGATCAGGTCCAGCTCACCGGCGCGCAGCAGCGGCTTCAAGGTGTCGATCAGCGCCACCACGGTGCGCAGCGTCACCGCTGGTGCTTCCTGCAACAGCTGCCGCGCGACCGACGGCATCAGGAACTGCGCGGCCGTGGGCACGATGCCCACACGCACATGCCCGGCCATGCCGGCGCCGATGGTCGACAGCTCGCGCCGGGCATCCTCCACGTCGAAGCGCATGCGCTGCGCCCACTTCTGCAGCACCCGGCCCGCCTCGGTCAGGCGGATGCCGCGGCCCGACTTCTCGAACAGCGCCGCGCCGCAGTCGGCTTCCAGCCGGCGGATGCTGCTGGTCAGCGCCGGCTGGGTGCGGTGCAGCCGGGCGCTGGCGCGGCCCAGGTGCTGCAGCTCGGCAATGGTCTCGAAGTAGCGCAGGTCACGCAGGTCCATCGGCGAAGCCCCATTGATGGGTTTCAAGAAACTATCGATTGGACTGTAGGGGATCGCCACCCAATACTCCATCTGGACGACGCGCAGAGCAGCTTCCAAGCGCGCACCCCTTCGACGGAGACAGATCCATGCAGTTCACCCGACGCCTTGCCCTGGCCCTGGCCGCCTCCACGCTTTGCAGCGCCGCCCTGGCGCAGGCCTGGCCCAGCAAGCCCATCCGCATCCTGGTGCCGTTTCCGCCCGGCGGCGGCACCGACGTGATCGCCCGTGAAACCAGCCAGCGCGTGGCCGCTGCCACCGGCTGGACCTTCATCATCGACAACAAGCCCGGCGCGGGCGGCAACCTGGGCGTGGACGCCGCCGCCAAGTCGCCGGCCGATGGCTACACCCTGGTGCTGGGGCAGACCAGCAACCTGGCCATCAATCCTTCGCTGTACGCGAAGATGCCCTACGACTCGCAGAAGGATCTGGTGCCCATCGTGCTGGTGGCCAATGCGCCGCTGGTGATGGTGACGGGCGCTTCTTCGCCCTACCGCACGCTGGCCGACGCCGTGAAGGCCGCCAAGGCCAAGCCGGGGCATGTCAACTTCGCCTCGCCGGGCAACGGCACCGTGGCCCACCTGACCAGCGAGCTGTTCCAGAAGGCCGCTGGCATCCAGACCCAGCACGTGCCCTACAAGGGCGCCGCCCAGGCACTGACGGACGTGATCAGCGGCCAGGTGGAGCTGTACATGTCGTCGGTGCCCACGCTGATCGGCCAGATCAAGCAGGGCAAGCTGCGCGCGCTGGCCGTCACCTCGGCCAGCCGGGTGGACGACCTGCCCAATGTGCCCACCATCAATGAGTCGGGCTACAAGGGCTTCGACGCCGTCACCTGGTTCGGCCTGCTGGCGCCGGCCGGCACGCCGAAGGACGTGGTGGCCCGCCTGAACGCCGAGTTCAACAAGGCCCTGAAGCAGCCCGAGCTGGCCAAGCGCCTGAGCGACGAAGGCGCCGACCCGGCCGGCGGCACGCCGGAGCAGTTCGCCGCCTTGATCAAGGAAGAGATCCCGCGCTGGGGCAAGGTCGTCAAGGACTCCGGCGCCAAGATCGACTGACCCCTTCCACCGCATCCACCCGCACCTTCTGGAGCTCTTCATGAGTCAAGCCGCCGCATTGCCCGACGTGATCCGCGATTTCGAGCGCGTCGACGCCGCCGTCGTTGAACAGGCCGCCCGCTTTCCTTCGTCCATCCTGGCCGACGTGGCCGGCCGCCGCGGCGCGCTGCACGGCCGCATCGCGCCGCTGTCGCCCAGCATGCGCTTTGCCGGCCCGGCGCTCACGGTGGAAGTGCGCCCCGGCGACAACCTGATGATCCATGCCGCGATGGCCATCGCCAAGCCCGGCGACGTGATCCTGGTCGACGGCAAGGGCGACCTGTCGAGCGCCTTGATGGGCGAGATCATGAGCCAGCAGTGCGCCGCCATCGGCGTGGCCGCGGTGGTGATCGACGGCGCGGTGCGCGACAGCGAAGCCATCCGTGAGCTGGGCCTGCCGATGTACGCGGCCGGCCTCAACCCCAACGGCCCCACCAAGAACATCGCGGGCCGGCTGAACCACCCGATTTCCATCGGCGGCGTGACGGTGCACCCCGGCGACCTGGTGGTGGGTGATGCCGATGGCGTGACGGTGGTCGAGCGTGCCAAGGCCGCCGCGCTGCTGCCGCTGGCCGAAGACAAGGTGGCGGCCGAAACCAAGCGCATCGCCGACATCAAGAGCCGCAAGGCCTTGCGCCCCGGCTGGCTGGACGGCGCCCTGCGCAGCGCCGGCGTGCTGAAGGAAGGGGAGACGCTGTGAGCGCCAGCAAGCCCGTCTTCCTGGTCACCGGCAGCGACCTGGCGCCGCAGGCGCTGGCCCTGCTGGGCGACTACGAGGTGGTGTACGCCGGCCGCACGCCGACCGAAGACGACGTGGTGGCCCTGTGCCGCCGGCACGACCCGGTGGCCATCATCGTGCGCTACAGCAAGGTAAGCGCCGCGGCCATGGACGCCGCGCCCAGCCTGAAGGTGATTTCCAAGCACGGCAGCGGCACCGACACCATCGACAAGACCGCTGCCGCCGCGCGCGGCATCCAGGTGGTGGCGGCCGCGGGCGCCAATGCGGCGGCGGTGGCCGAGCATGCGCTGGCCCTGCTGCTGGCCTGTGCCAAGTCGGTGGTGGCGCTGGACGCCCGCATGCATGCCGGCCACTGGGACAAGGCCACCCACAAGAGCGTGGAGCTGGAAGGCCGCACCATCGGCCTGGTGGGCCTGGGCGCCATCGGCCTGCGCTTTGCGCGCATGGCCGATGCGATGGGCATGCGCGTGCTGGGCTTCGACCCGTATGCCAAGGACCTGCCGGCCTATGTGCACAGCGCGTCGCTCGATGCGCTGTGGCGCGAGGCGGACGTGATCTCGCTGCATTGCCCGCTGACCGCCGACAACGCGCGCCTGATCAACGCCCAGACGCTGGCGCAGTGCAAGCGGGGCGTCATCGTGGTCAACACCGCGCGCGGCGGCCTGATCGACGAAGCCGCGCTGCTGGCCGCGGTGCAAAGCGGCCAGGTGGCCAGTGCCGGGCTCGACAGCTTTGCCACCGAACCGATGACCGCCGGCCACCCCTTCCAGGCCGAGCCGCGCATCACGCTGAGCCCGCACATCGGCGGCGTCACCGCCGATGCCTACGTGAAGATGGGCGTGGGCGCCGCGCGCAATGCGCTGGCCGTGCTGCACGGCTGACCGGAGACCCCCATGCACAAGACCCTGATCCGTATCGCCGTGGCTGCGGCGTGGTTGACTTCTGCCGTGGTGGCGCAGGCCCAGGCCTGGCCCACCAAGCCGGTGAAGATCGTGGTGCCCTACCCGCCGGGTGGCGCGGTGGACGTGGTCACGCGCAAGATGGCGGCCAAGCTGCAGGAGCAGACCGGCCAGACCTTCTACGTGGAAAACAAGGCCGGCGCCACCGGCACCATCGGCCTGGCCACCGTGGTGCAGGCACCGGCCGACGGCTACACGCTGGCGGCCAACGACACCACCTACGCGCTGCTGCCGCACATCTTCAAGAAGCTGCCCTTCGACCACCAGAAGGACCTGCTGCCGGTCAGCGCCTTCGTCTTTGCGCCCATGGGCCTGGTGGTCAAGGCCGACTCGCGCTTCAAGACCCTGGGCGACCTGCTGGCGGCGGCCAAAGCCAAGCCCGGCGACATCACCTACGGCACCGGCGGTGCCGGCTCGGCCCCGCACTTCGCCAGCGAAGCGCTGGGCATTGCCGCTGGCGCGCGCTTCCTGCATGTGCCCTTCAAGGGCGCGGGTGAGGCGACGATGGGCATGCTCTCGGGCACGGTGGACTTCCAGCTCGCTTCCACGCCCGGCGTGATGGGCAACGTCAAGGGTGGCAAGGCGCGGCTGCTGGCCGTCAGCGGCGAACGCCGGCTGTCGGCACTGCCCGAGGTGCCGACCTTTGCCGAGGCGGGCGTGAAGAACTTCGGCCTCATCAACTTCACCGGGCTGTTTGCGCCCAAGGGCACGCCGCAGGCGGTGGTCGACCGGCTGCAGAAGGAAGTGGCCACGGCCATGGCCTCGGCCGACATGAAGGCCTTTGCCGAAGGCATTGCCGCCGAGCCCGGCACCTGGGATGCGGCGGCCTTTGCCAAGGAACTGAGCGAGCGCACGGCTTTCTGGGGCCGCATCGCCGCCAACACCGCGTTCGAGCGCGAATAAGCACGCGCCAGGAGGCCACCATGCTGTTCGTGCTCCAGCCGCCGCAGGTGCAGCCGCTCGAGGTCTTCAGCCGCATGCCCGACAAGTTCCGCCGCACCGGCGACACCTCGGACTGGGCGGCGGCCAACCGGGGCGGCCAGCCGACCGATTCGTTCCTGGAAGGCCCGGTGTTCGACGACGTAGGCCGGCTGTACGTCACCGACATTCCGTTCGGCCGCATCTTCCGCATCGGCACCGATGGCGCGTGGACGCTGGTGGCGCAGTGGGACGGCGAGCCCAACGGCCTGAAGTGGCTGAACCGGCGCGAGCTGCTGGTGGCCGACTACCGCAACGGCCTGATGGCCTGCGACGTGGCCACCGGCGCGGTGCGGCCGTACCTGGACCGCCGCAACAGCGAGCGCTTCAAGGGCGTCAACGACCTGTGCTTCGACAGCCAGGGCAACCTGTACTTCACCGACCAGGGGCAGACCGGCCTGCACGACCCCACGGGCCGGCTGTACCGCCTGCGGCCCGATGGCCGGCTCGACCTGCTGCTGGACAACGTGCCCAGCCCCAACGGCGTGGCGCTGTCGCCCGACGAGCGGGTGCTGTACCTGGGCGTGACCCGTGGCAACCAGGTGTGGCGGGTGCCGTTGCTGGCCGATGGCAGCGTGGCCAAGGTGGGGGCCTTCTTCACCTCGTACGGGCCCAGCGGCCCCGACGGCCTGGCGGTGGATCAGGCCGGCCGGGTGCTGGTGGCCAACCCGGGCCTGGGGCTGGTGTGGGTGCTCAGCCCCCACGGCCAGCCCGAGCAGGTGCTGCAGGCCGGGCCGGGCGTCTCGCTCACCAACCTGGCCTTTGGTGGGGCAGACCGGTGCACGCTCTACGTCACCGATTCCACCCACGGCCACGTGCTTCGCGCCACCTTGCCGCAGGGCGGGCTGCCCATCCATGGCGGGCCCGC
>CAKZXL010000016.1 GCA_937883885.1 uncultured Aquincola sp. | reverse complement strand
GCTCGTGTGCTGCGATGGGATGAACTTTAGAAGCCGAAACAAGGGGGCAACAGTGGCCCATCTCCATGACTTGAGTCCCGTTTGTTCCGTACCCCCTGTCAGGCAAATTCCTACAGCGCAACTTGCGTGGCAGAGCGGTCGAGAGCAAAATATGCATGCACTCTGCATATAAGGAGAACGCCTTGCTGCTGCAATCCAACCATTTCACTCCAGTGGTACATCCCACTGCTCGCATCGCATCCACGGCGGTCATCTCAGGCGATGTCGAGATCGGCCCGAACTGCTCTATCGGGCACGGGGCCGTGCTCTTGGCCGAGGGGGGCCCCATTCGTATCGGCGCGAACTGCGTGATCATGGACACGGCCGTCATCCGGGGGGTACCCAAGCAGGTCATGCGCTTGGGTGACCATGTGCTGGTGGGGCCTCGGGCCTGCCTGATCGGATGCTCTGTCGAAGATGAGGTCTTCATCGCCACGGGCGCATCGGTTTTCAACGGCGCGGTGCTGGGGCGAGGCAGCGAAGTGCGCATCAACGCCGTCGTGCATCTGCGGACGGTCCTCGAAGCTGGCGCTACGGTGCCGATCGGCTGGGTTGCCGTCGGCGCACCGGCTCAGATCCTGCCGGCCAGCGACCACGAGGGTATCTGGGCGATCCAAAAGCCGCTCGACTTTCCGAAGTACGTGCTCAACACCGAGCGGCCCGCCCCCGGCGAGTCGATGATGGAGAACGTCATGCCGCGTTATGCGAGATCTCTTCGGCGCATGCATGCGGACGATCGTGCCGTTTCCTGATTTGTCACGCGTCAAGGCGCTTCAGGCCAACAAGCTGGGCGCCCTGTGGGCGGTGGTTGGCCGCGCGATGACCGGAGCAATGGGCGTGCACTCAGAATCGAGCGCTGCGATTCTGCTCTGGCTTTACCACTGGGCGCCCACCGGCGTGGTGGAACTCGGCCGCGTGGTCGGGCTCTCGCAGCCCGCGTGTTCGCGCGCCGTTGACAAGCTGACGGCAGCAGGGCTCCTGCTCAAGGCACCGAGCGGCGCGCGCGAGACTTGGCTGGAGCTCTCGCCTGAGGGGCGTGCAGAGGCCGAACGCCTGCAATCAGCGCGTCTTCAGGCCTGCGATCGACTGTTGAATGCCTTGTCGCGGCAGGAGCGCGCCACGATGGCGACGCTGCTCGACAAGATGCTGGCTGCACCGGTTGAAAGCCGCGCCTATGCGCGCAACGTCTGCCGGTTCTGCGATCACGGGATGTGCGACGGGCCGGCCTGTCCGGTGGGGTGCCGGGCGACCGAGATCGAGGGCGAAGCGGCGTCTGTCCGAGGATTGCAATGACTTTGCCATGCGGCAAGAGTTGTCAGGATCAGAGCACTGGCGATGGTTTCCGGATTCGGCCCGCAGTTGCAGTGCTTGTCTAATCTTACTCATGAGGCCCCTTGGTGTGGGCATCGCCTCTCCCGGCCAAAAAGCCGGGCAGCCTATGCCTCGTTGGGTCACTCAAAACACCCTGCCGGTGTCCGCCATCACGGCGGAATGGCGTTGAATACGCGCGCAGGCGTCAACCCGTGTTCCGAAGGCCCGCCGCAATGCCGTTGATCGAGATGTGGATGCCCGTCTGCACCCGCTGCACCTGCGGGTCGCCCTCGCGGCGGGCGCGGTAGCGGCGCATCAGCTCGGCCTGCAGGTGGTTCAGCGGGTCGAGGTACGGGAACCGGTGCTCGATCGAGCGCGCCAGCGCCCCGTTGGAGGCCAGTCGCTGCGCATCGCCGGTGATCAGCGACAGCACGTCGCTGGTGCGCTGCCATTCGGCCTGGATGGCGCCGAAGATGCGCTTGCCCAGCTTCTTGTCTTCCACCAGGTCGACGTAGCGCGAGGCGATGCGCAGGTCGGTCTTGGCCAGCACCATGTCGAGGTTGGACATGAGCGTGCGGAAGAAGGGCCACTGGCGGTACATCTTCTGCAGCAGCGCCAACCGGTCCTTGCGCGGGCCCTCGTCGCTGCCCAGCCAGTTTTCCACCGCCGAGCCGAAGCCGGCCCAGCCCGGCAGCGCCACCCGGCACTGGCCCCAGCTGAAGCCCCAGGGAATGGCGCGCAGGTCTTCGATGCGGCGGCTGGCCTTGCGTGAGGCGGGGCGTGAGCCGATGTTCAGCTCGGCGATCTCGCGGATCGGCGTGGCGGCGAAGAAGTAGTCGGTGAAGCCGGGGGTCTCGTACACCAGCTTGCGGTAGGCCTCGAAGCTGCCGGCGCTGAGGGCGGCCGCCGCTTCCAGAAAAGCCTTGGGCGGGCTCTTGGCCGGCGTCAGCAGCGTGGCTTCCAGCGTGGCGGCCACCAGCGTCTCGAGGTTGCGCAGGCCGATCTCGGGGTTGGCGTACTTCGACGAGATCACCTCGCCCTGCTCGGTCAGGCGGATCTGCCCGTTCACCGTGCCGGGCGGCTGCGCCAGGATGGCCTGGTAGCTGGGGCCGCCGCCCCGGCCGACGGTGCCGCCGCGGCCGTGGAAGAGGCGCAGCGTCAGGCCGTGCTGGGCCTTCAACGGCTCGAACAGGCCCACCAGCGCCGTCTCGGCGCGGTACAGCTCCCAGTTGCTGGTGAAAAAGCCGCCGTCCTTGTTGCTGTCGGAGTAGCCCAGCATGATGTCCTGCTCGGCGCCGCTGCGCACGATCATCGGCAGCACGCCCGGCAGCTCGTAGAACTGCCGCATGATGGGCTCGGCATTGCGCAGGTCGCCGATGGTCTCGAAGAGCGGCACCACGATCAGCTGCGTGGTGGCGCTTTCGTCCAGCACGCCGCGCATCAGGCCGCCTTCCTTGAGCAGCAGCAGCACTTCCAGCAGGTCGCTCACGTCTTCGGTGTGCGAGATGATGTAGTGGCGCAGCGCCTCGCGGCCAAAGCGCTCCAGCGCCTCGCGCGCGGCGTCGAACACCGCCAGCTCGCCGGTGGCCAGCTCGGAATAGTCGTGGTTGCGCACCCGCAGCGGGCGGGCATCGTTCAGCAGCTTGAGCAGCAGCGTGCGGCGGGCGGCTTCGTCCAGCGCGCAATAGTCGGGCTCGATGCGGGCGGTGGCCAGCAGCTCGGCGATCACCAGCTCATGCTGGTCGGAGCTTTGCCGCAGGTCCACCGTGGCCAGGTGGAAGCCGAACACCTGCACCGCGCGCATCAGCGGCGCCAGCCGCGGCGCAATCAGCGCGTCGGCATGGTGGTGGCGCAGCGAATCGGCGATCACCTGCAGGTCGGCCAGCAGCTCTTCGCTGCGCTGGTAGGGGTTTTGCGGCGGTACCGCGTGGCGCAGCGCTTCGGTGCCGGTCAGCTGTTGCAGCGTGGCGGCGGTACGGGCGTACATGCCGATCAGCGCCTTGCGGTAGGGCTCGTCGTTGCGGTGCGGGCTGTGGTCGGGCGAGGCATCGGCCAGCGCCTGCATCGCCGGGGTCACCGGCGCCAGCGTGTTGGAGATGGACAGCTCGGCGCCCAGCGAATGCAGCTCCACCAGGTAAAAGCGCAGCGCCACCTCGGCCTGGCGGGCCAGTGCCTGGCGCAGCGTGGGCGCGCCCACGTTGGGGTTGCCGTCGCGATCGCCGCCGATCCACTGGCCCATGCGGAAGAAGTTGGCCACCGGGTGGCCGGGCAGCGCCTGCTCGATCTGCTGGTACAGCCGCGGGATCTGCCGCAGGAAGGTGGACTGGTAGTAGCTCAGTGCGTTCTCGATCTCGTCGGCCACGGTGAGCTTGGTGGTGCGCAGCATGCGCGTCTGCCACAGCTGGGTGACGCGGGCGCGCAGCAGCGCCTCGTTCTGTTGCAGGTCGCGGGCGGTGGTCTGGCCATCGCGCTGGTGCACCAGTTCGGCAATCGCGCGCTCGGCGTCCAGGATGGACTTGCGCTGCACCTCGGTGGGGTGGGCGGTGAGCACCGGCGCGATGTAGGCGCGGTCCAGCGTGTGGGCGATCTCGTCGGCGCGCACGTCGGCGGCGGCCAGGCGCTCGAAGCTCATCGCCAGCGAGCCTTCCTGCAGGTGGCCCTGGGCCTCGTGGTGCTCGCGCCGGCGCACGTGGTGGCGGTCTTCGGCGATGTTGGCCAGGTGGCTGAAGTAACTGAAGGCCCGGATCACGCTGACCATGTGGTCGCCCGACAGGTTCTTCAGCAGCCGGTCCAGCACGCGGCCGGCGGAGGCGTCCTTCTTCAGCCGGTAGGCCACCGACAGCTGGCGCACGCGCTCCACCAGCTCGAAGGCTTCCTTGCCTTCCTGCTCCCGGATCACGTCGCCCAGGATGCGCCCCAGCAGGCGGATGTCTTCGACCAGCGGTCGGTTCTTTTCGGCCGCATCGACTTCTTGAGCGCGGGCGGTACGGGCTTGTCTTGCCATGGTCTCTCGTCCCTCATGTGTAATCCGGTTACGGATTTGATGGTAACTTTTTAAGCGCCGTTCGGGAATGCGGCCGACGCCGGTACCGGCCGATGTGCTAGCGATAATCAAGCCATGAGTGCACCGCTTCTGATCGCCACCCGCGAAAGCCGTCTTGCGTTGTGGCAGGCCCACCATGTGCAGGCGCTGCTCACCCAGCGCTTCGGCGCGCAGGTGGATTTGCTGGGCATGACCACCCGGGGCGACCAGATCCTGGACCGCAGCCTGTCCAAGGTCGGCGGCAAGGGCCTGTTCGTGAAGGAGCTGGAAACCGCGCTGGAAGAAGGCCGAGCCCACCTGGCCGTGCATTCGCTCAAAGACGTGCCGATGACGCTGCCCGATGGCTTCGTGCTGGCGGCGGTGCTGGAGCGTGAAGACCCGCGCGACGCCTTCGTCTCCAACCACTTCGAAGACCTCGACGCGCTGCCGCAGGGCGCGCGCGTGGGCACCTCCAGCCTGCGCCGGGTGGCGCAGCTGGTGGCCCAGCGGCCCGACCTGGTGATCGAGCCGCTGCGCGGCAACCTCGACACCCGGCTGCGCAAGCTGGACGAAGGCCAGTTCGACGCCATCGTGCTGGCCGCCGCCGGCCTGATGCGGCTCGACCTGGAAAGCCGCATCCGCACCCGTTTCGACACCCGCCGCATGATTCCGTGCGCCGGGCAGGGCGCGCTGGGCATCGAGGTGCGTGAAGACGCCACCGCGCTGCGCGCCCAGCTGCAGCAACTGGTGCATCGCCCCACCTGGCTGGCCGTGCAGGCCGAACGTGCGGTGTCGCGCGCGCTGGGCGGCAGCTGCAGCATGCCGCTGGCTGCTTATGCGCATTGGGCCGACGACGGCGCGCTGCAGCTGGAAGTGGCCCTGGGCCATGCCGACGACGCCCGCCAGCCGCTGCTGCGCGCCAGCGTGCGTGCGCCGGTGGCCGACGATGCCGCGGCCGAAGCGCTGGGCGGTCAGGCCGCGGCCGAGGTGGTGCGCCAGGCGCCCGCCGGCTACCTGCCGGCCGGGTACTGAACGGCGAATGCGCCTGCTGGTCACCCGGCCCCAACCGCAAGCCGACGCCTGGGTGCAGCGCCTGGCGGCCGCCGGCTTCGACGCCGCGGCCGTGCCGCTGCTGCACACCGAAGCCTGCGGCGATGTGGCCTCGCCCACCGCCACCGCGCTGCTGGCGGCGGCGCAGGGGGTCGTCTTCGTCAGCCCCGGCGCGGCCACGCACTTTTTTGAACAAGGTGCCGGCGCGCCCTGGCCCGCGCAGCGCTGGGCCGCCGCGCCCGGCCCCGGCACGGCCGACCGCCTGCAGGCGCTGGGTGTGCCTGCGGGCTGCATCGTGCAGCCGGCGGCCGATGCCGCGCAGTTCGATTCCGAATCGCTGTGGGTGCAGCTGCGGCCGCGGGTGCAGGCGGGCGACCGTGTGCTGATCGTGCGCGGCGACGGCGGCCGCGACTGGCTGGCCGACATCCTGCGCGCCCACGGGGCGCAGGTCGAGTTTCTGCAGGCGTACCGCCGGGGCGCGCCGCGGCTGTCGCCTGCAGAGCAGGCGCAGCTGCAGGCGGCCTTGGCCGACCCGGCGGCGCATCTGTGGCTTTTCAGCAGCGGCGAAGCCATCGGCCATCTGCAAACCCTGGCGCCCGGGGCAGACTGGCGGGCTGGCCTGGCGCTGGCCACCCATCCGCGCATCGAGGCACGGGCCCGCGCGCTGGGCGTGGGCCAGGTGTTCGCGGCGCGCCCCAGCTTCGAGGCGGTGGTCGCCGCCGCCCGGGACATCGCCAAAACCCCATGAATACAATCCTTTGACTGTGAACGACGACGCTGTTTTGCCAGCCGCTGCGCCGGCCACCGCCCCGGCACTGGGGCCTTCCGCGCCCGTCGGCGCCCCGATTCCCCGCTGGCTCGGCCTGGTGGTCCTGGTATTGGCCGTGGTGTGCATCGCCGCGCTCACCCTGGCCTGGGACACCCAGCGCCGCGTGCGCAGCTTCGAGCAGGAGCTGGTCAAGCGCCAGCAGGACAGCCAGAGCCAGTCGTCCGAGGCGCGCCTGCTGGCCCGCCAGTCGCAGGACGCCTCCCGCGAGGCGGCGGCCAAGGTGGCGCTGCTGGAAGCGCGCCTGTCGGAAGTGGCGCTGCAGCGCAGCCAGGTCGAAGAGCTGATGCAGGCGCTGTCCCGTTCCCGCGACGAAAACGTGGTGGCCGACATGGAAGCCGCGGTGCGCGTGGCCCTTCAGCAAAGCGCCATCACCGGCAGCGCCGAGCCGCTGGTGGCCGCGCTCAGCCAGATCGACGAACGCCTGGCCCGCTACAACCAGCCGCGCCTGGAGCGGGTGCGCCGCGCGGTGGCGCGCGACCTGGAGCGGGTGAAGGCCATCGGCGTGGCCGACGTGGCTTCCCTCAGCATCCGCCTGGACGAAGCGGTGCGGCTGGTCGATGAATTGCCGTTGCTGGCGGTGGCCGAGCCCCGCCGTTCGGGCGCCGAAGCCGCGCAGCGTCGTTCAGCCGCGCGGGCCGCGGCGGCGGCCTCTCCGGCCCAGGCCGCCAGTGCGGCCACGGCCACTTGGCGCGACCAGGTGCTCGAGCTGTGGGACCACAGCCTGGCGGCCGTGTGGGGCGAAGTGCGCTCGCTGGTGCGCGTGACGCGCATCGACAGCCCCGACGCGGTGCTTGCGGCGCCCGACCAGGTGTTTTTCATCCGCGAGAACCTCAAGCTGCGGCTGCTGAACGCGCGGCTGGCGCTGCTGTCTCGCCAGTTCGACAGCGCCCAGGCCGACCTGCGCGACGCCCAGGCCACGCTGGACCGCTACTTCGACCGCAATGCCAAACGGGTGCAGTCGGCCAGCGACCTGCTGCGCCAGGTGATGAACCAGGCCCGCCAGACCGGCGTGCCCCGCCCCGACGACACGCTGGCCGCGCTGGCCGCCGTCGCGGCAGGCCGTTGAGGCAACGCACGCCATGCGATCGATCATCTGGCTGGTGCTGCTGTTCGTGGTGGCCGTGGTGGCGGCCTCCACCCTGGGCCGCAACGATGGGCTCGTCAGCTTCTACTGGAGCGGTTGGCGGCTCGACCTCTCGCTCAACCTCTTCATCGTCGGCCTGCTGCTGCTGTGCTTCGCCCTGGTCTCGGGCATCAGCGGCGTCAATTCGCTGATCGGCCTGCCGGCGCGCGCGCGTGAGTGGCGCCTGGCGCGCCGCGAACGCGCCGCCCAGTCGGCGCTGCGCGAGGCGCTGGCCGAGTTCCTGGGCGCACGCTACGGCCGGGCGCAAAAGGCGGCGCAGCGTGCACTGTCCATCCAGGACAGTTCGCCCGAGATGCCGCCCGACCCCGAATTGCGCGTGCTGGCGCATCTGCTGGCCGCTTCCAGCCTGCACCGGCTGCAAGACCGCGCCCGCCGCGACGAGCACCTGCAGCAGGCGCTGCGCCAGCCGCGCCGCCCGGGCCTGCCCCGCGTGGCCGACGAAGGCGCGCAGCTGCTGGCCGCCGAATGGGCGCTGGACGACCGCGACGGCCCACGCGCGCTGCGCCTGCTGGCCGAGCTGCCGCCCGGCGTGGCCCGCCGCACCCAGGCGCTGCGGCTGCGGCTGCAGGCCCAGCGCCAGCTGCGCCAGCCGCTGGAGGCGCTGCGCAGCGCGCGCCTGCTGGCCAAGCACCAGGGCTTCTCGCCAGTGGCGGCGCAAGGCCTGCTGCGCTCCCTGGCGTTCGAAGCCATCGACGCCACGCACGACGCCGACCAGCTGCGCGCCACCTGGTTGCAGCTGGAGATGTCCGACCGCCGCGATGCCTACGTGGCTTCACGCGCGGCCATGCGCATGGCCCGCTTCGGCCAGCCGGAAGAAGCGCGCCAGTGGCTGCGCCCCTTCTGGGAACAGATGCAGGACCTGGGCGTGGATGGCCGCGACCAGGTGGCACGCGCGCTGACGCAATGCCTGCCCGGCATCGGCCCCGATTGGCTGCAGCGCCTGGAGTCGGCCCAGCTGGCTTATGTGCAGGAGCCCATCGTCACGCTGGCCGTGGGCGCGGCGCTGGCGGAGCGGCAGTTGTGGGGCAAGGCCCGCCGGCCGCTGGAGCAGGCCGCCGGCCATGCGACACTCGACCCCGCATGCCGTCGTCTGGCATGGCGCCTGCTGGCCCGGCTCGCGCGCGAAGAGCGCGACGAACCGCGTGCCTTGCGCTGCGAGCAGGCGGCCGCCGCGGTTGAGTAGACTGATTTAGTCGGGTATTGACCGCAGCGAAAAATGCTCGCTATACTGTGAGGCTTCAGCGGCTGTAGCTCAGTTGGATAGAGTACTTGGCTACGAACCAAGGGGTCGTGGGTTCGAATCCTGCCAGCCGCACCAGAACATCGTTCTGAATCAACGCCTTAGACGGTCAAACGTCTAAGGCGTTTTTCT
>CAKZXL010000015.1 GCA_937883885.1 uncultured Aquincola sp. | reverse complement strand
GCGCCCGCGAAGGCCTGATCGACGCCGAGCGCTGGCGCGTGCGCCTGCAGGACTACCACCCGGTCGGCCGCTTCGGCGCGAGCTTCTACGTGACCACGCGCGACCGCTTCGCGGTGGATGGCAGCGAGCAGCCGAGCACGCGGACGGCGATTGACGAGATGTGATCCGGGCCGCCGCCCAGCCCGCGGTGCGGGTCTTCTGGGGTGGGCGGGAGCGTGGACATCCGGCCTGACATGTTGGATGCTTGCGCCGAACCTTCGGCTCCTCCGCCCGGCGGGCGGCACACGATGCATGCTCACCTACATCACGCTCGGCACCAACGATCTTGCGCGTGCCGTGGCCTTTTACGATTCCGTTCTGCAGGTGTTCGGAATGTCGCGTTGCGACACCTCTGCCGAGGGTGACTGGGAGGGATGGGCCGGATGGGGGACCTATCAGCAGAGCGGTCAGGTTCAGCTCGCGCTTTGGGTCTGCCAGCCGCAGGATGGTCGGCCTGCAACGGCGGGCAATGGCACGATGGTGGCGCTTCGCGCGACGAGCTGGGGTGAGGTCGAACGGGCCTATGAGACTGCACTGGCCAATGGGGGCAGCTCCGAGGGGTCGCCAGGTTTACGGCTGCAGTACAACCCTGACTTTTATGCAGCCTATGTGCGCGATCCCGACGGCAACAAGCTCGCGTTTGTCTGCCGCGGCTTTACCTGCGACCCAGAGGCCTAGTGGCAGGGCAAGCCCTGGGGGATCTTGGCTTTTCTCGTCCGCCTTGCGCATCAAGTTTTCAGCCGCCGCGGATAAAGCAGCTTGGCCTGGAGGCGCTCCATGCTACGGCGCTGCGGTACCTGACGAAGATCGTGCCGGCGTCTCGGGCCGCGGCCGGCAGCCGCAGCCTTCCTTCGTCTGGTTCAACGAAAGCATGGCGCATTACTGTGGCCTGAAAGCACTGTCGGTGGCCGACCCGTCACCGTCTACAAGGCCGTTCGGGACCGAAGCTACGTTCTGGTACGAAGCAGATACCGCCATCGAGACCGCCACCCGAGGAAAGCAAAGTCTGGACGACCATCTGCTCCCACTCCTGCGTGGCACGATGGCACCCGATGGAAGTTTGCGCATCTGATGGACAGGATCTGTCGCGGTCTTGCAGGCTTCGTGCAGCCGCCAAGCAGCAGCCACCGAGGAGAAGAACCATGGAGCTGAACACCGCACGAGTCTTTGTCAACGACCTTTCCGCGGCCAAGCGGTTCTACGCTGAAATGCTGGGTCTCGCAGTCAAGGCAGATGGCAGCGAATACGGATACTGCGTCTTCCGGGCCGGGGCTGCCGATCTGGTGATCGAAGAAGTCGGCAGCGATGCGCCGGAGGAAGACAGGCTCCTGGTCGGTCGCTTCACGGGCCTGTCTTTCACGGTCAAGGATGCGGCAGCCCGACACCAACAGCTTTCAGCGCTCGGCGTCATGTTCTCAGGGCTGCCGGAAAAGCAGCTGTGGGGCGGTGTCCTCGCCACCCTGCAAGATCCGTCCGGCAATCAACTGCAGATCGTCCAGCATCCCACTGCGGACCCTCGCTGAACCGGACCCGCGGCGCACTCCCGCGCGGGCGACTCACGCCGCCGCCATCATCCTGCCCCCCCGCTGCGCCCGCCGGCGGCCGGCCTGTTTGCCGGCGTACATCGCGGCGTCGGCGCGCTTGATCAGTTCGTCGGCGTCGTGGCCGTCCAGCGGGGCCAGGGCGTAGCCGATGGTCAGGCCCACCTGGCAGCTGTGACCGGCGGCCTGGAAGGGGTGGTCGAAGGCCTGCAGCAGCTTCTGGCTCAGCGCATGGGCGGCTTCGGCGTCCAGCAGGCCGCTGGCCAGCACCACGAATTCGTCGCCGCCCACGCGGGCCACGGCGTCGGTGGTGCGCAGCTCGGCCTGCAGCCGCTGCCCCACGGCCACCAGCAGCGCGTCGCCCACGTCGTGGCCGTACTGGTCGTTCACCGGCTTGAAGCCGTCCAGGTCCAGCAGGTAGACGGCCAGCAGCTGGTCGGGCGTGCTTTCGGCCAGCGCCGGCACCATGCGGTCGTGCAGGCCGCGCCGGTTGGGCAGGCCGGTCAGCGGGTCGGTGTGGGCCAGGTCGCGCAGGCGGTGGGTTTCCACCCGCGCGCGCTCGGCATGGCGGTGGATGGCCTGCACCCGCAGCGCCAGCACCGCCATCCACACGGCCATCTCGCACATGGTGGCCAGCGGGTACAGGTGCAGCGCCCAGAAGGTGGGCTGCAGCTTGCCCAGGATGGTGCCCACCAGCGCCGCGGTGCCGATCAGGAAGATGCTCCAGCCCAGCACCATCACGGTGGCGATGCGGTCGCCGCGGCGGGCGCGCAGCACCGCGATGGGCAGCGCCACGGCGGTGGGCAGCAGGCCCATCAGCGTGGCCAGGCCTTGCACCGCCCGGAAGTCCATCAGCCCCAGGTGGTAGGCGGCCAGGCCGGCCAGCGCGGTGCCGCCCAGCAGCGCCAGCGCACGCGCCGCCCAGCGGCTGACTTCGCGCACGGCCAGCGCCCGCGACATGAAGGCCGAGCCGCCGAACACCGCGATCAGCACCGCCTGCGGCGAAATCTCCTGCGCCAGCTGCGGCGCATGCGGCCACACATGCTGCGCCAGGATGCCGAAGTACGACATGAAGAACACGAGGTTGCCGCCCAGCAGCAGCGCGTAGTAGCCGAACATGCCGTCGCGCAGCGCCACGCCGTGGGCGATGCTGTACAGCAGCATGGCCACGGCCAGCCCGGCCAGCACGCCCAGCAGCAGCTGGCCGCGGGCTTCGTGCTCGGCGAAGGCTTCGGGCGTGCGCAGCGTCAGCGGCAGCACCATCGAGCTGCGGGCCCACACCCGCACGTACAGCTCGCTGTCGCCGGGAGGCAGCACCAGCGGCGCGGCCAGCGTGCGTGAGCGCAGCGGCCGCATCTCATGCTCCAGCGAGCTGCCCATGCGCGCATGCGACAGCACCTGGCCGCCGGCCACCAGGTACACGTCCACCCGGTCCA
Organism: uncultured Aquincola sp.; assembly: GCA_937883885.1. The sequence continues at coordinate 2,082 of CAKZXL010000015.1, read as the reverse complement.
GCGGCGGGTAGTCGATGCCGAACACGCGCTGCACCGGCGCGTGGCCGGCCACCTGCAGCGGGATGCGCAACCACAGCGTATCGGGCATGCGCCCCAGGTTGGCCGGGGTGCCTGCCGGCTTCTGGAAGTAGCGGGGGGCGGCCAGCACTTCTTCCAGCGGCAGGTTGTGTTCGGGGTCGTGGCGCAGCGTGAGGGCAGGCCAGAGGCTGATGCTGTCCTGGTCGCCCACCTGAAGCGGCGCGGCCCCGGCGGGCAGGGCGCCGCCCAGCACGGCGACCAACACCAGACAACGTAACAGGATGAGGGTTCGGCGCAACAGGGCGGGCCAGGGCATGGAGGGCATTGGCCGCGCAGGCTGCAAGAAAGGCGCCCGTCTGCGGCTGCAGTGTCGTCAACCCCCTATTTGGCCACAGGCCTGCCCGCTCGGCATCGCGGGCAGGGCTCGATCTGAAGTGTTCTGAAACCTGCCACGGCCGGGCCGCCCATGCCTTGTGCGGCCTGGCGGGCGGTGGCAAAACCGGCGCTCCATCATGTGCGCAGGAGTGCGACATGCAGCCCAGCACCATCGAACGCGTGGCGATTTACCCGTCCATCGGCATCGCCCGGGTTGGCAACAGCCCCGACGGGTTCTTCTTCGGGCCCGAAGTGCCGGGCGAGCGGCCGGGCGAAGCCACCGGCTACCGCGATGCGCAGGGCCGCCTGCTGCGGCAGGCGGCGCGCTTCCGGCTCTACGGCTTCAATGCGGCGGGGCAGGTGGTGCGCGAGATCACCGCCGATGACGGGCCCATCACCTGGACGGTGCAGGTGGCCAACGAGAAGGCCGCCTGGTTCAACTTCGACCAGGCGATGGACATTCCCGCCAGCCGCGGTCAGCGGGCCGACGTGCGGCCTTTCGTCAGCCTGCGCCGCAATGCGCAGGTGATGGGCGCGGACCGGGCGCAGCTGTCCATCCGGCCGCGGGCACGGTCGATCAGCGGCGTGGGCGTGAACGCCGATGGCCAGCAGGCCGACCTGCGGCTGGACGACGGCTGCTTCTTTGGCCAGCCGGTGTACCTGGGTGAGTTGCGCACCGACGACAGCGGGCGCCTGGTGTTCCTCGGTGGCCGCGGGCACTCGGCCGCCTATGACCACCAGCCGCCCACCGGTTTTGCCAACAACGACGGCTGGCACGACGACGTGGCCGACGGCCCGGTGGAGGCGCGGGTGGTGCTGGGCGGCCGCGAGCTGCGCGCCACCGGGGCCTGGGTGGTGGTGGCACCGCCCGACTATGCGCCGGGCGTGCAGGCCCTGGTCACCGGCTGGGACCTGCTGCGCGACGTGGGCATGGCGCTGGACCCCACGCTGCGGCCGCTGCAGCCGCGCTTTTCCACCGACATCTTTCCGCTGCTCGCGCGCTTTGCCGACCACCAGTGGGTCAACGCCGGGTTCGCGCTGCAGTTCGGCTGGGGCTCGACGAACGACTTCCGCGATCCGCGGCTGCTGGAGCAGCTGGGCGACCCTTCGCCCGGCAGCCAGGCGCTGCGGCGGGCGGTGTTCAGCCGCTTCCGCCAGCCCGACTATGCGGCGCTGCAGGCCGACAGCTGGCCGCCGGTGTATGGCGACGCGGCCACGGTGGACGTGCCCACCGATCCGCGCATGTGGATGGCGGTGCTGGCCTCGCAGTACGAGATGTTGCGTCAGTGGGCGGCCGGCGATTTCATCGCCGACGGCGCGCCGCCGCCGCCCCGGCCGTGGGACGCCTTGAGCCCGGCCGAGCAGGTGCAGGGCATCGACCGCGCGGTGCTGGATGAGACCACCGGCGGCCCCTTCCACCCGGGCACCGAGTTCACCTGGCCCATGCGCGTGGCCAGCCTGTATGCAGCGCCTTTTCGCTTGCAGCGCCGCGGCGGTGAAGAGCCCGACCACGGCAGCGAACTCACCTCGGCCAGCGCGCTGGCGCCCCATGGCCCGCTGGACGGCTGCACCCCCGGCAGCATCACCCGCTGGATGGCCTGCCCCTGGCAGACCGACACCGCCAGCTGCCTGTCGGCCTACCGGCCCTGGGGCGGCGAGTTCCTGCCCACCTTCTGGCCGGCGCGGGTG
>CAKZXL010000014.1 GCA_937883885.1 uncultured Aquincola sp. | reverse complement strand
GAAGCCGGCTTCTTCGCCCTGCGCCAGGTCGCGGCGGATGGCGGCGTTGTTCATGTCCAGCCGGGCGGCCAGCGTGCGCACCGCCAGCTCGGTGCTGCCGGGCGGGTCGTCGGCGCTGGCGCCGGGCCGCACCAGGTCGCCGTCCAGCGCCAGCGGAATGCCCGACGCCAGGCTCACCGCCTGCTGGAAAGCCGCATTGCGGCTGGCCCAGTGCCCGGCATTGAAGTCCGCGAAGCGGTAGATCATCTGCGGGTAGTCGGCCGCATAGTCCAGCAGGTGGGCGGTGCCGAAGTACAGCCCGCCGCGGCGGGTGAACACCTCGTGCCGGACGTTGCCTGTCATCGGGTACGGATACGGCCGCTGCCGCACATGCGCCTCGGCATAGGCGATGCTCACCTGCATCGGCCCGCCGGTGCGCACCGGGTTGCGGCCGGCCAGAAAGCGCTGCCCCAGCCGCACCATGCCGATCAGGTCTTCGAAGGTTTCGCTCAGCTCGCGTTCGGTTCTGGCGCTGTCGATGCGCTCGGCGTAGCTCTTGCCGTTGGGCGAGTTGATCTGCAGCGCGCCACGCACCAGCAGCATGGGCACGCCGGCCTGCCCGGCCTGGCGCTCGATCTCGCGCCAGGCGATGGTGCCCAGCCCCGGCACCGCTGGGTCGGCGCGGTAGGTGGATTCCTGTTCGGTCACGGCTAGGGCCGCGCACAGGTGGGCCGGCGTGGCGGGCAACTGCAGCGAGGCCATCGCCGCCACCAGATCGGTGGCCCAGCCGCCGGCATCGGGCAGTTGGGGCGGCAGCAGCTGGCGCACCAACTCGCGTGCCTGGCTGGGCGGCAGGCCGGGCTCGGCCGGCGGTGGCGGCGTGGCACAGCCGGCCAGCCACAGCGCCGCCAGCAGGCAGGCGGCGGTGCGAAGGGGCCGACGGGCCGCGGCCCGGCGGTGAAGGGTCCATGCAAGAGGTGGCGCGGTCATGGCCGATTCTCAACCCGGCGCGGGCGGCCGACATGCAGCCTGGGCTGGCAGGCGGTTTGCCGCAATGCGGCATGACGCACACCCACCCCACAGACCGCTGGCGCCAATGCCTGCAAGGCCGCACCGGCGTGTTCAGCCATCCGCACGACCTGCGCTTTGCGTACTGCCTGTACGTGCCGCCGCCGGCGCCGGGCCAGCCACCGCCGGGGCTGGTGGTCACGGTGCACCACAGCCTGCGCAACTTCATGGAATGCCGCGACCTGTTCAGCGACTTCGGGCAGCGGCACCGCTGCGTGGTGCTGGCACCGCTGTTCCCGATCAACGTGCGGGGCGATGGCGAGGCCGACGGCTACAAGTACCTGCGCGAAGGCGACATCCGCTACGACCGGCTGCTCAACGAGATGGTGCACGTGGTGGCGCAGCACACAGGCTGCCAAGCGCAGCGCTTTTTCCTGCAGGGCTATTCGGGCGGCGGTCATTTCGTGCAGCGCTACTTTCTGCTGCATCCGCAGCGGCTGCGGGCGCCGGCCATCGGCGCGCCCGGCCAGGTGACGCTGCTGGACGATCAGGCGCCCTGGTGGGGCGGCGTGGCCGACCTGCCGGCTCTCTTCGGCCAGCCGCTGGACCGGGCCGCGCTGCGCCACGTGCCGGTGCAGATGGTGGTGGGCGAGCTGAACACGCGCACCGACGAGATCGGCCCCGCGCCGGCCCACCCCTGCTGGCCCGATGAAGCCAGCCGGCACGCTGCCCACCGCGGCGACCGGCTGCGGCAGCTGCAGCGCTCCTACCAGCAGGCCGGCATCGACGTCAGCTTCGAGCTGATGCCCGGCGTGCCGCATGGCGCGGGCACGGTGCCGGCCATCGAGCGGGCCTGCCGGTTCTTCCAACGGCACCTTGCGGGCACCGATTGAGCCCGGGGGCGTGGCCAGTGGCTCAGCCCTGGCCACCCGCGGCGCCGGCCGCGACCACACGCTCGCTGTTGGTGGTGCTGCGGGTGCCCTTGAGGTGCATCTCCACATCGGGCGCCAGATCGCCGACGGCGGCCACGGCTTCCTGCAGCTGCTCGTCGGTGACGTCGAGCTTCTTCGCCCATTCGGCCAGCTGCGCGGGGTTGTTCACGTCGATGTGGGCGGGTTGTGCGGCGGCGGCATTGCTGTCCTGGGCCATGGGCTTCTCCTGGATGGTGGAACACACATCCTCGCCCGCCACGCCCTGGCTGACCGCCGGACGGTGACCGCAGCCCGCGTAGGACGTTGCCCGCCCGCGCGAGGCGCCCGTGGGCCGCTACAGCCCCGCGGGCTTGCCCAGGTGGTAGCCCTGCGCGTAGTCCACGCCGATCTCGCGCAGCGCATCGAGGATGGCCGCGTTCTCCACCCATTCGGCCACCGTCTTGAGCTTGCACACGCTGGCCACGCGGTGGATGGACTCGACGATGGCGCGGTTCTGCGCATCGGTGTCCATGGTCTTGACGAAGCTGCCGTCGATCTTGACCACGTCCACCTGCAATTGCCGCAGGTACGAGAAGGACGACAGGCCGACGCCGAAATCATCGAGCGCGAAGCGGGCGCCCCGCGCGCGCCAGGCGGCGATGAAGCGGTGGGCCGCGTCCAGGTTGCCGATGGCCGCGGTTTCGGTGATCTCGAAGCACACCCGCGCCGGGTCCACGCCCTGCTGCTCGAACAAGGCCATCACATCGGCCAGGAAGGTGGCATCGCCCAGCGACTGGCCCGACACGTTGAGCGAGCAATGCATGTGGGGCGTGGCCGCCATCCAGGCCAGCGCATGGCGGAACACCCAGCGGTCCAGCTCCCCCATCAGCTGGTAGCGCTCGGCCGCCGGGATGAAGAGCGAGGGCGGCACCAGCTGGCCATCGTCGCCGCGCAGGCGCAGCAGCACCTCGCAGTGGGAGATGCCATCGCCCACCGCCGCGGTGCTGACGATGGGCTGGCCGAACAGTACGAAGCGGTTGTCGGCCAGCGCCCGGCGCAGTTCGGCCACCCAGTGCATCTCGCCGCGGCGGCCTTCGATCTGCGCATCGGCCTCGGCCGCGAAATGCACGCGGTTGCGCCCCGCCTCCTTGGCGGCATGGCAGGCCACGTCGGCATCGCTGGCGGCACGCAGCGCATTGCCGTCGCTGCGGTCCAGCGGCGCCATGCCGATGCTGGCGGTCAGCCGGTGCTGCTGGCCGCGCCACTCGAAGCAGTGCGCCGCGATCTGCTCGCGCAGCATGTGGCAGCGCTGGATGCCGTCTTCGCGGCTGCAGCCGGCCAGGATGATGCCGAACTCGTCGGCGCCCAGCCGGGCCACCACGTCGCTTTGCCGCGTGCCGGCCTGCAGCAGGCGGCCGATCTCGCGCAGCAGCGCATCGCCGGCCGCATGGCCGACGGTTTCGTTGATCACCTTGAACTGGTCGAGGTCCACATGGCACAGCAGGTCGCCATGCGGCGCCTCGGCCCCCGGCCTGCCCGGGCGCTCGCCGGCCGAGAGCACGCGCTCGAACTCGCGGCGGTTCATCAGGCCGGTGAGGGCGTCCTGCCGCAACTCGCGCGCCACCAGCTCGGCCTGGCGGTGCTGCTCGGTCACGTCGTGCGCCACCCACACCATGCCGCAGGGCTGGCCCTGGCCATCGGCCAGCGGCGAGGCACTGTGCGTGATGTGGCGCAGCTCGCCGTCATGCCGCTGCAGCAGGCAGGGCGCGGTGGTGGCCACCCGGCGACGCTGGGCCAGGCATTCCTGGGCGGGCGATTTCAGGGGCAGCCGGTCCAGCGCGCCGCGCAGCAGCACCACGGCCTCGAAAGGCTGGCCGCGCAGGTCCGCTTCCGGCAGGCCCAGCAGCACCAGCGCCGCCGGATTCAAGGCATCGATGCAGCCCTGCACGTCGGTGGTGATCACCGCGTCGGTCAACGACTGCAGCGTGGTGCGCAGGCGCGCGGCCTGGTTCTGCAACTCGGCATGGCGCTCGGCCAGCAGCTCGGCACTGCGCTCGGCGTCTTGCCGGGCCTGGCGCAAGGCACGCTCGTGCCGGCGGGTGGCCTGGGCATGGAACAGCGTGAGGCTGACCACCGCCGCTTCATCGCCCGCTGCGCCCTGCTCCACCTGGGCATTGACCAGCACCGGCGTGCTGCTGCCATCTGGGGCGCGCAGGTCGAACGAGATCTCATGCGCAAAGCCCTGCATCTGCAGCAGCGGCGCATAGTGGGTCTCGTGGAACATGCGGCTGGCCGGGGCCAGCACGTCCTGCAGCCGCAGCCCGCCTTCCAGCTCGGCCAGCGGCCGGCCGCACCACTGCGCCGCCAACGCATTGGCGCGCAGGATGCGCCCTTCCGTCGTGGTGTAGAGGTGTCCGCAGCGCGCGCTGTCGGGCAGCAGGGGCAGGGCCGCCATCACGCGACGGCGCGTTCGGGCAGGCGGGCCAGGAAGCGCTGCAGCGCCGCGGTGGTTTCGGCCGGCGCGCTCAGGTGCGGGCAATGCCCGGTGGCGGCCAGCTGCACCAGTTCGGCCTGCGGCAGCGCGTGCTGCAGGTACTCGCCCACGGCCGGCGGCGCCAGTGCATCGTCGGTGCACTGCATCAGCAGGCAGGGCGTGTGCACCTGCGGCAGGTCGGCGCGGTGGTCGGCCAGGAAGGTCACGCGCGCGAAGTGCCGGGCGATGGAGGGGTCGACGCTGCAGAAGCTGTTGGCCAGCGCATCGCCCAGCTCGGGCCGCCCGGGGTTGCCCATGATCACCGGCGCCATCATGCGGGCCCACGAGAAGAAGTTCTGGTCCAGCACGTCCATCAGGTCGTCCACGTCGTGCCGCTCGAAGCCGCCCACGTAGCCGGGATGGTTGATGTAGCAGGGGTTGGGCGCCACCAGGGCCAGCCCTTCGAACAGGTCGGGCCGCAGGCGGGCCGCCAGCACGCCGACCATGGTGCTGACCGAATGCGCCACCAGCACCGGCCGCTGCAGGCCGGCGGCCTCGCACAGCGCGATCAGGTCACGCGCATGGCCTTCGAGGCTGCCGTGGCGCTGCCGGTCGTAGGCCGAGGTGTCCGAACCGCCGGAGCCGACATAGTCGAACAGCAGCAGCTCGTGGTCGGCTTCGAAGGCGGGCGTGATGTGCTGCCAGACCTGCTGGTCGCAGCCGTAGCCATGGGCAAACACCAGCGGGCGATGACCCACGGCGCCGAGGCGGCGCACGTTGTGGCGAGCAAGGACATTCATTGGCCCTCTTCTTCGGAACGCCGGGGCCGGGATTGAGCACTGTTACACGGTGCCCGGCCGGCCGAGGGTCGAAGGCCCCTTCAGTCCAGCACGATGCCGGTGCGCTGGCCGAGGGCGGTGTATGTCTCGACCTCGGCCGCCACCTTGGCCTGGAAGCCGGCCGCGTCGATGAACACGGGCTCCAGCCCGGCGGTCAGCAGCTTCTGCCGCACCTCCGGCAGCGCCATCACCGCAGCCACTTCGGCCGACAGCCTGGCCAGCACCGCAGGCGGTGTGCCGGCCGGCACGGCCACGCCGTGCCAGCCATCGAACACGGCCTTGGGCAGCTTGAGCTCGGTCACGGTGGGCACCTCGGGCAAGGCCAGCGCGCGCTGCGGGCTCAGCACCGCCAGGGCGCGCAGCTTGCCGGCCTGGATCTGCGGCGCGGCCGAGGCCACGGTGTCGATGGCAAAGGCCACTTCGCCGCCCACCACCGCCATCACCGCGGCGGCACTGCCCCGGTAGGGCACGGCCAGCAGCTGCACGCCGGCTTCATGCGCCAGCAGCTCGCCGGCCAGGTGCGGTGCCGAGCCGGGGCCGAAGGTGGCATAGCCCACCTGCCCGGGCTGGGCCTTGGCCTGGGCCAGCAGCTCGGCCAGCGTGCGCGCCGGCGTGCCGGGACCGGCCACCAGCACCAGCGGCGACTTGGCCACGATGCCCACCAGCGACAGCGCCTTGCGCGGGTCGTAGGGCAGCCGGGGCTTGAGCGCCGGCACCACGCTGTAGGTGGAAGAGCCCGAGACCAGCAGCGTGTACCCGTCCGCCGGCGCCTTGGCCACCGCATCGGCACCGATGGTGGTGCTGGCGCCCGGCCGGTTGTCCACCACCACGGTCTGGCCCAGGCGCGCCTGCAGCCGGTCGGCCAGCGTGCGTGCCACCAGGTCGGTGGCGCCGCCGGGTGGAAATGGCACCACCACCTTCAGCGGCCGGATGGGCCATGCCGCAGCCGCCGTGCTGCCGGCCGCCTGGGCCCAGACGTTGCCGGCCAATGGCATCAGCAGGCCAGCCGCCAGGGTGCAGAGCCGGCGCCGGTGCGGCGACACAAGCCGAAGGTGGGCGGGCTGGGCAACGCGGGCAAAGTGGGCAGTCATGGCGCAGGCAGGTGGCGGCAACCGGTCCATCCTAGAAACCCGCTGCCTTCGCGGCAATCGCAGAATCTGCAAGCGCGGCTTGCCAAAGCGGCAAGGCGCCGCCGGGCGCGATGCGACGGCGGTTCAGCCGCCGCGGCGGCGCGAGGCCTGCAGACGTTCCGG
>CAKZXL010000013.1 GCA_937883885.1 uncultured Aquincola sp. | reverse complement strand
GCGGCGCTGACCGGTGCGCCGGTGGCCTTCCTGGGCCTGCTCGATGCCGACCGGCTGTGGTTCAAGGCCTCGGTGGGGCTTGATTCGCCGCAGGCCGAGCCGGCTGCTGCGCACGCGGGCCAGGCGCTGTGCGTGATCGACGATCTGCAAGCCGATGGCAGCGCCGCGACCACCGCCCTGCGCGCCGCCGCCCCCAACGCCCGCAGCTATGCGGGCCTGGCCCTGGTGGATGAAGCCGGCCAGCTGCTGGGCACGTTGGGCGTGCTGTCGCCGAAGACCCATGCCTTTGGCGCTGCCGAAGTGCAGCGCCTGCAGGACGCCGCCGTGCTGGCCGGCACCGCATTGCTGGCGCACTACCGCGCCGTCTCGCTGGCGCGGGCGGCCAAGGCCGATCCGGTCACCGGCATTGCCGACCGCCGCCGCTTCGACGAAGCGCTGGACGTGGAGCTGCAATATTCGATGCGCACCGGCGAGCCCTTCAGCGTGCTGTCGCTGTGCATCAACGGCCACCGCGACATCGCCACCGGCTTCGGCCGCGCCATCGCCGACGACGTGCTGCGCGAGGTGGCCCGCCGGCTGGGCCATCAGGTGCGCGTGGGCGACCTGCTGGCGCACCTGGGCCAGGCCGAATTTGGCATCGTGATGCGCCATGGCGCCGAAGCCGAGGCCGGCGCGCTGGCCGCCCGCATCGAGGCCGCGATGGCCGAGCCGGTGCAGCTGGGCGATGGCGAATCGCTGGGCGTGAGCATGTCGCTGGGCGTGGGCGCGTACGACGACGAAGTGGTCTCGGCCGCGCAGCTCTACAGCCGTGCGCACCGGGCGCAGCGCCTGGCCGCCGAACGGCTGGAGCGGCGCGTGAACATGGTGGGCAAGCTGCTGGAAGCCCCGGCGCTGCGCCTGGTGGCCGGCCGCCAGGGCGACTGACATTTCAATCAGTTCTTGGCCCTGAAAGGGGCTGGCGGGCCCGGGCATGGCATACCATGAACCGTCACCGATCCAGCCCTTCTGCCATGTCCATTGCCACCACCTCCACCCCCATTCCCGCCACGCTCATCCCGGGCGACGGCATCGGCCCTGAAATCGTCGACGCCACGCTGGCGGCGCTGGACGCGCTGGGCGCGCCCTTCGAATGGGACCGGCAGGAGGCCGGCCTGGCCGGCGTCAAGTCGGCCGGCGACCCGCTGCCCAAGGCGGCGCTGGACAGCATCCGCCGCACCCGGCTGGCGTTGAAGGGCCCGCTGGAAACGCCCTCGGGCGGCGGCTATCGCTCGTCCAACGTGCGGCTGCGCGAAGAATTCCAGCTCTACGCCAACCTGCGCCCGGCACTCACCATCGTGCCCGGTGGCCGCTACGAGAAGGTCAACCTGGTGGTGGTGCGCGAAAACCTCGAAGGCCTGTACATCGGCCACGAGCACTACGTGCAGATCGACAACGACCCGCACGCCGTGGCCATGGCCACCGGCATCAACACCCGGCAGGGCAGCCGCCGGGCGCTGGAGTTCGCCTTCGAGTACGCGGTGGCCAACGGCCGCAAGAAGGTGACGCTGGTGCACAAGGCCAACATCATGAAGGCGCTGACCGGCATCTTCCTGGAAACCGGCCAGCAGCTGTATGAAAGCAAGTACAAGGGCCAGTTCGAGCTGGAGACGGTGATCGTCGACGCCTGCGCGATGAAGCTGGTGCTCAACCCCTGGCAGTTCGACGTCATCGTCACCACCAACCTGTTCGGCGACATCATCTCCGACCTGGTGGCCGGTCTGGTGGGCGGCCTGGGCATGGCGCCGGGCGCCAACATCGGCGCCAATGCCGCCATCTTCGAGGCGGTGCACGGCTCGGCGCCCGACATCGCCGGCCAGGGCAAGGCCAACCCGGTGGCGCTGATGCTGGCCGCGGCCATGATGCTGGACCACGTGAACCGGCAAGACCTGGCGACCCAGCTGCGCACCGCCATCGACCAGACGCTGAACGTCGATCAGGTGCGCACCGGCGACCTGGGCGGCAAGGCCAGCACGCCCGAGTTCGCGCAGGCGGTGGTGGCCCGCATCAAGAACGGCTGAAGCCGGCCCGCACACCCCGCCGCCGCGCGGGGTGGTATCCATTCGTTTCGCCAGCTCAAGTGCGCCTGCACGCAGGTCGAAGCTCCTGACAGGAGCGATGCGCCTGCCGCGCAGCCGCCCCGCAACGGGCCCCTGCACCGCGCCCGCGGTGCACAAGGTGGTGAAGAGGCCTGGTCGGGGCAGGTACAGTGGCAGCAGCCGATGGCGAAGTGTGCGCGCCGCTCCGGGGACATGAACCACCACCGGGGCAGACACCATGGCGCGCATCCAACGATCTTCCTTCCGCAAGCAGTGGCACCAGGCCGTGCGCCGCGCCCTCAACGTGATGCCGGTGCGCTGGCGCTTCGCGCTGTACCGGCGGATGATCGATTGCGACCCCGCGCCGCCCGGGCACCTGCAGCTCAAGATCGCCGACACGCGTGAAGAGCTGACCGCCTGCTTCCAGCTGCTGCACGATGCCTATGTGGCCAGCGGCTTCATGAAGCCGCACCCCTCGGGCCTGCGCGTGACGCCCTACCACGCGCTGCCCACCACCACCACGCTGTGCGCCAAGATCGATGGCCGCGTGGTGGGCACGATGTCGATGATCCGCGAGGGCGTGTTCGGCTTTCCGCTGCAGGCCGCCTTCGACCTCAACGAGGTGCGCGCCAAGGAAGGCCAGATCGCCGAGATCTCGGCGCTGGCGGTGCACCCCGACTACCGCAAGACCGGCGGCGCCATCCTGTTTCCGCTGATGAAGTTCATGTACGAGTACTGCACCCGGTACTTCGATGTGCGCCACCTGGTCATCGCGGTGAACCCCGACAAGATCGAGTTGTACGAGTCGCTGCTGTTCTTCCAGCGGCTGCGCGGCAACGTGGTGGACAAGTACGACTTCGCCAACGGCGCGCCGGCCGTGGGCGCCACGCTGGACCTGGCCCAGGCGCCGGCGCTGTTCGAGCGGGTGTACGGCAGCCGCAGCGCGCGCAAGAACCTGTTCAAGTACTTCGTGCAAACGCGGCTGCCCCACATCCAGCTGCCGCAGCGCCGCTACCACACCACCAACGATCCGGTCATGACGCCGGAGCTGCTGGACCACTTCTTCAACCGGATGACCCAGGGCTTTGCCGAACTGGACGAGCGCAAGCGGCTGCTGCTGCGCTCCATCTACGGCCTGCCGGACTACGACCCGGTGCTGCCCGGCCGCCAGCCGCAGGCCATCGGCCACCACCCGCTGCGGCGCCACCAGCGTTATTCGCTGCGCTGCCCGGCGCAGCTGGTGCTGGGCGGCGTGGCCTTGCCGTTGACGGTGATCGAGGTTTCGGCCGGTGGTTTCCAGGCCGAGTGCAAGGTGCCGCTGCCGCTGGATGCACAAGGCACGGCCGTGGTGGAACTGGGCGACCAGGAGCGCTCGACCCTGCAGGTGCGCATCATGCGCAACGGCGGGCGCAGCTCGGTGTATGGCGGCTTCTACGGCTTCAAGCTGCTGGGCGCCGACGAGCCGTGGCGCCGCTGCGTGGCCGCACTGGAACAAGGCCAGACCGCGGCCGACCTGATGCGGCCGGTGGCGGTGGCGGTGGCCGATGTGGCCGCGGCGCCTGCACCTGCACCTGCGGCTTCACCCGCATCCGCACCTGCGACCCCGCGTGGGGTGGGGCCGCTGGCCGCGGTGGGTTGAGGCTCAGCGGCTGCGGTACACCACGTCCCGCAGCATCGGGTAGATCTGCGTGTCCCACCGCCGGCCGCTGAACACGCCGTAGTGCCCCACGCCGGGCTGCACGTAGTGGCTCTTGCGGGTGGGGCGCAATTCGCTGCACATCTCGTGCGCGGCCAGCGTCTGGCCGACGGCGCAGATGTCGTCGCGCTCGCCTTCGATGGTCAGCAGGGCGGTGCGGCGGATGGCCTGTGGCCGCACCGGTCGGCCGCGCCAAGTGAGCTTGCCCAGCGGCAGGTCGTAGTCCTGGAACACGCGCTGCACCGTCTCCAGGTAGAACTCGGCCGGCAGGTCGGCCACCGCGAAATACTCTTCGTAGAAGCGGCGCACCGGCTCGGCCTTGTCATGCTCGCCGGCGGCCACCGCGGCATACATCTCGCGCAGCGATTGCACGTGCCGCTCCAGGTTCATGCTCATGAAGGCCGACAGCTGCACGAAGCCCGGGTACACCCGCCGCAGCGCGCCCTTGAAGCGCAGCGGCACGCGGGCGATCAGGCGCTGCTCGAACCACGAGATGGGCTTGGTGACGGCCAGCTTGTTCACCGCCGTCGGGCTGATGCGGCAATCGAGCGGGCCGGCCGCCAGCGTGAGCGTGCGCGGCGTGGCGGGGTGCTCGTCTTCGGCCATCAATGCGGTGGCGGCCAGCGCGGCCACGCAGGGCTGGCAGATGGCCAGCAGGTTCACGCCGGGGCCGATGTGGGCCATGAAGTCGATCAGGTGCTCGATGTACTCGTCGAGCCCGAAGCGGCCGGCGGCCAGCGGCACGTCGCGGGCGTTGTGCCAGTCGGTGATGTACACGTCGTGGTCGCGCAGCGTGGTGCGCACCGTCTCGCGCAGCAGCGTGGCGAAGTGGCCCGACATCGGCGCGGCGATCAGCAGCGGCGGCTGGTCGGTGATGCCGGGCTTCTTGAAGTGCAGCAGCGAAGCGAAGGGTGTGGCCAGCACCACTTCTTCTTCCACCGCGGTCGGCTCGCCGTGCACCCGCACGCTGTCGATGCCGAAAGGCAGCCGCTGGTGTGTGACCTCGGCCAGGCTGAACACGTCCAGGGCCGCGGCGGTCTTGCGCACGGCGGGCAGCTGCAGCAGCGCCTTCAGCGAGCCTTCGAACAGCGGCAGGCTGCTGCGCGCCATCGCACGCCAGGGCCACATCAGATCGGCATGCGCCTGGTAGGTGTCGTAAAGCATGCGCAGTCCACGCAACTAACGAGCCAGCGTGGCACAGCAGTTGCGTCGATCGCCCCGTCGTTGTCGCTCAAGGAACACCATGGCCCGCGCCACGTTGACGATCAGCAGCAAGAACTACTCGTCCTGGTCGCTGCGCGGCTGGTTGCTCACGCGTTATGCCGGGCTGGAGGTGGACGAGATCCGCGTCGCGCCCGACGACATCGCCGCCCGCAAGGAACTGCTGCTGATGTCGCCTTCCATCCTGGTGCCCTGCCTGCGGCACGAGGGCGCCACCGTGTGGGACACGCTGGCCATCGGCGAATACCTCAACGAGCTGAGGCCCGAGGCCGGCCTGCTGCCCGCCGACCGCGTGGCGCGCGCGCATTGCCGCTCGGTGTGCGGCGAGATGCATTCGGGCTTCGGCAACCTGCGCTCGGCGCTGCCGATGAACCTCAAGGGCGATTCACCGGGTTTTCGCATCTGGGACCGTGCGCAGGCCGACATCGACCGCGTGCTGGAGATCTGGCGCGACTGCCTGCAGCAGTACGGCGGGCCTTACCTGTTCGGCACGCAGCGCGGCATGGCCGACGCGATGTACGCGCCGGTGGCCACCCGCTTCAAGACCTACCATGTGGCGCTGGACGAGCTGTGCGGCGGCTATGCCGCCCGCATGCTGGCCGAGCCCGAGATGCAGGCCTGGCGCCGCGCCGCGCTGGAAGAGCCCGACGACATCGAAGAGCTCGACATGGAATTCTGATCAGGCGGGCTGGCGGCTCAAGCGGCTGGCCAGGCGCCTGGCGCTGGCACCGCGCAAGGGCCTTCCACGTCCACGGTGCCGAAGTCGGCCGGCCCGACGATCTCCAGGTACTCCATGTCGGGCGAGTAGTCGAACAGGAAGTGCACGATGCCGGGGCGCTGGTGCACCATGTCGCCCGCTTCGACCAGCGTTTCCTGGTCGCCGTACATGAAGCGCGCCCAACCTTTGAGCATGTACACCAAGTGGAACTGCGCCTCATGCCGGTGCCAGCCGGTGCCTTTTTCGGGCGCGGTGTTGGCCTTGACCAGCTGCGCGATCACCTGGCCGTTGGTGGCATCGGCCACGCCCAGGTCGCGGTAGAGGAAGAAGTCCCGCAGCCCTTCGCCGCGCCACAGCGTCTGGCCGGGCTTGACGTGGGAGAAGCGCGTGGTCGTGGTGTCCAGCATGCAGGCCTCCATCGGCGAAGTTGATGCGCTGCAGCATGCATGCGCCGTTCCACCCCGGCGCGGTGCACCACGGGCGGCGCCTATCATGGGCTGCGCTGGCGGTCCACCGCCCATGGCCACCCAGGCGGCTGCGGTGCACCCTCGGGTTGCCAGCTGTCGTCGCCTTGCCGCTCCTGCCGCCCCTGCCGTTTCGCATGCCCACTGACGCGCCGCGCTCCGCCTCCATCCCCGTGCCACCCCGCCCGCTGCAACGGGCCGCCGCCCGCCTGCTGGGCGACTGGGTGTTCGAGCTCTCGCGCAGCACGCTCAAGGCCGACGCCCTGGCCGGCCTGCTGGGCGCGGTGCTGGTGCTGCCGCAGGCCATCGCCTTTGCCACGCTGGCCGGGCTGCCGCCGCAGTTCGGCCTGTACACCGCAGTGCTGCCGTGCCTGGTGGCAGCGCTGGCCGGCAGCAGCCAGCATGTGATGTCGGGGCCCACCAATGCCAACTCGCTGGCGCTGTACGCGATGCTGGCGCCGCTGGCCGCGGTGGGCACGCCGCAGTACGTGCAGCTGGCGCTGGTGGTCACGCTGATGGTGGGCGTGATGCAGGCGCTCATCGGCCTGCTGCGGCTGGGCACGCTGGCCAACTTCATCTCGCCGGCCGCGCTGCAGGGCTTTACCGCCGGCGCCGCGCTGCTGATCGCGGTGCATGCCTCGCACGACCTGTTGGGCATTGCCTTGCCCGCCGGCCAGAGCGCCGGCACCGTGGTGGTGGAGGTGGTGCGCCGCATCGAAGGGCTCAATCCCGCTGCGCTGCTCGCGGGCTCGCTGGCGTTGGCCACCGCGCTGGGTCTGCGGCGCTGGCGGCGCAGCTCACCTTTCATGCTGATGGGCCTGGCCGCAGGCACGCTGGCCGGCTGGTGGCTGGCCCAGGGCAGCCTGTGGCCGCCGGTGCGCACCGTGGGTGAAGTGGGTTCGGCCTGGCCGCCGCTCACGGTGCCGCAGGTGTCGTGGAGCCAGGTGCCCGAGCTGGCCGGCCTGGCCTTTGCGCTCACCATCGTGGCGCTGGGGCAGTCGTTTTCCATCGCCAAGGC
>CAKZXL010000012.1 GCA_937883885.1 uncultured Aquincola sp. | reverse complement strand
GGAACTGGCCTTCCTGCCAGTCCATCTCGGTGGGTACATGCACGCAGCGGTTGACGTAGCCCACGACGCGGCCGTCGAAACGCAGCGCAAAGCCGCGCGTCGGCGCGCCGTACAGCAGCAGGTCGAACACCCGCGCCTGACCGCGCTCTGCCAGGTCGGCCGAAGCGCAGAGGTGCTGCGCCGGCAGTTCGGCGGCCGCGGGCGGCAGGGCGGCCTCAGGCATGCTGCAGCAGCCAGTCGTGCAGTTCGCGGGTGGAATGCGCGACGAACAGCGGCTCGAAGGCGTGGAACGCCTCGGGCTCATGCGCGCCGTAGCTCACGGCCACGCTGGGCACGCCGGCATTGGCGGCCATCTGCAGGTCGTGGGTGGTGTCGCCGATCATCAGCGTGCGCTCGGGGTCGGCACCGAACTCGCGCATCAGCTCATGCAGCATCAGCGGGTCGGGCTTGGAGGCGGTGCGGTCGGCGGTGCGCGTGCCGTCGAACATCTCCACCAGGCCCGAATGCGCCAGCGCTTCGTCCAACCCGCGCTTGCCCTTGCCGGTGGCCACGGTCAGCCAGTGGTGGCGGGCCTTGAGGTCGTTGAGCATCTCCAGCGTGCCGGGGAAGAGCAGCACCTCGTGCTGGCGCGCGAACCAGTGGTGGCGGTAACGCGCGCCCAGCTCGGGGTAACGCTCGGCCGGCAGACCGGGCACGCAGTGCTGCAGCGCGTCGTGCAGGCCCAGGCCGATGACGTAGGCGGCGTCGGCATCGCTGGGCACCGCCACGCCGATGTCGCGCGCCGCGCCCTGGATGCACTGCACGATCAGCGCGGTGGAATCGAACAGCGTGCCGTCCCAGTCGAAGGCGATGAGGTCGAAACGGCGGGGTCGAAGGGCATTGGCAGTCATAGGCTCGCCAGCAACTGCTGGCACTCGGTGGGCAGGTCGGCAGCCAGCTCGATGCGCTGGCCGGTGGCAGGATGGTCGAAGGCCAAGCGCCGGGCATGCAGGAACATGCGCGCAAATCGCAGCGGGCCGCGGGCCACTTCGCGGTTGAGCTCGAAGTCGCCGTACTTGGGATCGCCGACGATGGGGTGGCCCTCATGCTGCAGGTGCACCCGGATCTGGTGCGTGCGGCCGGTCTTGATGGTCACGTCCAGCAGCGTGAACTGCGCATAGGTGGCCGCCACCTTCACCAGCGTGATGGAGCGCTTGCCTTCGTCTTCGCCCACCGCGGTGCGCACCCGGCGCTCGCCGGCGGCGTCCAAAAACTTGTGCAGCGGCACGTCGATGACCTTGCGGCTGGCCGGCCAGGCGCCGATCACCAGCGCCGCGTAGGTCTTGCCGGTGTCGCGGGCGCGGAACTGGTCTTGCAGCGCGGTGAGCGCGCTGCGCTTTTTGGCCAGCAGCAGGATGCCGGAGGTTTCCTTGTCCAGCCGGTGCACCAGCTCCAGAAATTTTGCCTGCGGCCGCGCGCGGCGCAGTTGCTCGATGACGCCGAAGCTCACGCCGCTGCCGCCGTGCACCGCCACGCCGGCCGGCTTGTCGATGGCCAGCAGGTGGTCGTCTTCATACAGCAGCGGAAATTCGCGCGGCGGCGCGGCCGGCGCGTCCTGCCGGTCGGGCAGGCGCACCGGGGGCACGCGCACCTCGTCGCCCATCTCCAACCGGGTGTCGGCGCCGGCGCGGCCCTTGTTGACGCGCACCTCGCCCGAGCGGATGACGCGGTAGACGTGCGTCTTCGGCACGCCCTTGAGCACCCGCAGCAAAAAATTGTCCAGCCGCTGCCCGGCCGAGTTTTCGTCGATGACCAGCCGTTGCACGGCAGGCGCGTCGGCTTTTGTTTCTATAATCCGCGCGACCACGTTGGTGCTGCTAGTGCTTGAGTCGTAAAAGTTTACCCGGGCGCCCCACCACCAACGCGGCCAGTGGGCGAAAGCCCGAAAACCAGGTGATGCAACGTAGTGCGCCCGCGGCGGGCCCGGTCCCCAAGTGACCCGGCAGCCCCGGGGGTTCCGCGGAAGAGACACCGTCGAAGAACCCACCCGAGCGCGGCCGAAGTAGGTCGTCGCAACGGCAAGAACAAGGTTTCCTGGTGCCTGGCCTTCAACGGCCAGGCCCACGCGTCCAGTGACCCAGCGCATGCTGTCGCCGTCATTCCCCTCCAGCCGCCGCCTGCGGTCCCGCGCCTATCCGGCCGGGGCCCCTGCCATGCTGCCGCCGTGCGCCGCACGGCGCGCCCGGGAAGTCACGCCGCCAGCACCTTCGCCGGAGCCTGCGACGCACGCGCCAACGCTGCATAGCTGATCGCATCGCGATCACCACCGCAGTCCAGGGCGATTCCTTCCGGTTCCAAACGAGTGCTCGTGCATCGGTGAGTCGCCTTCCTCGCGGAAGGGGACGTGTCACGTTTGGAGTGCACATGAAGCGCATGCTGATCAACGCCACGCAGCCGGAAGAGCGGCGTCTGGCGATCGTCGACGGGCAGAAACTGCTCGACTTCGAAACCGAGCTTGAAGGGCGCGAACAGCGCAAGGGCAATATCTACAAGGCCGTCGTCACCCGCGTCGAGCCTTCGCTGGAAGCCTGTTTCGTCGATTACGGCGAAGATCGCCACGGTTTTCTGCCGTTCAAGGAAATCTCCCGCTCGTATTTCAAGGAAGGCGCGGACGTCAAGAACGCCCGCATCAACGAGGTCATCAAGGAAGGCCAGGAACTGCTGGTCCAGGTGGAAAAGGAAGAGCGCGGCAACAAGGGCGCCGCACTCACCACCTTCGTCTCGCTGGCCGGCCGCTACCTGGTGCTGATGCCCAACAACCCGCGCGGCGGTGGCGTCAGCCGCCGCATCGAGGGTGAAGACCGCGAAGAGCTGAAGGAGAACCTCGAGCAGCTGGAATACCCCAAGGGCATGAGCCTGATCGCCCGCACCGCGGGCATCGGCCGCTCGGCCGCCGAGCTGCAGTGGGACCTGAACTACATGCTCAAGCTGTGGACCGCCATCGACGGCGCTTCGCAGGCGGGCAAGGGTGCGTTCCTGATCTACCAGGAGTCGTCGCTGGTGATCCGCGCGATCCGCGACTACTTCACCGCCGACATCGGCGAGATCCTGATCGACACCGACGACATCTACGATCAGGCGCAGCAGTTCATGAACCACGTGATGCCGGAGACGGCAAATCGCGTGAAGCGCTACCGTGACGACGCGCCGCTGTTCAGCCGCTTCCAGATCGAGCACCAGATCGAGACGGCCTTCAGCCGCACGGTGAACCTGCCTTCGGGCGGCGCCATCGTGATCGACCACACCGAAGCGCTGGTGTCGATCGACGTCAACTCGGCCCGCGCCACCCGCGGCAGCGACATCGAAGAAACCGCCACCCGCACCAACCTGGAAGCGGCCGACGAAATCGCCCGCCAGATGCGGCTGCGCGACCTGGGCGGCCTGATCGTGGTCGACTTCATCGACATGGAGGAGAGCAAGAACCGCCGCGAGGTGGAGACGCGCCTGCGGGACGCGCTGCGCTTCGACCGCGCCCGGGTGCAGCTCAGCGCCATCAGCAAGTTCGGCCTGCTGGAACTCAGCCGCCAGCGCCTGCGCCCCGCGCTGAGCGAAGGCAGCCACATCACCTGCCCGCGCTGCAACGGCACCGGCCACATCCGCGACACCGAAAGCTCGGCGCTGCAGATCCTGCGCATGGTGCAGGAAGAGTCGATGAAGGAAAACACCGCCGCCGTGCATGTGCAGGTGCCGGTGGAAGTGACCAGCTTCCTGCTCAACGAGAAGCGCACCGAGATCACCAAGATCGAGCTGAAGCAGCGCATCACCGTGCTGCTGGTGCCCAACAAGCACCTGGAGACGCCCAACTACCGGCTGGAGCGCCTGCGCCACGACGACCCGCGCCTGGAAGGCCTGCAGGCCAGCTACACCATGGTCGAGGAGCCGGAGGACGAAGTCGGCATCACCCGCCGCCGCGACGCCAACGAGAAGAAGGCCAAGCAGGAGCCGGTGATCAAGGGCATCCTGCCCGAGACCCCCGCGCCCATCTCGCCGCCCAAGCCGGCCCCCGCGCCCGCCCCGGTGGCGGCGGCGCCCGTGCCCGCCCCGGCCCCGGTGCCTGCCCCGGCGCCGGCCCCCGCCAGCGGTGGTTTCATGGGCTTCCTGAAGAAGCTGTTCGGCATTCCTGAAGCGGCGCCCGCACCGGCGCCGGTGGCGGCACCCGTGGCCGCCCCGGTGGCCCCTGCCCCGGCCGGCGACAAGCGCGAAGGCCGTGACGGCCGCCGCGGTGGCCGTGGCGAACGCGGCGAGCGCGGTGGCAACCGCGGCGAGCGTGGCGAGCGCCGCGACGGCAAGCCGGCCGAAGGCCGCGGCGCCGACGCCGGCAACGCCCGTGGTGGCCGCGGTGAAGACCGCGCCGAGCGCAACGCCGAAGGCCGTGGCGACAACCGTGAAGGCCGTGAAAGCCGTGAAAGCCGCAACGGCGACCGCCGTGAAGGCCGCCGCGACAACCGCCGCGAGCGCGCCGAAGGCGACGCAGCGCGCAGCACCGAGACCGTGCAGGCCTTTGCCGCCGGTGAAGCCGCCGAAGGCGCCGTGCGCCCGCCGCGGGCCG
>CAKZXL010000011.1 GCA_937883885.1 uncultured Aquincola sp. | reverse complement strand
GGCGCTGATCGGCGACCCGGCGCTGCTGGCCCGTTACGCAGGCGCGCTGCGTGCCCTGGACCACGCACCGGCGGCCCTGCTGGGCAACACCGCGCCCCAAGGGCTGCACCAGTTCGCGCGGGCCGCCGGCCTGCTGAGCCAAGGACTTGCCGCATGAGCCTCATCACTCCCCATCCCCAAGCCCATCTGCTGGCCCACCGCTTTGCGCAGGCGCAGCGCCTGCTGCCGCTGGTGGCCATCCTGCGCGGCCTGCAGCCGGCCGAAGCCATCGACGTGGGCAACGCGCTGGCCGAAGCCGGCTTCCACCTCATCGAGGTGCCGCTGAATTCGCCCGATCCCTTCGACAGCATCGAGCAGCTGCGCCGCCACCTGCCGCCCGAGGTGCTGGTGGGTGCCGGCACCGTGCTGCAGCCCGAGCAACTGGCCCGCTTGGTGGACGTGGGCGCCGACCTGGCGGTGATGCCGCATGCCGACGTGGCATTGATCCGCGAAGCCAAGGCCGCCGGCCTGCTCTGCGTGCCCGGCGTGGCCACGCCGACCGAAGCCTTCGCGGCGCTGAGTGCCGGCGCCGATGCGCTCAAGCTGTTCCCGGCCGAGCTGATCAGCCCCGCCGCGGTGAAGGCCATGCGCGCCGTGCTGCCGGCCGAGGTGGCGCTGCTGCCGGTGGGCGGCATCACGCCCGAGCGCATGGCCGACTACCGCCGCGCGGGCGCCAACGGCTTCGGCCTGGGCTCGGCGCTGTATGCCCCCGGCCGCAGCGCGGTGGAGGTGGGCGCGCTGGCCCAGGCCTTTGCGACGGCCTGGCGGGCCACAGGGGGATGAGCACCCCCGTAGAATCCCTGATCCCCGAGCGCATGGCGCCTGCCGGCATCCCCACGGCAGCCAGCGCCTGAAGCAGTACCGCCCAGAAGGCGGCCGGCGCTCGGCAGGGCGGCCATCCGCGTCGCCACTCACGCCAATTCCACCGCTACCTGCCCACCGCCCGCCTGCGCGTGCCTTGCACGGCTGGCCCCGGTGGTGCCGCGCATGGCCGTTTGCGGCCGGCGCACGCCCAAGGATCAGATGTCTGCTACCCACTCCGCCACCCCGGGGCCGCGCAACTCGCCCCGCCATGTGGCCATTGCTTCGCTCATTGGCACCGCCATCGAGTTCTACGACTACTACATCTACGCCGCTGCCGCGGTGCTGGTGTTCAACAGCCAGTTCTTTCCCAAGGGCGATCCGTCGGCGGCCACGCTGCTGTCGCTGAGCACGCTGGCGTTGGCCTTTCTGGCGCGGCCCATCGGCTCGGCGCTGTTCGGCCACTTCGGCGACCGCATCGGCCGCAAGCGCACGCTGGTGGCTTCGCTGCTGACCATGGGCCTGTCCACCGTGGCCATCGGCCTGCTGCCCAGCTATGAGCAGATCGGCATCGCCGCGCCGCTGCTGCTGTGCCTGTTCCGCATCGGCCAGGGCATCGGCCTGGGGGGTGAGTGGGGCGGCGCGGCGCTGGTGGCCACCGAGAACGCGCCCGCCGGCCAGCGCGGCTGGTTCGGCAGCTTTCCGCAGCTGGGCGCGCCGATCGGCCTCTTCATGGCCAACGGCGTGTTTTTCCTCATCACCTGGCTGATCGGACCGGAATCGATGGTGGCCTGGGGCTGGCGCATCCCGTTCGTGCTGTCCATCGTGCTGGTGGGCGTGGGCCTGTACGTGCGGCTGACGCTGCATGAAAGCCAGGTGTTCCAGGACGTGGAGAAGTCGGGCCGCACCGAGCAGGCGCCGGTGAGCGCGGTGTTCCGCCGCCATGGCGGCCGCGTGCTGCAGGGCACGCTGATCATGACCACCACCTACGTGCTGTTCTACCTGATGACGGCCTTCGTGCAGGTGTATTCCAAGAGCCCGGCGGCGGTGTCGCCCGCCGGCCATGCCACCGGGCTGGGCATTCCGGCCAACACCTTCACCGGCATCCTGCTGGTGGGCGCGGTGGTGTTCGGCATCTTCTGCCTGCTGGCCGGCAAGCTGGCCGACCGCTACGGCCGCCGCCGCTGGCTGACGGTGGTGACGGTGGGCATCATGGGTTTCGGCCTCTTGATGCCGCAGTTCCTGGACCACGGCACGCCGGCTTCGGTGCTGGCTTTCATCGTGGTGGGCATGGCGC
Organism: uncultured Aquincola sp.; assembly: GCA_937883885.1. The sequence goes on along the minus strand of CAKZXL010000011.1, from coordinate 8,062 downwards.
TGATGGGCTGCACCTTCGGCCCGATGGCCGCGCTGCTGCCCGAGCTGTTCCCGACCGAGGTGCGTTACTCCGGCGCCTCGATGGCCTACAACCTGGCCTCCATCGTCGGCGCCTCGCTGCCCACGCTGGTGGCCATCGACCTGAACAAGGCCTACGGCCTGTGGGGCGTGGGGCTGTACCTGGCGGCCAACGGCCTGCTGACGCTGGCGGCGCTGGCCACCAGCCGGGAAACCAGCCGGCTGGACCTGGCGAAGGTGTGAGCGCCTGGTCGCGCCACGCCGGGCGCGCGGCACTGCCGGCCGCCGACCCCCGATAACTCTGCGCTAACTCGCCTGCGTCAACCATGACGGCGTGCCGCCCTCGACGGCGGCATGCCCGTCATGCACCACCAGGAGAGTCCATGTTGCACCCCTTGCCGAGCCAGCCGTCCGGGCTGGCGATCGCCTGTTCCTGCCCGCGCCTGCGCGCGCTCGCCTCGCTGGCCATGATGGTCGCGGCCGCCGGCACGCTGGGGGCTTGCGGCGGCGGTGGCAGCGGCAGCAGCGCCGATGAGCCAGCGGCCCAGAGCCCTTCGCCGGCCCCGGTTCCTGCGCCCGCACCTGAGCCGGCACCTGCACCTGAGCCGGCACCCGCACCGAGCCCCGCGCCCGAGCCCGCCCCATCACCTGCGCCCGCACCCGCACCCGCACCCGCGCCCGCGCCCGCGCCCGCGCCCGCGCCAGCTCCTGCGGCTGCCATCAGCGGGCCCCGCATCGCCGCAGGCGCCGGGTATTCGCTGGCGGTCCAGGCCGATGGCCGTGTGCTGGTCTGGGGCAGCGCGATGGTGGGCGGGGGCGCCAGTGCGGCGATCGCCGGCAGCCCCGCTCGTGCGCTGACGGAGCTGGCCGGCGCGGCCGCCGTGGTGGCCACGCCCAGCGGCGCCCTGTTCAACGACTCTTTCGTGCTGCGGCCGGATGGCAGCCTGCTGGCCTGGGGCACCGCCTACGGCAACTCGCCGGTGGCGGTGGCCGCCGCCGGCAACCTGCAGCAGGCCGTGCACTGCCCCTCGGTCACCTACGCGCTGCGCACCGACGGCAGCTTGTGGCGCCTGGTCGGCAGCCAGGCGACGGCAGTGTCGGGTCTGAGCCAGGTGGCCCACATCGGCACCGCGGCCTCTTCGACGAACTGTGCGGTTGCAGCGACCCGCCGCGACGGCAGTCTGGCCTTGGTGGCCGAAGGCCGCATCGACGAAGTGGCGGGTCTGCCCGCGGTGACCCAGGCCACCTGCAGCGGCTTCAGCCCGGTGGCCGGCCTGACCGGCGAGCACTGCCTCGCGCTGGACACGGCGGGCAGCGTCTGGGCCTGGGGTCGCAACGACTACGGCCAGCTGGGGGACGGCACCACCACCGACCGCAGCAGCCCGGTGCGCCTGGCCGTGCCGCAGAACGTGGTGGCGCTCGGCATTCAGTTGCTCAACGGCCTGGCGCTCGACGCCGGCGGCACCGTGCACACGTGGGGCCCCTCGGGCCCGGCGCTGGGACTCGGACCCACGGCCCAGGCCAGCCTCGTGGCCCAGCCGGTGCCGGGCCTGCCGCCGGTCAAGGCGATGTCGGTCGGCAGCTTCCACACGCTGGTGCTGGGCACCGATGGCAGCGTCTGGGCCTGGGGTTTCAACTTCAGTGGCGAGCTGGGCGTCGATGGGAACGAATCACAGCGCGCCCCCGTGCAGGTGCCCGGCCTGCGCCTCGACTGAGCAACCAGCGCGGCCACGCGCTGCCTGCAGCAGCTCGGCATGCCAGGGGTGTCGACTGAAACCCGCCCGGCCTTCCGGCGGCACCTGGGTCTTCAGCGCCTGTTGCAGCCAGTCGGCGGCCAGGCTGCGGCAGCGTGCGGCGGCCACCGCGTCGCCCAGCGCCGTGTGGGCGGCGGCGCAGGCCAGCCACTGGCGCGTCCAGCTGGTGTAGGCCGCCCGGTACTGCCGCACCAGATGCTCGGCATGCGCCACGTCGTGCGGCGCCAGCGTGCGTGGCGCGGCCGCTGCCCTGGCCTGCACGGCGGTGGCCGCCGCTTCCGCCGCCACGCCGTGCAGCTCGCGTGCTTGCGCCTCCTGCATCACGGCCCAGGCTGCGTGCGCGGCGGCGGTGTCGGCGGCGCGGCGATGCAGCGCCAGTTCGGCCAGCAGGGTCGAAGCCATCCGCCGCGTCGGCTCTATTTCGGCCGCCTCCCGGTAGTGCCGCTCGGCTTCCGGTTCGCCCAGCAGCTCGGCCGCCTGGCCCAGGAGCAAACGGCGCTGCACCGCGCTTTCGGGCACGGCGTGGGGCAGGTCCTGCTGCAGCAGCGGCAACGCGCGCCCGGGTTCGCCCAGTTGCAGCCAGGTCCAGGCCAGCGCCAGCGCGGCGACGGCCTGGAAGTTGGAACCCGGCATGGCCTGCGACATATGGTCCAGCGCCGACCGGGCCAGCGGCAGCGCGGCGCGGAAATGACCACAGGTGGCCTCGGCCAGCGCCAGTGCGACGTCGTTCATGCGCGACTGGGTTTGCAGCTCCGGCACGCCGCGGCCCAGCTCGCGCGCTTCGCGCCCGGCGTCCACCGCGTCGCGGGCTTCTCCGCGCTTGAGGTGCACATAGCCCACGCTGATCCAGGCGTTGAGCTCGACGAGCCGGTTGTCCGTGGCGCGAGCCCAGCCGAGCTGGCGGCGTGCCACGGCCAGCGAGTCGCCCAGCCGGCCGGCGTTGACCAGTGCCATCAGGTAGGCCCCGGCATAGTCGAGGCAGTCGGCGGGCGGGGCCTGCTGGTCCAGCGTGGGCCAGCCGGGCTGCAGCAGGGCCACAGCCTGCGGCGCACGGCCCTGCATCGACAAAGCCATCGCCAGCGCCTGCAAGGCCTCGCGCCGCGGTGTCACCGCGGCCGCTGGCAGCAGACGCAGGGCCTGCTGTGCGGCCGGCTCGGCCTCGGCCGCGCGGCCGCCCCACACCAGGGCCGTGGCATGCGCGGCCCAGGCATGTCCCAGGTCGGCGGCTTCGGCCTCGGCCTCGATCAGGGCGGTACTGGCCAGCAGCGCCGGGTCCAGCCCCTCGCCCAGCACGGTGGGCACGATGGCGCGTGCACGGGCCCGCAGCGCGGCGCCGCCCTGGCCTGCCGCTTCCCACGCGGCGGCGGCCTGGCGCAGCAGCGCCGCCTGTTCGCGCGGGCGCGAGGCTGCATGGGCGCGGTCGGCCGCGGCTTCGTAGGCAGTGGCCGCCTGCGCCGGCTCGCCGCCGGCCTCCCAGTGGGCTGCCAGGCGCGCCGGCTCGCCGCCGCGGGCGGCGAGGGCCTGCGCCACCTGCCGGTGGATGCGCCGGGCCACCACGCGCGGCGTCAGTGCCAGCATGGCCTGGCGCACCAGCTCGTGCGCAAAGCCTTCTCCGTCCAGCACCTGGGCCGTTTCCAGCCGGTGCCAGGCGTCGGCCAGCATCACCGCGGGGCGCTGGGTCAGGCATTCGGCCAGCTCGATGTCGAAGTCGCTGCCAGCCACCGCCACCAGCCGCGCCAGCGCGGCCGATTCGGACGGCAGACGGGCCAAGCGGGCCTGCAGGCGCCGCTCGATCGACGCCGGATGCGGCAGTGCGGCGGCGTCCAGACCGCCGTCCTGCAGGCCCGCCCGCAAGGTCTCGAGCAGGTGCAGCGGCAAGCCACCCGCGTGGCGCAGCAGCGCAGGCGCCAGGGCCTGTGCGTCAACGCCGGGCAGCGAGAGGCTGGCCACGAAGTCGTGCACGCCACCCTCGTCCAGCGGTGGCAGGTCCAGCCACTGCAGGCGGTCGGCGTTCGTCCAGGGCTGCGCCGCGTCGGCGGCCAGCGGGCGGCTGGCCAGCACCCAGGCCGGCCGGGCCGGCGGCTCCGCCGCCAGGATCAGCCCCTGCAGCAGCTCGTGGCTGGCCGCATCGGCAAAGTGCAGGTCGTCCACCACGACCGTGCCCAGACCCTGCTGCAGCGCAGTGGCCAGCGCGTCGGCGAGCTGCTGTCGCAGGCGCTGCGCCGGCATGGGCGCCGGTCTGGCGTCCGGCTCTGCGCCGCTGGCGTCCGGGGCCGGGGGCCAGCGACGCAGGCGCGACAACAGCCGCTGTGCGGTGGTGAACGGGGCTTGCGCGTCGTCCGGCTGCGCGGTCAGCTGCAGCACATCGGCCAGCCCGCCCAGCGCTTCCTGCAGCAGGCGCGACTTGCCGGCGCCAGCCTCGCCCACGACCAGAACCGGCTCGCCGAGCCCGCGTGCCTGCGCCAGCGCGCGCAGCGGGCGCTCGCGGCCGATCAGGCGGGGCGGCCGCGCCAGGGTCGCCGGCAGTTCGGGCGGCGACCCGACGACCGGCTGCCGCCCTTGCAGCAGGCATTCGCGCAGCGTGAGCGTCTCGGCGCCGGGGCGCAGGCCCAGCTCCTCGCTCAGCGATCGTTCGGCGCGGTCGTACACCCGCAATGCCGAGGCCGTGTCGCCCAGGGCATGGTGCAGGCGCATCAGCTGCCGGTGCAGCGGCTCGGACAGCGGATCGTCGGCATGCAGGCGCTGCGCGAACATCAGCGCGTCGGCGTGGCGGCCGTCGCGTTCGGCAGCATCGGCGAGGGCGGCCAGCGCCTCACGCCGCCGTTGGCGGTGCCGTTCGCGCACGCCGGCCACCCACGCGGCCAGCTCGACTTCGCCGTCAAAGGTCAGGTCGCCCAGCGGTTCGGCATCCCAGGCGCCGGGGTCGGCTTGCAGCGCCGCCCAGGAGAGAGGGTCTTCGTCGCGCCGCAGGTCAGTGGCCAGCACCAGCGTGTGCGCCATCTCGACCAGGCGCGCACCGGTTTTCTTGCGCAGCTGGTGCACCCGCTGGCGCAGGTTGTTGAGCGCGCCGCGCTCGTCCGTGGCCGGCCAGGCCAGGGCAGCCACCCGCTGGCTGCGCTGGCCCGGTTCCAGCGCCACGCAGGCCAGCCAGGCAGCGTCCTTGCGCGACAGCATGAGCGGGCTGCCGCCATGGTCATCGATGAGGCAGGGCCGGCCTTCGAGCCGAAGGCGCCAGAAGGGCTGTCGGGTCACGCGAGGCAGGTCAAGGGGCGAGCTTGAGCGGTTCCTGGTCCTGTGCTCGATCGTAATGCTTCAGACGAAGGCTGAACGCGCTCCCAAGGGCCGAAGGGCCCTTCGACAAGGCCTGGGGGGCAGCGAGCTTGGGAGCCTCAGCGCCCCGACGCCGCCGCATCCAGCGCGGCCCAGGTGTCGCGGCCGACGATGCCGTCCACCGGCTGCAGGTTGCGCTGGCGCTGGAAGGCGGCCACCGCCACTTCGGTGCCGGCGCCGAAGTCGTCGTCGGCGGCCAGCATGAAGCCCAGCTGCTGCAGCCGCCGCTGCAGCTGGCCCACCGCTTCGCCCTTGGAGCCGCGGCGCAGCACCGCGCGGCCCAGCGTGGGCGGCGCCTCGCCGCTGAGCACGAAGCCTTCCAGCCGCGCGATCGCGCCCTTGGCGCGGCCGGTGTACACGCGCCGGTCTTCCAGGCCGTTGGTGCCGCCGTTGACCGCGCGGGTCACGGCCACCACGTCGTCGGCGTCGCACAGCGCATTGAGGTTGCGGCGCTTCCAGTACTCGCAGGCGATCTGCAGCGACAGCACCGGCTCGGCCGCGCGCTCGGGCTGCTCTTCCAGCTTCACGCCGATCAGCTCGCCCACCTCGCGGTAGTTGGCGCGGCCGGTCAGCTGCAGCAGGCCGCGGCCCTTGTAGCGCACGCCGTCGCCGGGCTGCAGGTTGCCCAGGTCGCGCCGGCCTTCATACGCCTCGCCGCTGGCAAACTCTTCGGTGGTGCGAAAGCCCGCCGACTCATGGCAGGTCTGCCCCAGGAAGTGCGCGATGCGCAGCCGGGTGTTGATCGCGTAGCGGTCCAGCGTGGTGGCCAGCACCTCGCCCACGGCGCTGATGATGGCGTTCTGGCGCTCGGCCATGGCACCGCTGAAATGCGGCGCCACCTCGCGCATGGTTTGGGCATCGACCTGGATCATGGCGGACTCCTGCACGGGTCGGGCCGCAACGGGCCCGGGGTCGCCATGGTTCGCCCGCGGGGGCGGGCCGGTCCATCCCTAACGCGCCCGCGCCGCCTCCCTCTTTGGGAGGAGGCGACGGGTCAGGGGAGGTCGAACTCGCGCGTGTCGGGCGCGATGCCGGCGCGGCTGGCCAGGTCGGGGCCCAGCTGCGATTGCGCCGCCTGCGTGCACGGCACGTGGGCGATGCGGCGGCCCGCACGTTCCACCACCACACCTTCTTTCGTGCCCCAGCCGCGGCCGATGGCGGTGTAGACCACGTAGCGGTGGTCGCCCTTGTCGAGGGCCAGCCAGGCGCCGCCGCCGCCCGAGAACATCAGGCTGCCGGCCCGCACGCTGGCGCGCCAGTCGGCGGTGGAGCCGTCGGCGGGCGGGTATTGCAGTTCCACCGCACCCGGCCGGCCGAAGCGGTATTGCAACTGGCCGCCGGTGGCACCCAGGCCCGGTGAGGCGCACACCGCGATCTGCTTGCGGCCGGCCGGGCAGCTGAAGACGGTGTCTTCCCCGGGCTGGCACAGGCTGGCGGCTGCAGGCGTGGCTGCAGGCGTGGCTGCGGCGCTGCCGGTGGCGAGGGCGGCCAGGGCGGCCACCAGGTGGCCGGCCATCCAGGCCCCGGCGGCGGGGTTGCCGGCCTGCCTGCGCATCATCGTCATCGCTGCCTCACGCACTTGTCTGTACAAGTGCGCATGCTAGCGGCGCTCGGCGCGGTCGGGTGCGCGGCGGCTGCGGCGGGGCCGCTGGCCCAGCAGCACCAGGGCCAGCGCGCCCAGGCCCAGCAGGGCCACCGTGCGCACCGAAGGCCGCGGCAGCCAGCGCATCACGCCCAGCACCAGGGCCGGTGCTTCGGTGCGTTGCGGGGCCGACAGCGTGCGCACCGCGTTCTGCACTTCGTCGGGGTGGGCGCCGGCAAAGTGCGGCAGCAGCGCCTTGACGAAGCTCAGCATGTCCTGCGGACCGCGGCTGCTGATCCAGTTGCGGTCGATCACCACCGGCTGGTCGAGCCAGGTGGCGCCGGCGTTGACCAGGTCGTCGCGGATGCCCGGCCAGGAAGTCATCTGCCGGCCGGAGGTGAGCCCCGCCGAAGCCAGCACCCAGGGGCCGTGGCACAGCGTGGCCAGCGGCCGGCCCAGCGCGTCGAACTGGCGCACGAACTGCCGCGCCGGCTGCGACTGGCGCAGCAGGTCGGGGTTGATGAAGCCGCCGGGGATCAGCAGCGCGTCGTAGTCCTCGGGGTAGGCGTCCTGCACCATGCGGTCCACCGCCACGCGGGCGGCCGGCTCATGCAGGTTCACGCCGCGGATGTGGCCCTTGCGCAGCGACAGGATCTCCACCGTCGCGCCCGCGCTGCGCATGGCGGCCACGGGCACCGCCAGCTCCACCTTCTCGAATCCATCGGCCGCCAGCACGGCGATGCGCCGGCCGGCCAGGGTCTGCTCCATCTTCATTCGTTCATCTCCATCGGCCCGGGCCCCGGGCCATCACACCGGGACTTCGGCAAACAGGATGCCGGCTCGGCCGGTGCGCCAGCCGCTTACAGGAAGAGACGAGCCTGCTGCAGCGCCGGCGCCAGCTGCGCCACCACCGCATCGCCCACCGCGATGCGGCCGCCGGCCAGCACCCGCGCCGTCATGCCGCCATGGCCGCGCATCGCGTTGTAGGCACCCGGGCCCAGCGCTGCCTCCATCTTCGAGCAGGGGTCGCAAGGGCCGGTGAGTTCCAACTGCACCTCGGGCCCGATGCACAGCAGCACCGGCGCATCGGCGAACAGGCTGCGCGCGGCCAGCAGGTTGAGCCCCGAGACGACCAGGTTGCGCCGCAGCAGCGCCGGGTCCAGCGACGCACGGCCGGTCCACGCCGCAATCAGCGGCAGGTGCTCGGCCTGCAGCAGGCTCACCTGCCGCTTGCCGCCACCACCCACCCGCACCGGCCCAGCGGTGCTGCGGTCGCCCTCCAGCCCGCGCTGCGCGATGACGTTGGCCGCATCGACCCGCTGCGCGGCCTGGCCCCGTGCAGGCCGCAGCAGGATGGCCTCGAGCCGGCCGGGAAAGGG
>CAKZXL010000010.1 GCA_937883885.1 uncultured Aquincola sp. | reverse complement strand
GCGCGTGAGATCAAGCGGCTGATCGGCACCAGTGCCGACCGCGTGGAAGCCGGTGCCCGCCTGGTGCAGGACGCCGGCCGCACGATGGACGAGGTGGTGGAAGGCGTGCAGCGCGTGAGCACCGCGATTGCCGAGATCACCGCCGCAGCCAGCGAGCAGACCCTGGGCATTGGCCAGGTGAACGGCGCGGTGAGCCAGCTCGATCAGATGACGCAGCAGAACGCCGCGCTGGTGGAGCAATCCACCGCCGCCGCCGAGAACCTGCGCCAGCAGGCCAGCGCCCTGGCCGGTGTGGTGGGTACGTTCAAGCTGCAAGCAGCTTGAGGTCAGCCGCCTGGCCCGATGGCGCCGGCATCATGTAGCTGATGCACCAGAACCTCCAGAATGAGACCCGGCCCAGCGCCGGGTCTTCCTGTTTCGGGATGTGGCGCTTCAAGCAGCTTGCGAAGTCCCAAGAAAACACCCAGAATTGGGGGTGATTTGGAGCTTAGGGCATGAGCAAAGCCAAGATCAATTTCGAGCTGGATGAACGTGTGCTCGCGCAAGCTCAGGCTTACGCATCTGAGAACCGCACATCACTGAGCAAGCTCGTCTCCGCATTTTTTGCCGGGCTTGGGCAGAAGAAGCCCGCTCTGGCCCGCAGCGCGATGGACAAGACCCTGACCGAGTTTGCTGTTGGGAAGGTCTCGATGGCAGATGCGGCGCGCGAACTGGGCTTGCAAGACGCAGGCTTTCTGATGGAGATCATGCGCGAGAAGGGTTTGCCCCTGCCTGCACTCGATCCGTTTGATGTCAATGAGATGGCTCAACGCAGCTTTGGCGCGTTGAAGAACGTGATGCGCCCTGCCTTATTGAACTCGGAGGAGAAAGGGCCGTCCCGCGGCAAGCGCACGTCCCTTTGATGATGGACCTGCTCGTTGCTGATGCCGGGCCTCTGTTTTCATTGGCGGCTGGCGACTTGCTGAGGGTTTTGGACCACTTCTCCCTTGCAGTGACCGATGTGGTCAAGGAAGAAACCTTCGACAAAGGCTTGTTACCTGGATGTTCGGTAGAGGCTCAGAGGCTCATCGAGTACTACAACAGAGCGGCGGCGAACATCAACATCATCCCGACCCAGGTAGGAGTCAGCCTGATGGCGATGCGGACTGCGAATCCGGCGTATGAACAGCCGAGAAATCTGGGCGAGTTGTCCATCCAGAGTTATTTGATCGCGCTGCGTGTGACACATCCAAATGCCAATCCCGTTGTGCTGTTCGAGGATGGATGGTTCTTGCGCAATGCGGCCGCGCTTCCGCTGGGAACTTTGATCAGCACAGAGGCTTTCCTGCTGAACTTGGAGCGCCTGGGGCTCATCAAGTCTGCTTCAGACGCGCGAGCGGCCATCCGTCATGCCCGTCCAGACGCGACCCTGGTCATTCGTCAAAGGAAACTGGGAAGGCGCCGCTGATTTTCGTGCCGAGGTTGACTGGACGAGGCTCTTTGCGCGGTCCAGTGCATCAGCTGGATAACGCCGATTGGCGCCTTGAACCGCTCAGCCGCGGGGCGCCGAAGCAGCCTGCTGCTGCACCAGCAGCTGCGCATCGTTGGCGGCATGCTCGCTGTGCGCCAGGCCGTTGACACCGGCCAGCATGCCGAGCGTGAACACGGCCGACAGGGCGAGGGCGGCGACTTGGCTGAAGAGGCGTTGCTGGTTCATGGTGGACTCCGGTGCGTGAGGGGCGTTGCGATGGAGTGAACTCTAGGCAGCACCCCCCGGCCCCACCACCGGATTGCGACGAAGTGCGGCTGCGGGCGATGAACCGCGCAAAAAGACGGCCCCAGCTGGCGCCGCCGGGCCGCCCCAAGGCGGCCGGGTGCCCCATCAGGCTTGCGCGCGCCGCAGTGTCTCGACGACCGGCCGCCGCAACACCTCCCGCAGGCCCCACCAGCCGGCCGCCAGCGCCAGCAGCGCACCGGCCACGGTGCCGGCCAGCGGCACCCACCAGGGCGCCGTCCAGCTGAACTCGAAGGCGTAGCGCGCCAGTGCCCAGCCCACGCCCATCGCCGCGCTGGAGGCCAGCAGGCCGGCCAGCGCACCCACGCCCAGCAGCTCGGTGCGCTGCACCCGCGCCAGCAGCGTGCGGCCGGCGCCCATCGCCCGCATGATCGCGAACTCGCGCGAGCGTGCCTCCCGCGTGGCGGTGATGGCCGCGAACAGCACCACCAGGCCCGCCGCCAACGTGAAGCCAAAGAGGAACTCCACCGCGCGGATCACCTGGTCCAGCACGCCCTGCACCTGGGCCAGCGAAGCCGCCACGTTCACGTTGGTGATGTTCGGAAAGTCGCGCGAGAGCTGGTTGTCGAAGCCCGGTGTCTCCGGCGCACGGAAGGCGCTGATGTAGGTGGTGCCCACGTCGTCCATCTTGGCCAGCGGAAACATCACAAAGAAGTTGACCCGCATCGACGCGAAATCGAGCTTGCGCAGGCTGGTGATGCGGCCTTCGCGCTGCGTGCCGCCGATGTCAAAGCGCATGCGGTCGCCCAGCTTCAGGCCCAGCGTCTCGGCCAGGCCGCTTTCCACGCTCACCGCATCGGGTTCGTCGGGCGTCCAGCGGCCGGCGATCACCTGGTTCTGCTCGGGCAGCTGGGCGTCATGGCTGAGGTTGAACTCGCGGTCCACCAGGCGGCGGGCGCGCTCTTCGGTGTAGCGCTCCGGGTTCACCGGCTGGCCGTTGATGGCCACCAGCCGGCCGCGGATCATCGGAAACCAGTCGTAGCGCTGCACGCCGGCCTGCTTGAGCGCGGCCTGGAAAGCGTCGGACTGGTCGGGCTGCAGGTTGATGACGAAGCGGTTGGGCGCATTGGGCGGCGTGGCCGCACGCCAGCTGTCGATCAGGTCGGTGCGCAGCAGCACCAGCAGCGCCAGCGCCAGCAGACCCACCGACAGCGCCGAGACCTGCAGCACCGCAAAGGCCGGCCGCGCCGCGATCTGCCGCGTGGCCAGCACCAGCCAGCGCGGCGCGCGCGTTTCGGGCACCGCGCGGCGCAGCACCTGCACCGCCACCCACGACAGCGCGGCGAACACCAGCACCGCGGCCGCAAAGCCGCCCACTGCGATCAGGCCCAGCTTGAGGTCGCTGGACACCGCCAGCAGCAGCCCCGCAAAGCCCAGCGTGCCGGCGGCCAGCACCAGCAGCGAAGAAGCCTTGAGCGTGCCCACGTCGCGCCGGATGACGCGCAGCGGCGGCACCCGGGCCAGCTGCAGCACCGGCGGCAGGCCGAAGCCCAGCAGCAGCGTCAGCCCCACGCCCAGACCGAAGAAGGCCGGCCACACGCCGGGCGGCGGCAGCTCGGTTTGCACCAGGCCGGCCAGCAGCCAGATGAACACATGGTGCACGCCGAAGCCGATGGCCACGCCCAGCAGGCTGGCCACCACGCCCACCAGGCCGAACTCCAGCCCGTACGACAGCGCGATGGAGCGCTGCGGCTGGCCCAGCACCCGCAGCATCGCGCAGTCATCGAGGTGGCGGTTGGCGAAGTCGCGTGCGGCGATGGCCACCGCCACCGCGGCCAGCAGCGCCGCCAGCAGCGCCACCAGGTTGAGGAACTTCTCGCCGCGGTCCAGCGTGCGGCGCATCTGCGGGCTGCCGCTTTCCAGCGATTCCACGTCCACGCCGCGCAGCGCGTCGCGCTCGATGCGCTGCTTGACCTCGTTCACGTAGCGGCCCACCTCGGCCAGGCTGTTGCCCGGCGCGGCCACCGCCAGCCGGTAGGTCACGCGGCTGGCCGGCTGGATGAGGCCGGTGGCCGGCAGGTCGGCCATGGCCAGCATCACCCGCGGCGCGAAGCTGATGAAGCCGGCGCCGCGGTCGGGCTCGATGGTGATGATGCGGTCGATGCGCAGCGAGGCATCGCCCAGCAGCAGCGCATCGCCCAGCTTCAGGCCCAGCGATTCGAGCACCGCCGCGTCCACCCACACGGTGCCGGGCGCGGGGCCACCGGTGGCGGCCTCTTCCGGCCCGCCGGCCGTGGTCTGGGTGCGCAACCGGCCGCGCAGCGGGTAGCTGGCGTCCACCGCCTTCACCGCCACCAGGCGGCTGGCGCCGCCGCGGTCGTCGGGCGCACGGCCCATGCTGGGAAACACCGCGCTGCGGGTGATGCGCAGCCCGCGGGCCTGGGCGTCGGCCACCAGGGCTTCCGGCGTGGGCTTGTCGCTGGCCACCACCGCGTCGCCGCCCAGCAGCTGGGCGGCATCACGTTCGAGCCCGGTGTTCAGGCGGTTGGCGAAGAAGCCGACCGCGGTGAGCGCGGCCACCGCCAGCATCACGGCCACCACCAGCAGCCGCAGCTCGCCGGCCCGGAAGTCGCGCACGGTCTGGCGCCAGGCCAGGCGCCAGACCGAAGGGGCAAAGGAGGTTGCAGTCATGGCGCGCACGGTAGCAGGGCCGCAGCACCGGCGCGGCGCGCGGGGTTTGCGCGCTCAGCCGCCGCAGCAACCGCCGGGCTGCGCGTAGCTCAGCTGCGGGTACCAGTCGGTGCCGCGGCCGGCGGGCGTCAGGTCCAGCAGGTTCCACAGCGGCATCAGGTCGGGCGCGTCGCGCGGGTCCTGCCCGGGGTCGGCGGTCTCGAACCCCATCTCCGCGGCGCAGAAGTGGCGGACGGCACCGGCCGCGTCACGCACGAAGACGTTGATCGCCGCGTTGTCGCCGCCCTCGGGCGCCTCGTGCGCATAGTGCTGGCTGAAGCGGTTGCCGCCCGCCGAGACCAGCGGCAGGTAGCGCCAGCCGCGCTGGCGCGCGAAGTCAGACATGCGCGCCACCGGCGAGCGGGCGATCACGGCCAGGCCGACGCGCTGCATCAGGTCGGGCGCCTCGCCGTCCAGCGCGCTGAGCAGCGAGGTGCACATGGGGCACGGCTGCTCGCGCTGCGGGCCGAACATCCAGTGGTAGGTGATCAGCGTGTCGTGGCGGCCGAACAGCTGCGACAGCCGCACCAGGCCATGCTCGCCCTCGAACACATAGTCTTCCGGCACCGGGCCGCCGGCCGGCAGCTGGCGGCGCAGCACGGCCACACGCTCGAGGTGGCGGCGCAGCTCGATCTCTTCGGCCAGCAGCGCGGTGCGGGCGCGGCGGTACTCGGCGCTTTCGTTCGGAAAGCGGCTGGGCGCGCGCGCAG
>CAKZXL010000009.1 GCA_937883885.1 uncultured Aquincola sp. | reverse complement strand
GCATCCGCCGCGACGAAAGCTGCCTGGTCATCGTGCGCCGCACCGAAAGCCGCGGCACCGGCATCACGCTGGCGCGCCTGGTGCACCCGGGCAGCCGCTACGTGATCGAGGGCCACTTCCGGCCCTGACATGTCCATACAACTGATCGACCTCTTCCGCCAGCCGCCCGAGCCCTGGCGCAACGGCGGTGGTCACACCCGCGAGCTGCTGCGCCGGCCGGGCGCGCCGGGGGCCGACTGGGCGCTGCGCATCAGCGTGGCCGACATCGACCGCGATGGCGACTTCTCCGCCTTCCCGGGCGTGCAACGTTGGTTCGCAGTGCTGGAAGGCGCAGGGGTCGAGCTCACGCTGCCCGCCGGTCGCCAGCGCCTGACGGCCGCCAGCCCGCCGCTGGCCTTCGACGGCGCGGAAGCGCCCGGCTGCCGTCTGCTGGCCGGCCCCACGCGCGACCTCAACCTGATGGTGCAGCACGGCCGCGGCACGATGCGGCCGGTGCAGCCCGGCGTTGAATGGTCAGAACCTTTTGAAGCCCGCGGACTCTTCAGTCTGAGCGGCGGCCTGTGGCACCCGCGCGAAGGCAAGCCCGTGGTGGTGGCGCCCTTCACGCTGCTGTGGGCCGACGACGGCATGCCCTGCCGCTTCGACCCGGTGGACGCGCCGGCCGATGGCCGGCCCTGCGGCTACTGGCTCGGGCATGCGGCCTGCTGAATCTGCCGCGCCAACGGAACCTGCCATGAGCGAAGACACCTCCTACACCCTGCACCGCGGCCAGCGGCCGCTGCTGGTCAGCGTGCCGCACGCCGGCCGCGAGATCCCGCCCACGCTGGTCGATCGCTACCTGCCCCGCGCGCTGAACGTGGAAGACACCGACTGGCACCTCGACCAGCTCTACGACTTCGTGCGCGAGCTGGGCGCCAGCCTGCTGGTGCCGCGCTACAGCCGCTACGTGGTCGACCTGAACCGGCCGCCCGACAACCAGCCGATGTACCCGGGCGTCAACAACACCGAGCTGTGCCCCACCCGCTTTTTCACCGGCGACCCGCTGTACCGCGAAGGCCAGGCGCCCACGCCCGAAGAAGTGCAGCTGCGTGTGGGCCGCTACTGGCGCCCGTACCACGACGCGCTGGCCGCCGAGCTGCAGCGCCTGCGCGCCGAACACGGCCACGTGGTGCTGTTCGATGCCCACAGCATCAAGAGCGAGCTGCCCTGGCTGTTCGAGGGCACGTTGCCGGCCCTGAACCTGGGCACCGCCAATGGCACCGCCTGCGACCCCACGCTGCGTGATGCGCTGGGCGCGGTGATGGCCGCGCAAAGCGTGCACAGCCATGTGGTGGACGGCCGCTTCAAGGGCGGCCACATCACCCGCCACTACGGCCGGCCGGCGCAGCAGGTGCATGCGGTGCAGCTGGAGATGTGCTGGCGCTGCTACATGCAAGAGAGCACGCCCGCCGAGTGGGACGCGCTGCGCGCCGGCGAGATCACCCCGCTGCTGCGCCAGCTGGTGCAGACCATGCTGGACTGGCAGCCGCCCGCGCCCCGATGAACGCGCACACCACCGCCTGGTGGGCACCGCGTGCCTGGCTGCCCGGCGGCTGGGCCGAAGGCGTGCTGCTGCAGGCCGATGCCCGCGGCCACTGGTCGGCCATCACGCCCGGCGTGCCCACACCGCCCGAAGGCGCCCAATGCCTGAGCGGCCCGGTGCTGCCCGGCCTGGTCAACGCCCACAGCCACGCCTTCCAGCGCGCCTTCGCCGGCCTGGCCGAGCGGCGCGAGGCCGATGCCGACGACTTCTGGGGCTGGCGCGACCGCATGTACCAGGTGGCGCTGCGCATCACGCCCGCGCAGCTGCAGGCCATTGCCGCCCACCTGTACATCGAGCTGCTGCGCGGCGGCTACACGCAGGTGTGCGACTTCCATTACCTGCAGCACGACGAGCAGGGCCAGCCTTATGCCGACGACCCGCTGGCCATGAGCTGGGCGCTGGCCGATGCCGCCGCCACCGCCGGCATCGGCCTGACGGTGCTGCCCGTGCTGTACGAGCGTGCCGGCTTCACCCAGCCCACGCTGCGACCCGACCAGCGCCGCTTTGCCACCACCGCCGACAGCGTGTGGCAGGCCTGCCAGCGCATCGGCGCGGCCGGCCGGCCGCTGGTCAATGCCGGCGTCGCGCTGCATTCGCTGCGGGCGGCGGCGCCCGAGTCCATCCACCGGTTGAGGCAACTGACCGAAGGCTTTGCCGGCCCCATCCACATCCACGTGGCCGAACAGACGGCCGAAGTGGACGACTGCCTGCGCGCCACCGACCGGCGGCCCATCGAATGGCTGGCCGCACAAGGCCTGCTCGATGCCCGCTGGCAACTGGTGCATGCCACCCACACCGTGCCGGCCGAGATCGATGCGGTGGCCCGCAGCGGCGCCGCGGCCGTGATCTGCCCCAGCACCGAGGCCAACCTGGGCGACGGCTTGTGCGACCTGCCGCGCTGGCTGGCCAGCGGCGCGCCGCTGGCGCTGGGCTCCGACAGCCACGTCACCCGCGCCTGGCGCGAAGAGCTGCGGCTGCTGGAATACGGCCAGCGGCTGGCGCTGCGCCAGCGCAACGTCAGCGCCGCGCCGGCCGAAGGCCAGCCGGCCACCGCGCAGCGGCTGTGGCAGCGCATGCAGGCCGGCAGCGGCGCCGCGGCGGGCCTGGGCGCCTGGGGTCTGCAGCCGGGCGCCCGTGCCGACCTGCTGGTGGTGGACGAAGCCGATGCCGCACTGCGCGGCATACCGCCCGGCCACCTGCTGGATGCGCTGGTGTTCTCCAGCCCCGGCCGGCCCTGGCACAGCGTGATGGCGGCCGGCCAGTGGGTGGTGCAGGCCCATCGGCACCCGCAGGCCGAGGCGGTGGCCGACCGCTTTGCCGAGGTGATGGCACAGCTGTGGAGCTGAGAGCACCGCCGTGTGTGGCACAGTGGCGCCCCTCATGGCCATCAAGTCCACCATCTTCAAGGCGCAGCTGCAGATTGCCGACATGGACCGCGGCGTCTATGCCGACCATGCGCTGACGATCGCGCGCCACCCTTCCGAAACCGACGAACGCATGCTGATGCGCGTGCTGGCCTTTGCACTGCACGTGCCGGCCAGCGACGACAACGGCAAGCTGGAGCTGGCCAAGGGCATCTCCGACACCGACGAGCCCGACCTCTGGCAGCACGACCTCAGCGGCCAGCTGCTGCACTGGCTGGAAGTGGGCCAGCCCGACGACCGCCGCATGATCAGGGCCGCCGGCCGCGCCGACCGGGTGACGGTGATCGCCTATGCCGCCAGCACGCCCATCTGGTGGGCCGGCGTGCAGAACAAGGTGGCCCGCGCCGCCCGGCTGGCGGTGTGGCAGGTGCCCGCCGAACAAAGCCAGGCCCTGGCCACCCTCGCCCAGCGCACCATGCAGCTGCAGGTCACGGTGCAGGACGGTACCGTGTGGGTGAGCGACGGCCAGCAGTCCATCGAGGTGGAACCGCAGGTGCTCAAACCCGCTGCGGATTGAACGGACAGATGGTCCCGCGGCCGCCGCCCGGCCGCTCCGAAGGCGGCCGCGCAACCCGCCCGGCGGATAGCTTCACGTATCCGTGAAGCCGGGTGCCCCATCCCCCCCGGGCCCAGCGCCGGGCCGCTCCCAAGCGGGCCCGGACCCGCCCGGCGGGTGGCTTCAGGTACTCCTGAAGCCGGGTGCTCCATCAGTTGGCAAAGACCTGGCTGCGGTCTGCGAAGGCTTTGAATTCAAGCGCGTTGCCCGACGGGTCGAGGAAGAACATCGTGGCCTGTTCGCCCACCTCGCCCTGGAAGCGCACGTAGGGCTCGATCACGAACTTCACGCCGGCCGCGCGCAGGCGGTCGGCCAGCGCATGCCACTGCTCCAGCGTGAGGATGGCGCCAAAGTGGCGCACCGGCACGTCATGCCCATCGACCGGGCTGTGCTCGCGGTGGCCGCACTCTTGCGGGGCCAGGTGCGCCACGATCTGGTGACCGTAGAAGTCGAAATCGACCCAGGCATCTGAACTGCGGCCTTCGGGGCAGCCCAGCAATTCGCCGTAGAAGGCGCGGGCTTCGGCCAGGTCGCGCACGGGAAAGGCCAGGTGAAACAGCGGTTGGGGCGTGGTCATGGGGACTGCTCGGGTTCAGGTGAACCCACGTTACCCTGCATGACACATGCCTGCCGTATCCGCTTGCAGCAGCCGATGGCGGCGCCAGGCTTCGAAGGCCGCCAGGTCCATCGGCCGGCCGGTGTGGTAGCCCTGCACCAGGTCGCAGCCGGCGTGGCGCAGCGCCTGCAGCTCGGCGGCGCTTTCCACGCCTTCGCCGGTCACCTTCAGGCCCAGCCCGTGGCCCAGGTGCACGATGGACTTCAGCAGCTCGCGGCGGCGCGCATCGGCATGAACCTCGGTGACGAAGCTGCGGTCGATCTTCAACTCATGCATCGGCAGCCGCTGCAGATAGGCCAGCGACGAATGGCCTGTGCCGAAGTCGTCGATGGCCAGGCCCACCCCGGTGTCGCACAGCGCCTGCAGCACGGCCACCGGGTCTTCGCCGCTGGCCATCAGGCCGGTTTCGGTCAGCTCCAGCTGCAGCCGCGCCGGCGCCACGCCATGGCGGGCCAGCAAGGCCTGCACACGGCCGGGCAGGCCGCTGTCCTGCAGGTCGTGGGTGGAGATGTTGACCGCCAGCGTCAGCGGCAGGCCTTCGCGCTGCCAGCGCGCCAGCGTGCACACCGCCTGCGCCAGCATCCAGTCGGTCAGCGGGCCGATGCGGCCGGTGCGCTCGGCAAAGGGCACGAACTCACCGGGCGGCACCCAGCCGCGCTGCGGATGGCGCCAGCGCACCAGCGCTTCCGCGCCGCGCAGCGTGCCGTCCAGCGCCAGCTTGGGCTGCAGGTACTGATGCAGCTGGCCACCTTCGATGGCCTCAGCCAGCGCCGACAGCAGGCTGAGCTGCGACTGGCGCGCCGCCTCCAGCGAAAGCGCGTACACCGCACAGCCGATGTGCAGGCGCTTGGCCTCGAACAAGGCCTGCTCGGCATGGCGCAGCAGCGGCTCCAGTGCGCGCGCATCGGCGGGGTACATGGCCAGGCCGGTGGTCACCGACAGGTCCAGCGCCTCGCCCTGCCAGCGCACCTGGTGTTCCACCTCGCGCTTCATGGCCAGCGCCATCTCGCGGGCACTGTCGGTGTCCGCGCTGGGCACCAGCGCGGCGAAGGTGCCCCCGGCCACCCGGGCCAGCCGGCCTTCGGCGCCGATCACCGCCTGCAGCCGCAGGGCCGCATCGCAGATCACCGCGTCGCCAGCGTCGAAGCCCAGCAGCGCATTGATGGTCTTGAGCCGGTCGATGTCGAAGCACAGCAGCGCCGCCTGCCGGCCGCTGCGGTCGGCGGCTTCCAGCACCCGTTCGCCTTCGGCCAGAAAACGCGGCCGCTGGGCCAGGCCGGTCAGGCCATCGGTGTTGACCAGCCGGTGGATGCGCAGCTCGCGCTCGCCCACCGCATCAGCCAGGGTGTTCAGGGCCGCGGACACCCGGCCCACTTCATCCTGCGTGGTCACGTCCACACGGCCGCGGTAGTCCCCGGCGGCGATGCGTCGCGCCGCACGCTCGGCATGCTTGAGCGGCCGGGCGATGCCGCGCACCACCCGCAACGAGAACAGGGTACCCGCCGCCAGCGCCACCAGCACCAGGCCCAGCACCACGTTGCGGTCGCGCCGCAGCATGGCCTGGGTGTGCGCGGCGGCCTGGCCGGCGGCCTCTTCCTGCGCCAGGTTGAAGCGGTCGCGCGCGGCGGCCAGCAGCGCCAGCGTGTCCTGGGTGTCGTCGGCCAGCGTGGCGCGGGCGCGCTGCAGTTCGCCGGCCTCGAACCAGTCGAGCGTGTCGCGTGAGGCACGCAGGTATTCGGTCATGCGGGCGCGCACGGCCTCGAAGGCTTCTTGCTGCGGGCCGGGCGGCAGCAGCTTTTCCAGCGCCTCCACCGCCTGGCGCAGCTGGGCATTGGCCTGCAGGATGCCCGAGCGCACCTGCCGCGCGTCGCGCGGCGCATCGCTCAACAGGTGCAGCAACTGGCGGGCGGAGCTGTCGGCCTCACGCCCGATCTGCGCATTGAGCGCCACGATGCGCAGCTGCTCGCGCCCGCTGTCGGCCAGCTCCTGCGACGCGGAGTGCATGCGTGCCAGCGCAAAGCCGGCCAGCACCATCATGGCCAGCAGCAGCATGGCGAACGAAAAGACCAGCCGCACACCGATCCGGTGAACGAGCGGCAGGCGCGGCTCTGACGAATGGGGCGTGATCATGCTGCCCATATCGGCAGCACTTCGGGATACTTTTGCCGGATTTGCAGGTTGATACCACCCGCAGGGCCATGCGGCTGCCCGGCGCACCGCACGCAGCGCGGCCCCTATCATGGTCCGCTTCCCTTGTTGCCGGGCGCCGCCCGGTTGCACCCATGCGCCGCTGTTTTGCCGCCCTTTTGATCTGCATGAGCATGACGCACACCCAAGCCGCCCCCGCGGCCCCAGACGCCGCCGCGGCGGACGCCAACCTCTGGCTGGAAAACGTGCAGGGCGATGACGCCCTGGCCTGGGTACGCGCCCAGAATGCCGCCACCCGCGCCCAGCTGGAGACCGACCCGCGCTTCGTGCCGATGCGCGACAAGCTGCGCGAGATCCTCGACTCCAAGGCACGCATCCCGGTCGTCGCCCGCCGGGCCGATGCGCTCTACAACTTCTGGCGCGACGAGGCGCACCCGCGCGGCCTGTGGCGCCGCACCACGCTGGCCGAGTACCGCAAGGCCGAGCCCGCCTGGGAAACCGTGCTCGACCTGGATGCGCTGGCCGCGGCCGAGAAAGAGAACTGGGTGTGGTCGGGCGCCACCTGCCTGGGCCCGGACTACCGGCGCTGCCTGATCAGCCTGTCACGCGGCGGCGCCGACGCCACCGTGGTGCGTGAGTTCGACAGCGTGAGCAAGCAGTTCATCGAGGGCGGTTTCCACCTGCCCGAAGCCAAGTCGCGGCTCGACTGGGCCGACGAGAACACGCTGTACGTGGCCACCGATTTCGGCCCTGGCTCACTCACCGATTCAGGCTACCCGCGGGTGATCAAGCGCTGGCAGCGCGGCACGCCGCTGAGCGCAGCCACCACGGTGTTCGAAGGTGACAAGACCGACGTCTCGGTCGGCGTCTCGGTGGACCGCACACCCGGCTTCGAGCGCACGGTGTTCAGCCGCGCCACCGACTTCTACAACGCGCTGGAATTCCTGCTGGTGCGCGAGGCGGGCCAGGACAAGCTGCAGCCCATCTACAAGCCCACTGACGCCAGCCTCTCGTTCTGGAACGAGCGGGCGCTGCTGGAGCTGCGCAGCGACCTGACCGTGGGCGGCACCACCTGGCCGCGCGGCGCGCTGCTGGCCACCACCGCCGACGACATGCTGCGCCGCCCGCCGGCCGAGCGGCGCTACACGCCGCTGTTCGTGCCCACGCCCACACGCTCGCTGGCGGGCTATGCCATCACCCGCGACCGGCTGCTGCTGACCATCAGCGACAACGTGGCCAGCCGGCTGGAAGAGCTGACGCCCACCGCACAAGGCCCGTGGCAGCGCCGCCCCATCGACGCGCCCTTCCCCGGCACCCTGGGCGTGGCCACGCTGCACGATCCGCTGCTCAAGACCGACCCGCTGGCCGAGGACTACCTGCTGACGGCGGTGGACTTCCTCTCGCCCGAAACCCTGTCGCTGGGCCGCACCGGCACCGATGCGCGCGAGGTGCTCAAGGCTTCGCCCCGCTTTTTCGATGCGCAAGGCATGCGGGTGGAGCAGCGCTTTGCCACCAGCACGGACGTCACCCGCGTGCCCTACTTCATCGTGTGGCCGCGTGGCGCGAAGGAAGACGGCAACAACCCCACGCTGCTGTACGGCTACGGCGGCTTCGAGATCGCACTGCAGCCCTGGTATGCGGCCGCCAGCGGCAACGTGTGGGGCGCGCATGGCGGTGTGTTCGTGGTGGCCAACATCCGTGGCGGCGGCGAATTCGGCCCCGGCTGGCACCAGGCCGCCATCAAGGCCAACAAGCAAAAGAGCTACGACGACTTCATCGCCGTGGCCGAGGACCTGGTGGCCCGCAAGGTCACGCGGCCGCGGCGCCTGGGCATCCAGGGCGGCAGCAACGGCGGCCTGCTGATGGGCGCGGTGATGCTGCAGCGGCCCGACTTGTTCAATGCGGTGCTGTGCCAGGTGCCGCTGCTGGACATGAAGCGCTTTCACCTGCTGCTGGCCGGCGCCAGCTGGATGGGCGAGTACGGCAACCCGGACGATCCGGCCGACTGGGCGGTGATCTCGCGCTACAGCCCCTACCAGGTGCTGCAGCAGCTGCCCAAGGGCACGCCGCTGCCGCCGGTGCTGTTCACCACCAGCACGCGCGACGACCGGGTGCACCCGGGCCATGCGCGCAAGATGGCGGCGCGGATGATGGCCCAGGGCTATTCGCCGCTGTACTACGAAAACATCGAAGGCGGCCACGGTGGCGCAGCCGACAACGCGCAGCGCGCCGACATGATGGCGCTGGGCTATGTGTTCCTGTGGCAGCGGCTGGGCGATGAACGCGCAGCCATGAAGGAAGTGAAATGACCGAACGCACCCCGGTGACGGTGACCCACGATGCGGCCGCCGGCCGCTTCGAAGCCACGGTGGAAGGCCAGCGCTGCGAGCTGGACTACGTGCTGCGCAACGGCGTGGCGGTGATGCACCACACCGGCGTGCCCCGCGCGCTGGAAGGCCGCGGCATCGCCGGGCAGCTGGTACAGGCGGCGATGGCGCATGCGCGCCAGGCCGGCTGGAAGGTGCAGCCCAGCTGCAGCTATGTGGCGGCGTGGATGCGCCGGCATCCCGAGTCCCAAGACTTGTTGAGTTAGCCCCCGGGGCCCCGGATCAGGCCTTCTGCGGCTCCTGGTCCTGCAGCAGCCGCCACATCACCTTGCCCGAGCCGCTCTTGGGCAGGGCCTCGACGAACTCCACCACGCGCGGCACCTTGTAGGCGGCCATGTGTTCACGCGCCCAGTCGATGATGTCCTGCTCACGCGTGTGGCCGCGCGCTTCCGCACGCAGCACCACCACGGCCTTGACGCTTTCGCCGCGGTAGGCGTCCTTGGTGCTGATGACGCAGGCCTCCTGCACCGCCGGGCACTTGAACAGCAGCAGCTCCACCTCGCTGGGCCACACCTTGTAGCCGCTGGCGTTGATCATCCGCTTGAGCCGGTCGGTGATGAAGAAGTAGCCTTCTTCGTCCATGCGACCCAGGTCGCCGGTGCGGAAGAACGGCTTGCCGTCGATCTCGATGAAGGCGCGCGCGGTGGCGTCGGGGTGCTTCCAGTAGCCCTTGAACACCATCGGCCCGTGGGTCACGATTTCACCCACCTCGCCCACCGGCACTTCCTTCAGCGTGTCGGGGTCGATCACCCGGCTGTCGGTGCCGAACAGCGGAATGCCCAGGCACTGCAGCTTGGCCCGCTCGGGGGGGTTGGCATGGGTGGGCGCGGCGGTTTCGGTCAGGCCATAGCCCTCGGCAAAGGTCAGGCCGAATTCGTTCTTCAGCCGCTCGGCCACCGCCGCCGGCATGGCCGCACCACCCCCCGACAGGTAGAACAGGCTGGTGAGGTCGAAGCTGCGGTAGTTGGGGCTGCCGAACAGGTCGATGATCATCGTGGGGATGCAGGTCCAGTGCGTCACCCGGTAGCGCGAGATCAGCCGGCCGGCCAGCTCGCGGTCCCAGCGCGGCATGATGACCACGGTGCTGGCGGTGTAGATGGGGCTCAGCACCCCGTACAGCATGCCGGTGATGTGGAAGAAGGGCACCACGCCCAGGCTCACCGTCTCGGGGCTGGCATAGCCCCACACCGAGCCGCCCACGATGTTGGGCATCAGCGTCATGTGGGTGTGCAGGCAGCCCTTGGGCAGGCCGGTGGTGCCCGAGGTATAGGGCAGCAGCACCAGGTCGTCGGGCTCGGCGGTGTGCGGGCCGGGCACATGGCCTTCGGCCAGCGCTGCCGGCCAGCGCTCATGACCGGGCAGCGCCGGGTGCTCGGCCGTCAGCCACTGCTGCAGCGGGGCCGAAGGCGCCTCGTCGGCCGGTATGCCGCCTTCGGGCATCGCATCGGCAAAGCGGGTGACCAGCACATGGCGCAGGCGCTGCGCCTCGGGCAGGGCCTGGTTGGCCTGCTCGACGATGCCGGCCAAGTCGGCGGTGGTGATCACCACCCGCGCGTCGGGGTCGGTGATGTAGTGGCCGAACTCGTCGGCGCGGTTCATCGGGTTCACCGGCACCACCACCGCATTGGCCCGCACCACCGCATAGAAGGCCACGATGAACTGCGGGCAGTTCTGCATGTACAGCAGCACCCGGTCGCCCTTGGCCACGCCACGGCTTTGCAGCCAGCCGGCCAGCGCCTCGGCCCGCTGGTGCAGCTGGCCGAAGGTCATCGGCTGGCCCAGGAACAGGTAGGCCGGCTTGTCGGCAAAACGGCGCGCCGCCACCTCCAGGTTGAACCACAGCGACGTGCGCGGAACGGCCAGTTCACGCGGCAGGCGGCGCGGCCAGATGGCGTGGTGCGGTCGAACGGCAGCGGTCTCGGTCATCGGGGCGGCTCCTTGTGTGGGCAGGCCTCGGGGTTTACCGCAGCGGGCCGGGCGGGTCATCGGCTCTTTCCCTGCGTGCCTTGTCGCGCTGGTTACACGGCCCTATGCTCGGGCATGACCGCGACCGAAACCCTTGCCGATGCACCGTGCGTGCTGGACATGGAAGCCTCCGGCTTCGGCCGCCACAGCTACCCGGTGGAAGTGGGCGTGGCCCTGCCCGATGGGCGCGCGCTGTGCACGCTGATCCGCCCGCAACCCGAATGGACGCACTGGGACGACAGCGCGCAAAGCCTGCACGGCATCTCGCGCGAGACGGCGCTGCTGCACGGCCGCAGCGCCCGCGCGGTGGCCGAGCTGCTCAACCGCGAACTGGCCGGCCGCACCGTCTACACCGACGCCTGGGCCCACGACTACACCTGGCTGGCCACGCTGTTCGAGGCCGCCGGCCTGCGCCCGGCCTTCAAGCTGGAACATGTGCGCACGCTGCTGGACGAGGCGCAGACCAACTCCTTCGACGAAGCGCTGCGCAGCGTGGCCGACGAACTGCGCGTGACACGCCACCGCGCCAGCAACGACGCGCGCATGCTGCAGCTGGCCGTGGTGCGGCTGCAGCGCGGGCTCAGCGCATCGGCGCCAGGCCTTGTTCCACCGTCGGGTGGCGCAGCCGCAGGCGCAGCTCGGTCTTGAGCCGCCGGTTGTCCAGCCGGCGCGATTCGGACAAGAAGCTCATCTGCATCGGTGACAGCACCTGGATGGCCTGCTCGCGCGTCATCCGCGGCGGCCGCGGCAGGCCGTGCAGTTCTGCCACGCGGTCGAAGTAGTCGCCCATCTTCAGCTCGGTGTCGTCGCTGGCGTGGTACACGCGCTGCGGCGCGCCGCGCAGCAGCGCCGCCACGCAGGCCCGCGCCAGGTCGTCGGCCTGGATGTGGTTGGTGTACACGTCGTCGGCCGCCGCCAGCACCGGGGTGCCGCGCCGCACCCGCTCGCGCGGGTCGCCGCCGGGCCGGTCGAGCGCATAGATGCCCGGCACGCGCAGCACGCTGACGGTGGCGCCGGTGGCGCGGCCGAAGGCGCGCACCTGGCGCTCGGCGTCCACCCGGCGGCGGCCGCGGGCCGTGGCGGGTTGCGGCGCGCGGGTTTCATCGAAACGGGCGCCGCCGGCATCGCCGTACACGCCGCTGGTGCTCATGTACACCAGCCGCTTCGTGCAGCCGCCGCGCGCCAGCGCGGCCAGCAGGTGCGCGGTGCGGCGGTCGGTCTCGCCCTCGTTGGCCGGCGGGGCCAGGTGCAGCAGCCGTGGCGCCAGCGCGGCGATGCGACGCAGGCTGGCGGCGTCGTCCAGGTTGCCCAGCACCGGCACGGCGCCGGCCGCCCGCAGCTCGGCGCAGCGCGCCGCCTGCGAGGTGAGCGCCGCGATGCGCCAGCGGCCGGCCAGCAGCCGCAGCACGCGCAGGCCCACGTCGCCGCAACCGACGATCAGCAGTTCAGGACGACGGGCTGGGTGCACGACAACTCCATGGGATGAGGCGGGTCAGGGGCGCTGTGCCGGCCGGCCTGCGGCACGGGGCCGGGGCACAATCCGCCCTGCGCCCGTCATCGGCCGCGCCCTTCTTGCCTTCTCATTCCATCATGACTTTTTCCATCACCGTGCAGCCGGCCGGCGTGTCCTTCGACGTGCCGCGTGACGACACCATCCTGGCCGCCGCCATCAGCGCCGGCATCGGCCTGCCCTATGGCTGCAAGGACGGCGCCTGCGGCTCCTGCAAGAGCCGGCTGGTGGAAGGCCGGGTGATCCACGGCGCCCACCAGAGCAAGGCCTTGTCGCCCGCCGAGGAAGAAGACGGCCTGATCCTGACCTGCTGCGCCACGCCGCAGACCGACTGCGTGATCGAGGCGCGCACCGTGCCCGGCGCCGGCGAATACCCGGTGCTGAAGATGCCCGCCCGCGTCAGCAGCCTGCAGAAGGTGGCGCCCGACGTGATGCTGATGCGGCTGCAGCTGCCGGCCAATGTGGCCTTCCAGTACCACGCCGGCCAGTACGTGGAGTTCATCCTGCGCGACGGCTCGCGCCGCAGCTACAGCATGGCCAATGCGCCGCTGACGCCGCCGCCCACCACCGGCGACGCACCGCCGCCGGCCGGCAGCATCGAGCTGCACCTGCGCCACCTGCCCGGCGGCAAGTTCACCGACCATGTGTTCGGTGCGATGAAGGAACGCGAGATCCTGCGCGTCGAAGGCCCCTTCGGCAGCTTCTTCCTGCGCGAAGACAGCGAAAAGCCGATGGTGCTGCTGGCCTCGGGCACCGGCTTCGCGCCCATCAAGGCCATCATCGAGTTGATGCGGGCCAAGGGCATCCAGCGCCAGGTGAAGCTGTACTGGGGCTGCCGCAGCCGCGCCGACCTGTACCTGCACGACTGGGCCGAACAAGCTGCCGCCGAGCTGCCCCAGCTGCAGTACATCCCGGTGCTCAGCGATGCCAGGCCCGAAGACGGCTGGACCGGCCGCACGGGCTTCGTGCACCAGGCGGTGATGGCCGACCTGCCCGACCTTTCAGGTTGGCAGGTGTATGCCTGCGGCGCGCCGGTGATGGTGGAGTCGGCGCAGCGCGACCTGGTGGCCCGGTGCCGGCTGCCCGAAGAAGAGTTCTACGCCGACGCCTTCACCAGCGAAGCCGACAAGCACGGCGGCTGATGCCGCTCACTTGCTGGCCGGCGTGGTGGTCTTCTTGACCGGCGCCGGCTTGCGGGTGCTGGCGGGCGCGGCCTTGGCGTCCACCTCCTGCGAAGCGGCGGTGCTGCCGCCCTGCACGCCCAGGGTGCCACCGGTGCCCAGCCCGCCCTTGACGGTTTGCGCCTGGTAGTTGCGCACCGCCTTCACCAGCTGGTTGTACGAGTCGGCGAAGGCCGCGATGATGATCTTGCCCTCGGGCGAATTGGCATAGCCGCTGGCGCCGCCGCCGAGTGCGCCGCCGAACAGGCCGCCCATCATGTTGAAGTCGGTGTTCTTGGCCGTGCCCTCGGCCGCGGCCAGCTGCACGCCCGAGCGGTTGTCGATCATGATCAGCGTGGTGGCCGCCTCGTTGGTCTTGAGGCCACCGGCCACCGCACCCAAAATGCCCAGCCCGCCGCTGAAGCCGCCCAGCGCACCGCCCATGCCGCCGGTGTTCTGACTGAACTGGATGCTGGGGCTCATCGTGTAGTCGGCCGCCACCATCTGGCCCTTGCCGAAGTTGCTGTTGCCGCGCATCTCGCCGGTGTCGCGCAACGCGCGCTCGGTGTTCATGTTGTTCATCGCGGCGCCACGCTCCACCACCACGAAGCAATTGCTCTGCTGGATCATCATGCGGATGACGGGCACGGTGGAGCCCAGCTTGTAGTTGCGCAGGTACTGGTACCAGGTGGCGTTCTGGTCTTCCACCACCGCCAGCGTGCCCAGCGACTGGTCGCATTTCTCGAGCGTGCTGTTGGCATTGGCGGTGGTGGCGCCGCCGGCCGCACCGGTGACGGCCGACTTGGAGCCGCCGCCCACTTCCGGCTGGGTGGACACGCAGCCGGCCAGCAGCAGCGTGGCGCACGCCGACAGCAGCAGCACGCGGCCGGCAGGCGCCAGGGTTCGTTGGGGCGGGGGGGTGGTCTTCATGCGAGTACTCCTCGGTATGCGCCGTCGAGCGGCTGAATTTGCAAAGAATTGTGTGTGGCTCCCTGCGCGCGAACTATCCCGCTCATTGCGGTGATAAAGCACAACCGGGTTCATGCTTTGGAGGGGATTGACAGACCCTGCCCGGGTGCTGCACCGCCGCTGCTTCTGCGGCCGTGCAGGTGGGTTAGGCTTCGGCACGATGAAACGCCGTACCTCCCTCAAGCTCTTGAGCGCCCTCGCGGGCACCGCCGGCCTGGCCGGCGCACCGGCCGTGCTGGCCCAGTCGAACCAGGTGATTCGCCTGGTGGTGCCCTACCCGCCCGGCGGCCCGCTGGACGTGATTGCCCGCGCGCTGGCGCAGGCGGTGCACGGCTCGCTGGGGCAGGTGATCGTGGACAACCGCCCCGGCGCCGGCGGCAACCTGGGCGCCGACCAGGTGGCCAAGGCCGCCCCCGATGGCCGCACCATCGGCATCGGCGCGGTGGCCACGCATGCCATCAATCCGTGGCTGTACCGCAAGATGCCGTACGACCCGATCCGCGACTTCACGCCCATCACGCTGGTGGCCCAGGTGCCCAACGTGCTGGTGATGAATGCCGAGACCGCAGCCAGGCTGAAGATCCAGAACCTGAGCGACCTGATCGGCTATGCCAAGCGCAACCCTGGCAAGCTCAACTATGGCTCGGGTGGCAACGGCAGCGCCGGCCACCTGGCGGGCGAGATGTTCAAGTCGCAAGCGGGGCTGTTCATGGTCCACATCCCTTATGCGGGCGGCAACCCGGCGCAGCTGGCGCTGCTGTCGGGCGAGGTGGACCTGAACTTCGACAACCTGGCCACCGCGTCCACCAACATCCGCGCCGGCAAGCTGAAGGCGCTGGCGGTGACCACGGCCAAGCGCGCCAGCGCGATGCCCGAGGTGCCGACCGTGGCCGAAGAAGGCCGCGAACTGGGCCTGGCCCGCTTCGACATCAACACCTGGTTCGGCCTCTTCGGCCCCGCCGGGCTGCCGGCCGACGTGCTGCAGCGCATGAACCGCGCCTTCATCGATGCAATGGGCCAGCCCGAGGTCAAGGCCCGCCTGGCGGCGCTGATGGCCGAAGCCTCACCCACCACGCCGCCGCAGTTCGCGGCCTTTGTGAAGGCCGAGCTGACGAAGTACGAGAAGGTGGTGAAGGCTTCTGGGGCTACGGTGGATTGAGCGGCTTTGCCGGCGGACGCCTTGGTCGTGACGCTGTAGGTGCTGTTCTTGTTCGACCGCGATGCGGTGGTGCATGGGCCGTCTGTTCTGTTTTTGTTCGGCCGCCGTGCGGTGGGCGGGGGGCGGCGGGGCTCATGCTGGGGCGGTCGACCCTGCGGGCCGACTGCGCTGCGGTGCTCGCGTCGAGGTCGCGCGGCGGAACTCGCTACGTTCGCTGACGCTCACTGCGCTCGAACAACCACCGCGAGTCAGTTCACGAAGCGCG
>CAKZXL010000008.1 GCA_937883885.1 uncultured Aquincola sp. | reverse complement strand
GCAAATGTCGGACAACCACCAGGCTCAAGCGTTCTGGCGGCGCACCGTTGCCGCGGTCGTGGGCTGCCAGTACACCGAGCTGCAGGTCACGCAAGGTGGGTGGCAAGGTGTCGTCCAGCAGTTCACGGTTGGTGCTGGGGCTTGACCCTTGCGCACGGAGGAACTTCCCTTCCAGCCACAGCGAGGATTGAAACCCATCCACTTCCAACCGGCAGCAGCGCGGCGCGCAGGCACAAACACCGACGACACACGCCCCGTGGCCCTTGCAGCCATCAGCAGGCCATGACCATCGACGGTCAGGTCATGCAGAAAACGAGAACGGATTGAACACCTCGATCCCCAACGCCCTGAAGTCCGCCACATTCCTGGTGGCCACCATCAATCCGTGGACGCCCGCCGTCGCGGCGATCATCGCGTCTTCGTAGAGCGTGTCCGACTTGCGGTGCATCAATTTGGCCCAGGAACGGAACGTGGCTGCGTCCATCGGCAGCACGTTGAAGGCGACTGCCACCTGTTCCAGCCAGGCCTCGATGTGCTTGGCCTTTGCCGTGTCCTGTTCACGCGTAATTTCTACGCCGGCCTGAATCTCGCCCAGAGTCACGGCCGACAGATGAAGCTGCGTGTCGTCCAGAGAGTCCAGCCATGCCACCACGCCGCCATGGGGGCGTGGCCTGCGCAGTTCCGACACGACATTCGTGTCGAGCAGGTACAGGCCTTTCATGGCAAGGGTTCCAGCTTGCGCCGCTTCGCTCGACCACGCGCCGGCAGCACCAGTTCGTGGCGCGCCTCGTCCGACAGCAGCAACTGCTTCAGCGAAGGGCGCGCGGTGGATTGCAGGCGTCGCCACTCCTCAACGGGCACCAGCACTGCAGCTTCCGCGCCCCGGCGGGTGACCATCTGGGGGCCATCCGACAGGCAGGCGTCCAGAAATTCGCTGAAGCGAGCCTTTGCGTCCTGTACCGGCCAAGTCTGCATGGGCATCTCCTTCAAACTAGTCATGAGTCTAGTCTGATCAAGGCTCCTGTTCTTGTCAACGCGCACCTGAGACGGCGACTGATGTACGGAGGCTTGTGCGCTCAAGCCGGCTGTTGCCCGGTCGGCTTGCGCTCTTGACTCTGCGCGTTGTCGCCTGCGGCCATCCACATGATGTCGCGGCGTGCGCCCCTCTCCTGGCAGTCGCCGGATCGGCGTACATTCCTCCGATGGCCATGGCCCATCGACAATCTTTCGGTATCCAAGTTCGCGTAGCTGAAGGCGCTCGGGATCACGCTGCAATTCGGCGGTTGTTCATCGAGCTGCAAGATCACGGGCGGGCTTCTGATAAACGCCTGGCGTGTGGCGCTGACATTGCAGACGCCTACCTCGAGTCGCTGATCAGCAGATGCGGCCAGTGTGAAGGTCGGTTCTTGGTTGCGGAGCTTTCGGGTCAGGTGATTGGCTATGTGTGTGTTCTTGCCAGGGCACCCTGTCAAGAGCCCGCCGATGGCCTGCTGGAGCACGCAGAAATCGTGGACCTGGTTGTTTCCAGGCTGGCGAGATCGACTGGTGTAGGCAGGGCGCTGGTGCAAGCCGCAGAAGCCCATGCGGCAGGTGCTGGCGCACAATTTTTGCGCGTCGCCGTTTTGCCAGGAACGAGGTCGCTTCCGTCTTCTATGAGAACGCAGGCTTCACGGCACACGAAATCACCTATGAAAAGCCCTTGTCGCCGGAGTTTCTCGGGTAGGGACTGAACCGTCGGTCCGCACCCAGCGTGCATCACGCATCCAATTGCAGCTCAGCTGGTCCCCAGAATGGAAACCTCCGCCGTTCAGTCCGCCAAGCTGGTCATCGTGGCGATCACCGGTCTGTCGAAGGACGCCTTGCACGTCAACACCTTTTTCTGGCCCACCGTCTTGCTGGTGGTGGCTCGTTCAACGGGCGTGTTCGCTCAAACGACCAAGTGAGGTGCTTTGGATGGCGAGGCCGTCGCCGCCTCTCGTCGTGCCGGACGCCGTAGAGTGCCTGCTTCAGATTCTTACCGCGAGGCCGCCATGCTGGTTTCCGACAAGGGGCAGGTCACCATCCCCAAGCACATCCGGGTGGCTGCTGGCGTTGGCCCCGGCAGCGAAGTCACCTTCAGCCTAGAAGGCTGCAGGATCGTCATCACGCCCACCGGCGGGCGCATCAAGAGGGACCGTCGGGCCAAGCTCAAGGCAGCGGCTGCTCGGGTGCGCGCGAGCCTGGACGCTGAGTTCAGGCAGTTCGGCGCCGACGAGATCATGACCTTCCTCCAGGGCGAAGCGTCAGGCCCGCCGGCGTTACCCTGCCAAACACCGTGACCGTGGCGCGCCCAAAACAATGGGGCCGCTTGCTGCGGCCCCTGGCATTCATCCGAGTTGCAGGTGCGCAGGCCAGCGCCTCATCCCCACCCTAAGCCAGCAACGGCATGCTGGCGGCCCAGGATCAGCCGGCCGATGCGCTGCGGCCGGCCGGTGCCTTACTTGCCGAACGCCGTCACCGCGGCGCGGCCGACGGCCGGGTCGTCGGTGAAGAAGCCGTCGATGCCGGCCTTCAGGTAGGCCGTGATCTCGGCCACCGAGTTGCCGCGCTGTGACAAGGAGGTGACATCGGGCGCCCGCAGGCTCA
The DNA here is from genome assembly GCA_937883885.1 of uncultured Aquincola sp. The sequence goes on along the minus strand of CAKZXL010000008.1, from coordinate 1,272 downwards.
CCGGCAGGAACGGGTTTTCCGGGCGGAAGGTCCAGGTGTGCACCTTCAGGCCAGCCGCATGGGCATCGCTGACCACGCTGGTGGTGGCGCCCAGTTCGCCGGCCACGCGGGGGATGATGACTTCCTTGTACGGGCTCACCACGTCGGCATACGCCGCGATGTCCTTCAGGCCCGCGGCGGTGACCATGGCGCCGTAGTTCACGCTGCTGCCGGCGGCGATGAAGTCGTAGGGCGCGTTGCGCGGCACCCCGTTGACGGGCGCATTCAGTGGGTTGTCGACCAGCTGCACGATGCGGAAGCTGCTCATGGCGCGGATTTCCTTGAGGTTGCCCACCTCGAAGGACTGGATGTAGACCGCCGCGTCCTTGCCGCGATAGCCATTGGCCACCAGCGTATCCACCAGCCGCTTTTCCAGTGGCAGGCCGATGCCCTTGAAGTAGGTCGGATGCTTGGTTTCCGGGTAGATGCCGATCGTCTTTTTCTTGGCCTGCGACTGCTGTTTGACCAGGTCGATCACCTCCTGCAGCGTGGGGATCTCGAACTGGCCGTTGTAGGCCGTGTTGGCGGGTCGGTTGGCCGGAATGCGCTCGACGGCACGCAGCGTCTTCAACTCGGCCAGCGTGAAGTCTTCGGTGAACCAGCCGGTGACCGGAATGCCGTCGATGGTTTTGGTGGTGCGGCGATCGGCAAACGCCGCGATGCTGGCCACATTGGTGGTGCCTGAAATCTCGTTCTCATGGCGCGCCACCAGCACCCCGTCTTTGGTGGACACCAGATCGGGCTCAACGATGTCGGCGCCATCGTCAATGGCCTGCTGGTACGACGCCAGCGTGTGTTCCGGCCGCAGGGCCGAGGCGCCGCGGTGGCCCACCACGGTGGGCACCGGCGGCCAGGAGGCGCCGGGGTTCAGGTAATCGTCGTCGTCGTTGCCGCAGGCTGCCAGGCTCAGGCTGGCTGCGGCAACCAGCAGCCAAGTTGAACGGATCGAAAGACGCGGCTTCATCAAGCAGTGCTCCAGACGTAGGTGGAAAGGGTGGCGTACTGCAATTGCCGAAGCCCCAAACTCTAGGAAGCGCCTGCGACGGGCTGATGACGTGGGTATGCCCAAGAACAAAGGGGCCGCATGCAGCGGCCCCTCTTCAGCAAAGCAGCCGGCGCTTACGCCTGCGGCTCATCCCCACCCGAAGTCAGCAACGGAATGCTGCCTTCCGAGCCCGCACCCAGCAGGCCCACGCGGGTGTAGATGCCCAGCTTCTGGCGGGTGTCCTGGAT
>CAKZXL010000007.1 GCA_937883885.1 uncultured Aquincola sp. | reverse complement strand
GACATACCCAGATTCAACCCCGGACCTGCAAATGCCTTGCGCGTTGACAGCACCGACAAGGAACAGACTGCACATCTACAGACGGGCTTGCTTCGGCGTCTTGGCCGATGCCCCAGATACGAACCGCTCAGCAGGACCTCCATTCGCTCGCCTGGCTTTTCGCCTTCGAGGGTTACCGGGTTTGCCTGCTGCCGGTCTGACCTGTGGTGATATCTGCGCTTCGCGTCTGCAGGTGGGATGGAACTCTTCAGTGCGCCGGGCGCGGGCTCAATGCGCAGTACGGCGCCGGTGGCTCGGGAACATGATTCGGGTCGAACGCCTTGTCCCGAGTGAGCACCGCCCAGAGGATGCGCGCGTTCTTGTTGGCCAGCGCGACCACCGCTTTCTGCCAGCCCACCCGCACCTTCAGTTGCACCAGCCACTGGCTGATGCGGTCACTGCGTTTGATCGCCGTCATCACCGCCGACTTCGCACCCTGGATCAGCAGCGTTCGCAAATAGTCGTCGCCGCGTTTGGTGATGCGCCCGAGCTTGGCCTTGCCGCCGGTGGAGTTCTGGCTGGGCACCAGGCCGAGCCACGCGCCGAATTGCCGGGCGTTGTCGAACTGCCTGAAGTCACCCACGCTGGCCACCAGTGCCGACGCGCCGATCGGACCGATCCCCTGCAGCGCGGCGGCCCTGCTTGCGCGGTCGTCGCTGCGCACGTGCACCTCGATCTGCTCGTCGCACCACTTCAACTGCAGGTCCAGGTCGATCTAGTGCAGGTGCGAACGCTGCAGCACCAGGCGGGCGATGCCGGGCAGTTCGTTGCTGGCATCTTCGAGCACGTCAGTCAGCACCCGGCGCAGCGCCTCGGGGCTCTGCGGGAAGACCAGCCCGAACTCAGCCAGCACACCGCGGATGCGGTTGATCAGCGCGGTGCGCTCGGCCTTGTACCCCTCGCGCAGCCGGTGCACGCTGAGCTGGCCCTGCTGCTCGGCGGTCTTGACAGGCACGAACCGCATCTGCGGCCGGCCCGCCGCCTCGCAGATGGCCGCAGCGTCATTGGCATCGTTCTTCCCGCTCTTGCCGGCCATGCGGTACGGCGGGACGAAGTGGCCGGCGATCAACCGCGCGTCCAAGCCCATCAGACCAAGCCGGCGCGCTGTGTGGTGCGCGCCACCGCAAGCTTCCATGGCCACCAGGCAGCCGGCCGGCAACTCGGCGCACCAGGCAAAGAAGCGGTCTGGCGACATCGCCTTGGCCAACACCTTGTGGCCCGACCGGTCCACCGCGTGCACCTGAAACACGCGCTTGGACAGATCCACCCCTACCCGTGCCACTTCCCGCGCCACCGCGCCACGTGTAACCTCCGCCATGACTTCCCCTTTCCAATCAGATTGAACTTCCGCGAGTCAATCTTGGTACTTCGATACCGTGACTGGACTGGGGAAGTCCCTTCGTATTCGTTCAACCGGACCCGCTACGGCAGGCACCGTAAGGCCGGGCTGAGGCACATGGTGCATCATCTCAGCCCGGCCTTACGGTGCCTGCCTCCGCAGGCCGGTTAACTCGAACGTTAGCGCGCATGAGACTACTACGCGTCCTATGCGCGGTATTCGTACTCCTGATTAGCTTGCCATTTCTTGTTGTCGGCTCGCTTATCGCAATTTACGAGGATGCGAAACCGATGCACGTTCTTGACGTGTCGGAACGCGCACGAATTCATGCGGCAGCTCAATTCGTTGACAATTACTTTGCCCAGTACGGCCGTGTGCCGACGATCGATGAGTTTAAGGTGTGGGCAGATCATGCTCCGTCTGACCTACGCCTCGACGGAGTTGGCTTTGAATACAGTGCACTGCTTGGCCCTAGCCAGAAGGCGTATGCGTTTTCCTTCTGGGAGGGGGACGCTTGGGTAACCTGGCAGTCAACGTCTCCCGACAAAGGAGTTGCAGATGTCTCCCCGAAAGACGCGTTCTTTGCCGGCAGCAAGTGGGCCGACCTGTTGATCTTCTTTAGCTCTGGTATCGCAACCCTGCTGGTTGCAATAGTGCTCTTTCTGCCGAAGCGCCGGACGAATGCGCGCTAACCCATGCATCCACCCGACCGGCAACGGCGTGCTCCGCCCGCCCCTGCCGTCGGGTGATGCGTATCGTTAGGCGTCACGATGCGACTCAGTTGCGGAACACCGCCCAGTACATTCGTTGAGTCGCCCCAATGGCGCCCGCTCAACGAGCCAAGTCCAACTCAATCAGCTCGACGCGGGCTCGTAGTCGGACTCGTGTTTGGCATCCTAACGAACAGCCTCTGGCACACCGCGGGAGTGACCTTCAGCGAGCAACTCAGCTCCTTCAGAGGCTTCAGCGCCTTCGCCACGTTCCTCGTTTCTCTTGTGGGGCTCCTCGCCTTGCACGAACTTGTCCATGCTCTCGTGCACCCAGGATTCGGCACAACGCGCCAGACTGTCATTGGCTGCTCGCTGAAGCCGCTCTTGCTGTACGCGGCCTATACAGGCACCATGGGTCGCAATCGGTTTGTGGCAGTACTGCTTGCGCCGTTGTTGGTTCTCTCAGTCCTGCCGCTGCTCACTTTCGTGCTGGGCATGTACTCCAACCCCAACCCGCTCGTGGTGACACTTTCAGTTGTAAATGCAGCAGCATCGGGCGTCGATCTCTTCGGTGTGGTTCTGCTGCTCTCCCAAGTTCCATCAAGCACGTTGGTCCAAAACGACGGTTGGCAAACTCACTGGACACATGGTGACGCCTAACCTTACGCTGCAGCCGACACGCAACGGCGTGGCGCCGCGCTCGGCGGACCATGGCCTGCGGCCATTTTGGGCCAGACGCTCGCGGCACCACGCCGTTGCGTGCGGCTGAGCCAAACGTTAGGCCAAACAAACGCATCCCGCCGAGCCATGAACGCCGATACCTGGACCACCGCCGAGAAGAAACTCGCCCGTGAGCTTTTCGAGCGAGCTGCCTCAAATGAAGAGGCCGAGCTGATTGCTGACATAAAAGGCCGGGCTGCGCAGCTGAGCGATCTGGACGCTGTGCGTGGGTTGCAGGCTCATATCGGCTCAGCGGTTCGCGAGTTTCAAGTCAAGTATGACTTTCGGTACTCTCAACTTCTCTTCGTCTTTGCACGTCTCGTTCGGGAGGGTCGATTGAGCCGCAGCGAATTGAATCGACTGTCTGATGACAAGCTTGCGCTTGTTGATCGCATGCTGACGCTGTAGGGGGCGCCTTCGTTGTAAGGGGTCGATCACGACGAGCTGTCGCCGAGGTTCGCCGCATCCTCAAAGTGAAGCGCGTACGCTTTCACGACGCCGCTCGGGACGAACTGATCGAGGAGACCCTTGTCAAGGTGGCGAGGTGGGTCTTGTTACCGACAAGGCACTCCGCGCCGAGTTGCGCTCTGGTGTTGAATGCAAGGCCGTGGAAGTTGGAAAGCGCACGCCTCCCGCCGCGGGTACCTACCTCAACGCCCCATTGAACAAAGCCACCGTCCGCGCCCACGCCTGCTGCGCCGCCGCCTGGTCGTAGCGCGGCGTGGTGTCGTTGTTGAAGCCGTGCTGGGTGCCCGGGTACTTCACGGCCTGGAAGGGCACGTTGGCGGCCTTGAGAGCCGCTTCATAGCCGGGCCAGCTGGCGTTGATGCGTTCGTCGTTGTCGGCATACACCAGCAGCAGCGCGGCCTTGATGTTGGGCACCT
>CAKZXL010000006.1 GCA_937883885.1 uncultured Aquincola sp. | reverse complement strand
TCGGCGTCCGATTCGATCTCGCCTCGGGTCAGCAACTGCCGCAGATGCTCCGGGCGCTGGTTCCAGCTCGGCAAACCGGCCCAGGCCTGCTCCTGGCGCTGGTGATCGTCGACCGAGGCCAGCACCATGAGGCAGTCCAGGCCGATGCCGCCTTCGCGGTACAGGGCCATCAGCTGGGGCGAGACGGTGGCGAGCTTCATGCGCCGCTTGACGATGAGCGGCGTCACGCCAAAGGCTGCGGCCACGTCCTCGGCGGACTTGCCCTGCGCGAGCAGCCGGGCGAAGGCGGCAAACTCGTCGGCCGGGTGCATCGGCACGTGGAAGCAGTTCTCGGCAAGGCTCGCGATGAGCGCCTTGTCGGCCGGCACGAGGAGCACCGGCACGGGGTAGTTGTCGGCGATGTCGCCCTGCTGCACGAGCAGCGTGAGCGCGGCAAGCCGCCGCCCGCCGGCGCAGACCTCGTAGCGCCCGCGCGCCGCCTGCACGACTACGAGGTTCTGCAGCACGCCACTGTCCTTGATCGACGCGGCCAGTTCCGGCAGCGACATCGCGGGCTTCGTGGCACTGCGGGCCTGGTGGTCCTCGGACAGCACCAGCTTGTTGAAGGGAACGAAGGTGCGAGGGAACGCCTCGATGATGGCGTCGACCTCGGCTTTGGAGAATTTCATGAGGGACTCCTGATCGGTTGCATGGCAGGCCGGCGGCCCACCATGCAGTCAGGATCACATTGAGCCCGTGCACTTCAAGGGTGGCGAGGAGCGCTCGCCGGTGGTCCGGTCAGGACGCCGGACTGGGCGGTGGCAGGCCTACGATGGCCCGCCCGACTTCAGGGCTGCCAACCGCTCCACCACCTCGCGCTTGCCGACTCCGCGCAAGGCAGCGATGGCCGCGAGGTTCTTGCCTCTGGGGCGTGCCTTGCCCTGCTCCCAGGCGTACACGCTCTGTCCGGATGCGCCGACGAGCAACCCAAAGTCCGCAGCCGACAAGCCAAGGCGCTTGCGATTGCTGGCCATGCCGGAGGCGCGAAACCGGAACTTGTCGGCGCAGTCAGCTTCCTCGACCGCAGGTGGCGATGGCGGCCGAGCGGGGGCGGCGCGCGCGGACTGTCGCGCGGACCGCTCCAGTTCGCTGACCCTGCGCTTCAACGCGGCGCTTTCCGCGCGCGCAGCCGCGAGCGCCTTCCTGATCGAATCGATCTCGCTGCGCAACTCCTTGCGAGCCAGACGAACGATCTCGGCCTTAAGCACTGATGCAATGTTCGGCATCCACCGATTGTGCCAAGGGCCCGAGGAAGGTCGGGGAACAGCGCTGTGCGGGTGGAAGCCGTCAGGAGCCGTGTCGCACTTCAAAGAGCGACCGCCTTCTGGCGTTCAAGTCAGCGAACCGCTGTCCCTGGACGCCCCAAACCAGAAGCCAGCCTTCCAAAATCGCCCGCCGTGAACCGGCCGCTCGCTCCGTGGTACCAACTCGCCGTATCAAGAAGTGGCGCTGCAACGGCTGCCTTGCACCGGTGGACTATCGATTCAACGAGCACAGCGGTTGTCTGAGCACTCGATATAGTGCCCTGAACTCGTTGGGGCGGTCGGCCGTCTGGGTGGCCTTCAGATTTGGAGTTGAGGGTAGATCATGTTCCTGAACGATCAAGAGACGGCTACTGATCTTCTGCACTACGAGGCGATCGCGCGCACGGTCGTCCGATTCATCAACGAGACGCCCCGGGCGCCGGTGACGATCGGCGTACACGGCGATTGGGGTGCCGGCAAGTCCAGTGTGCTCAAGATGACGGAAGCCTCGTTCCAGGGCAACGACCGCGTGCTCTGCCAATGGTTCAACGGATGGACCTTCGAGGGCTTCGAAGACGCGAAGACTGTAGTCATCGAGACGATCGTCGACGAGCTCCGGCGCTCCCGGCCGACATCGACAAAGGTGGCGGATGCCGCCAAGAAGGTGCTGCGACGTGTGGACTGGCTGAAACTTGCCAGAAAGGCGGGTGGCGTCGCATTTACTGCGGCGACAGGCGTTCCCGCAGCCGGGCTTTTGCAAAACGTCGTTGAGGTCGTCACAGAGTTTGTGAAGCACCCCGAAGATCATGTGTCCGTCGAAGGCCTGAAGAAGGTTGCCGAGGAAGCGCAAGGGTTGCTGAAGGACGCTCCGGCAGACACTGAGCGCCTGCCCGAGCACATCCACGAGTTCCGCAAGGAGTTCAACGCGCTGCTCGAAGCCGCCGACCTGGACCGTCTGGTCGTGATCATCGATGACCTCGACCGCTGCCTGCCGAAGACTGCAATCGCAACGTTTGAGGCCATCCGTCTATTCCTGATGGTCGAGCGCACCGCGTTCGTCATTGGCGCGGATGAGGTCATGATCGAGTACGCGGTCAGGGAACATTTCCCAGACCTGCCGCCGAGCACGGGCCCGTTGAGCTACACGCGTAACTATCTCGAGAAGCTCATCCAGGTTCCTTTCCGCATTCCCGCGCTTGGCCTCGCCGAGACGAGGGTCTACATCACGCTGCTGCTTGCGGAAAAGGCCCTTCCTGCCGGTGACAAGGGCTTCGTAAAGTTGCTGGCGGCCGCGCGCAAGGACATGGAGCGTCCGTGGGAGAGCCGTGCGTTGGACCGCAGGCAACTCGAAGAGGTTCTGGGAAAACCACTTCCAGACGCGGTCTCGCAGGCCCATACGATCGGCACTGTCCTGGCCAAGATACTGACGGACGGTACGCACGGGAACCCTCGCCAGATCAAGCGGTTCCTGAACACCATGATGCTGCGGCAGGCCATTGCCGAGGAGCGTGGATTCGGTGCTGAGATCAAGCTGCCTGTACTCGGCAAGATCATGCTCGCCGAGCGCTTTTATCCCGACTTCTACAAGCAATTGGCCCAGCAAGCCACGGCGGAAGCAGGCAAACCGGCGGTCCTGCTGGCGCTCGAGCGGAGCCTTGGACAGGGCGGTGCGCCGGAGGCAGGTGGCGGCGCGACGAAGGCAAAAGGTGACTCTGGTGCCAAGAGGGTCGACGGCGCGAAGGTCGATACAGATGCGCTCATGACGGACGCCGCCGAATGGGCCAAGAACGAGTGGGTGCGTGGCTGGGCGTCGATGGAGCCGGCACTCGGCGAAGTCGACCTGCGCCCGTACATGTTCGTCACGCGTGACAAGCGAGGCGCCAGCGGCGGGTTCTCGGGATCGGCACACCTCGAGGCAGTGGTTGAGCGGCTGATGGGCGGCAAGATGGTCGCCAGGGGTGCAGTGGCCGAGGTGGCCAAACTGTCTCCGCAGGAACTGGACGAAGTCTTCGGCGCAGTAGCCGATCAGGTCCTAGAGGCAGAGGACCTGATGGCTGAGCCAAAGGGCGTGCAAGGGCTCATCGTCCTTGCGGAGCGTGGGGCTGAGATGCAGCGACGGGTGCTGGACTTCGCGAAGTCACTGGATGTCTCCAAGGTAGGCGTCTGGCCTGTGGGCTTGGTCTCTATCGTGAAGGATCCTGCTCTCCTCATGGAGGCGAAGGCGGTTCTCGACGGATGGGCCAATCAGGACGGAAACGCAATGCTCAAGCGCGGCGTCCTGGCCATGGGATCGCTCGGCAAGAAGGGATAGGTCATGGGCACGTCGAAGGGATATGGCGGCCCGCCTAACGGCCTCGTTCCCACCTGCCTTGGCGCCGGTGGCGATGGTTCCGATAGCGATGGCGACGGTGACGGTGACTCGGTGGGCGTAGGCGATCCCGACGTCGGCGGGCCGAGCGATGGTGGCCGCCAGGCACCGGCGGGTGGCAGCAAGGCAGGAGCCGTGGGCGGCTTTGCGGGCGCCCGTACGGCCTTCACCCGATTCTCGAGGACTGGAAGTTCGAGTTCCCTGGGTTCCGCGCTGGCCTCGTATGTTGGTGGTGGGGGCGGCAGCCGCGGCGCTGGAGGCGGTCGCGGCGGGGGCGCCGGCGTGCGGCGCTCAGCCCAGCGCATGGGCTCGTCGCGCGCTTCCGGTGCGAGGCTCCTTGGCGTCGTCCGGGACTTCCAGGCGATCGGTCCAGTCGAGACCCTGCGCCAGCTCGACTTGGAGCTCATGGCGAATCGCCCGGCATCAGAGGCGTTCCTCGCTATGCTGGAGTTTCTATGTCCGCCCGGTGGCGCCATAGACGAGGCCATCTCCAGACAGGCGATGCTTGAGGCTATCGGAAATCTAGATCGGGACGCCCCGACCGCCTTCGTGGAACTGGCCCCAGAGCAACTGCGCGAGTTCTTCCTCGACTTTGTCGCCCTCTCAATTGAAGGCAGGGTGATCGCGGACATCGGGGCGCACGGGATCGCACTATCCCCAGACGTTGCGACGGTCGAGCGCACTCACGAGCAGTTGCACGATTTCATAGAGAGCTGCTGCCGCGTGCATCTCTCCGGGCTGCTGACAGGGCTTGAGGCCCTAAGCAGCCGCGACGTCGAGCAGCGATCAAATGAGATCTACGAGGCTGCCTTCTCGCTGATCAGCGATGCTGGGGAGGATGCGCGATGAGGCCGCACACGCTCGTGGCTAGGCTTGGAACCGCGGACGCTGAAGCTGTCCAGCCCACGCTTGTCGGTGCGCATGTCACCGAAATTGACTTTGTCGACGTCTATGGCCGGCTCGACTTTGGGCTGGGCAACGCGCTCGATCAGCTTGACGCACTGGGTCTTGTGCCCAGCGAGCGCGCGATCGACCTCGCCCTGTTGGCCGCCACCGTGTTGGCCGCCGACACTCGTATTTCGCGCGAGGCTGCCGCCCAGGATGCGTGGACGCGCGAGATCGAAGTCTGCGTGCCTGTTGCAGAGCCCGCGCTTTGGCAGCAGCTCTCGCCCCTGATGCGATCCACCTTGGACTTTCTCACCGGTGACAAGTGGACCCTGCGGTTCCGCCCGCGCCCGTCATCCCGGGAACGGCTGGCAACAGCGACTGAGAACCTGCGAACGGCTCATCCAGATTGCGTGTGTCTATTCTCCGGCGGCCTGGACAGCTTTATCGGTGCGATGGACCTGTTCGCGGCTGGTGCGACTCCGCTGCTAGTTAGCCACTACTGGGACGGCGTGGCGAGCAAGCACCAAAAGATGTGCGCAGAGCGACTAAAGGCGCGGTTCGCTGGGGCCGCGTTCCATCACATCCGGGCCCGGGTTGGCTTCCCCAAGGGCGTGGTCGAGGAGTCGTTGGTCGAGGACACGCTGCGCGGTCGGTCCTTTATGTTCTTTGCGCTCGCCGCGCTGGCTGCCGATGCGCTTGGAGGAGACATCACCATCTACGTCCCCGAGAACGGGTGGATCTCGCTGAACGTGCCGCTCGATCCATTACGCCTTGGGTCGCTCAGCACCCGAACCACGCACCCCTTCTATATGGCACGCATGAACGAGTTGCTCCAGCGGCTGGGCATGAATTCGCGGTTGGAGAACCCGTATCGATTCAAGACCAAGGGGCAGATGGCGCGCGATTGCGCCGATCATGACTTCCTTACCTCCTACGCCAAAGAGACGATGTCGTGCTCGTCGCCCGGCAAAATCCGGTTCGTCAAGGAGAAGGAGCAACGTCAGCAGAAGCACTGTGGCTACTGCGTGCCGTGCCTCATCCGCCGGGCTTCGCTGCTCGCAGGGGGCATCGACGATGAGACCCCGTACTACCTGGAGGATCTGCGCTCGCACGTCGTCAACACCGACCGGGCGGAAGGCAAGGATATTCGTTCGTTCCAACTCGCCGTCTCGAGGCTACGAAACAAACCGGAGCGCTCGCGCTTCGACATTCATCGCCCCGGGCCACTGTCCGATCATCCGGCCGACTTGCGGGCCTACATGGACGTATACGTCGCGGGCCTCGAGGAGGTGGCGACTTTGCTCGACGGGGTCCGGGCAGAACCGCTATGAGCTCGTCGGATCGCCCGAAATGGGTGGACTTCCACTGCCATCTGGACCTCTACCCCGATCACGCGCAACTGATCCGGGAGTGCGACTACGCCGGCATCGCAACTCTAGCGGTGACCACGACGCCAAAAGCCTGGGCCCGCAACAGCGAGATGGCCATGGGTGCGCGGCACGTGCGTGTTGCCCTAGGACTTCATCCCCAACTGGTCGCCGAGCGTCAGGCCGAGATCGACCTGTTCGCCCGCCTCCTGTGCGAGGCTCGGTACGTAGGTGAGGTCGGACTCGACGCTGGCCCGAGGTTCTACAAGAGCTTCGATGCGCAGAAGCGCGTATTCGAGCGGATCCTACAGATGTGCTCGGAGCAGGGGGGCAAGGTCTTGACCGTGCACAGCGTCCGCGCGGTCTCGCAGGTTCTGCAACACCTGGAGAGTTTCTTGCCCGCTGATCGCGCACGGGTCGTCCTGCATTGGTTTACCGGCTCGGCCGCCGAAGCCCGTCGCGCCGTAGATCTGGGCTGCTACTTCTCGGTGAATTCCGAGATGCTCCGGTCGTCCAAGCACCGTGCTCTATTGGCGCAGTTACCTCGCGACCGACTCCTGACTGAGACGGACGGACCCTTTGTATCGGATCAAGACGTGCCGGTCCGGCCGTTGTCGGTGATGAAGACAGCAGCAGATCTGGCCGAGTTGTACGGCACTACAACCCAAGTCATGCAGGCTCAGATCCTGACCAACCTCGCGAGGTTGGTGGCTGGATGAGCTTGGCAGGGGATCGTTCCTCAGATTGCGACTGGATTTCACCCTTCCGTTTAACAGGGTCGGAGAGCAGTTCGAATGCTTGCGCGCAATACTGACTGAGGTTGTTCGCCAAGGACCGGTGTACGGCCAGTGTCACCTGTCGCGGCACCTGGGAACTCAGACCACGCGACCCTTTCCGTTTGCCAGTCCACGAGCCATCGATGGAAAGAGCAAGGAGAGCGTGGCATCGAATCGAGCCGGCCGCAGGTACTCGGGTGCCTCCGCCTCGATGTGCCCGACGACCTCCTCGCGCCATTTGCGGAAACGTCGAACCTGCTCGGGCCTGAAGTGCCGCTCCACGTCGAAGGATTTCGCGGCAATGAGGTAGAGCGACAGCCACTGTGTGCTGTTGTCGCTGCGGGTGTTCATGATCGCGTTCAACACCTGAATCGCGCTCGACACGGCGTAGCCGACCCCGGTGTTCAACTGGATCGAAAGGATGCGAGGCACGATCGTGCGGGCAAACACACGCTCGACACCGCCCTCGAACCCATGCGCTTCAAGCGCCTCGGCGGCTAGGGCGACCTGCGCCCATTCCTCGCTGTCCTCGTCCAGGTGTTCGAGGTATCGCGGTCCTTCGGTCTGTCGGAGCCGCTCGATCCTGATGTTGGCGTCGCAGAACGCCCTGAGTGCCTGCAGGTAGCGATCCGCCCAGAGCGAAGGGGGTGTTTCGAGCAGACGCTCACGCCGGTGTGCCCGGATGTAGGCCTGGTAGGCCAGTACCTCGGCATGTTCACGGAGCTTGTAGCGCAGCAGCGCAAGTTGGGTTCGCAGCGTTGGGTGGTGCAGCCAACGCTTGCCTTCCAACCCATCCACGACCAGTCTGCGCAGACCGTCCAGGGTCAGCCGTCCCCCCATCGCACCGAGGTCGATCTCGAGCGTCGGCAGATCGAGATGCCGGACCTTCCGCAGCTTCTCCTCATCCACTTTGTGCGTGACTGCGACTTCGATCAGCACCGTCTCCGACCAGTGCGCCGGGAACTCATCGTGTTGCTCATCATCTTCCTCTTCTTCACCTCGTCGAACGCGCGTGGCGATGCCGCCAAGGATTCGTGGTCGTGGTTCCACCAGACGCCCCACAACATCCGGCACGATGCGGCCGAGGCGCCTCTCCAGTTCCACGGCCTCAAACCTCAGTTCGGCTGGCGCGCTCCACCAGAGGATCTCGACGCGATGGTCATCCCAGCCGTCGCCGTACCCATCCGGTGCGTCACGCTGCACGGCGGCATGCAAGCCCGGTGCTCGGATCCGCCTCGCGTCTTCGAGGATCGACTTGACGGTTCGGTGAAGCAATGTCTCCCGACGCATCGTCGCGGCCGCGTCCAGGTCCATGCCCGGCGGCAGTTGCGCCTGGAACCGCGCCTCGTCCTCGTCGGACCAGGCATCGAGCGCCTGGCGCGCCGTGTCCGCGGCCTGGGTCCTCGCCTCCGTCGTCAACTCGCGATCACGCCAGTGGGAGCACCATCTAGCGGGAGGCAGCAGCCGAAGTCGCGCACGCAGCTCGTCCACGTCCATCTCCGCCAGCGCCGGGTCGGACAGATTGATCGTGATGACCGCGCGGCCCGCCTCGCCTTCGACGCGCTCGCCGGTCAGGTCCACCAGGATGGTCCTGCCATCGTCCAGCGTCAGCTCCGCCGCGGCCGGATCGACCATCCGAACATCGCTGATCCGAACACGCTGCGCCGGCTCCTCCACCCATCCCTCGTAACCCTCACCGCTGAAACCCTTCGAGACGGCGGTCACCCGCCGTCTCGGCAGGTCGATGTAGCCCAGCGACGCCAGATGGTGCGAGGCAGCAAGACGCGCTGCGACGACGACGCACGCGGTCCGCGGCGTGCCAGCCAAGTGGCGGAAATGGGCCGTCGGACGAACGCGCTGCGGCTCACCCGCCAGGACCGTCCACAACTTGCTGCCACAGCCGGGACATACGGCACGCGTGCGCATTTCAGCGATCGTGGACGCCGGTTTCGGCGAGATCGCGGACGGTGTTTCAGCGTGATGGTGGACGATCACGGAAGCACGCGGGTGATGTGTTCATCGTAGCCCAGCCGTCCACGATGACGCTGAAGCGGTGAGCGTTGTCCACGCCGGCGGGGACGCCGGGGTGGTCAACGCGGCGCCGAAGGCGATCGTGGCTGGACTGGTTGTTGGGCAGGCTTGTCCACGGCGGCGGTCGTCGCCTGCGACGAACGAGCGCCGCGGTGGGCAAGCCTTGTTCAATGGGTTGGCGGTGGTGCGACTCGGGCTGCGCGAAGCGGTCATGCCTTCACCTGCTTCTTGCGCATCGACTCGCCCTTGAGCGCGATCTTGTGCGCGGCGTGCACGATGCGGTCCAGGATGGCGTCGGCCAGGGTAGGATCGTTCAGCCATTCGTGCCAAGCCGTCACCGGCAGCTGGCTCGTGATCAGCGTGGCGCGGGTGCCGACACGATCGTCCAGCAACTCGAGCAGGTCGTTGCGCTCGGCCGCCGTAATGGGGGCGATCGCGAAGTCGTCGATGGCCAGCAGATCGATGCGCGCCAGCTGCGCCAAGCGGCGGCCGAAGCTGCCATCGCCGTGCGCAACGCGAAGTTCCTCGAGCAGGCGCGGCGCTCGCAGGTACAGCACCGTGAAGCCCGAGCGCGCCGCCTGCTGCGCCAGCGCGCAAGCCAGCCATGTCTTGCCGACCCCGGTCGCGCCCGTGATCAGTACGTTATGGCCGTGACGCAGCCAGTCGCAGCCGGCCAGCGCGGTGACGAGGTGGCGGTCCAGTCCCCGCGATCCGCTCCAATCGATGTCCTCGATGCACGCGCTGCCGACCTTGAGCTTGGCTGCCTTGAGCAGCCGCGCGAGTCGCTTGCCGTCGCGCCAGTCGATCTCGCGCTGCACCAGCATGGCCAGGCGGTCGTCGAAGGCCAACTCGGCGGCTGCGGCGCTCGTCGCCTGGTCGGCCAGCGCATGGAGCATGCCGTCCAGTCGCAGGCCGCGCAGTTGATGCAGGGTGTGTTCGTTGAGCAAGGGCGTTCTCCTTCGTCAGTGGTAGTAGTCGGGACCGCGCACGTTCTCGTGCAGCGGCAGCGTGGTCTGCGCCGGCGCGCCCGGCGCCTGCTGCCGATCCAGGCCGGCGGCCAGGATCGAGTGCACGCTGCGGTAGGTCGGCGAGCGGATCGACATCGCCCGCGCGCACGCGGCTTCGAGCCGCGCATCGCCGAACTGGCGCGCCAGGCGCTGCAGGCCCAGGCATGCGCGGTAGCCCTGCTCCGGGTGCGGACGGTGCTCCATCTGCCACCGGACGACAGCGGCGGTGGCCGCGCCGATGCGTTCCCCCCACTTGATGAGCCGCTGCGGGGTCCACTCGCGATGCGCACGGTGCGACGCCGGCATGTGCTCGGCCGCCGTCGTGTGCGCGCCGCGTCGGCTGCTGTAGGCGTGCACGGCCACGCGCTGATTGCCGGCCAGGATTTCCACCGTCGTGCCCGTCACGCGCAGCTCGACCTCGGCGCGCACGAGCCGGTGCGGGACGCTGTAGTAGTGGCCGTCGAGTTCGACGTGGTAGTCGATGTTCACGCGGGCCCGCTTGAAGCGGGCCACAACCATGCGCGTGGCGGGCAGTGGCCGCAGTGCGCCGCGGTCCACGGCCTCGAACGTGCTGGCGCGGCAGCCGGGCAGCTTCTTGAACGCGCGCTGGTTCAGGTCGAGCAACAGGTGGCCGATGGCCGCGTTGAGCTCGGTCAGGCTGAAGAAGCGCCGGTTCCTCAAGCGCGCCAGGATCCATCGCTCGACCACCTGGACGCCGACTTCCACCTTGGGCTTGTCGCGCGGATGGGCTGGGCGAGCCGGAAGCACCGCCACGTCGTAGTGGTCGCAGAGCTCCTCGACCAGGCGGTTGGCGACGGGCTCGTAACGGTCAGGCCGCGCGATGAGGGCGCGCGGCTGGTCGGGCACGATCAGCCGCGGTACACCGCCGATGAACTCCAGCGCGGCGATGATCGAGCCGACCCAGTCGGCGGCGTTCTGCGTCGCGGTGGCGCATGCATAGGTGTAGTTGGACGCTCCGAGCACGGCCACGAAGATCTGGGCGCGGCGGATCTCGCCGCTGACCGCGTCGGTGATCGGCATGGTCTGGCCGGCGTAGTCGACGAACAGGCGCTCGCCAGCCACGTGGGTCTGACGCATCGAGCGCTTGAGCGACGCGGCCCACGCCCGGTACTTGACGCAGAAGCTCGTGTACTTGTAAGCCTGTTCGCTGCCGCGCTGGTACTCCTCCCACAGCAGCTGCAGCGTGACGCCCGGTCGCTTGAGCTCCTGGTGGATCCAGGCGTAGTCGGGCTCAAGCTGGTGGCTCGCACGCGGCACGGCCGGGCGGTACAGCCGGCCTTCGAGCTGCTCGTCGGTCAGCGTCTGCGCGAGGGCCCAGTCCACGCCGGCCGCGCGGGCCAGGAGCATGAACTTGCCCACCGTGGCTTTGCCGATGCCCACGGCGCGCGCGATCTGAGCGTAGCTCAGGCCGGCTTCAAGGTGCAGGCGCAGGGCCTGTCGAATCTGGCGCATGGTGATCCTGTTGGTGGGCATGGCAGGCCAAAAAGCGGCCAGCATGCCCAACGGTCGAGATCCACGCGCACCTCCAGGATCGTCCACGTCCTAGCTGAAACGGCGTCTACGTTCAGCCTGAAACGGCGTCCACGCTCATCTGAAATGCCGTCCACCATCCGCTGAAGCAGGCGTCCACGGGAGGCTGAAATACGCAGTTTGGCCGTGGTTTTGAAACCCGCAACCTGCGCCGCATGCTCAGGTTTGTCCAGGCCTTTCCGCAGGCTGAGATTGTGTCGACGCTGTCGACACAATTGAGCTGGAGCCACCTCGTGGCCATCGTGCCCCTGAAGACGGCCGAAGCCCGCCAGTTCTACGCCGCCCAAGCCGCGTAAGACGGCTGGAGCGTGCGAGAACTGGCGCGCCAGATCGAGCGCAAAGCCTTCGAGCGCCGGGTCATTGCCAGAGCCCAAGCCGGTGCTGCCCAGGTGCCTGCGTCCAGCACGGGCATGGTGCCCGCGCAAGTCTTCAAGGACCCCTACTTCCTGGACTTTCTGGGCCTGCGCCAGGGCCATGACGAAGCCGACCTGGAAGCGGCCATCCTGCGCCAACTGGAAGCCTTCATCCTGGAACTGGGCCGCGGCTTTGCCTTTGTGGAACGGCAAAAGCGCATGGTCATCGACGGCGATGACTTCTACCTCGACCTGCTCTTCTTCCACCGCCGGCTGCGCCGCCTGGTGGCCATCGAACTCAAGCTCGGCCGCTTCAAGGCCGCGCACAAGGGTCAGATGGAGCTGTACCTGAAGTGGCTGGACAGGCACGAACGCCAGAGCGGCGAAGAGGCGCCCATCGGTCTGATCCTGTGCGCAGAATCCAGCCGCGAGCAGGTGGAACTGCTGCAGATGCACAAGGACGGCATCACCGTCGCCGAGTACTGGACCGAACTGCCGCCCAAGGCGGAGCTGGAGCAGCGGCTGCAT
Organism: uncultured Aquincola sp.; assembly: GCA_937883885.1. Next base: position 992 of record CAKZXL010000006.1, on the reverse strand, counting down.
GAGGCGCTGGTGGAAGCAAGGGAGGCAATGGCGAGGCGGGGGGTGTTGTTGGAGGGGGAGGGGGATGAGTGAGTTGCCTGGTGGTTGGGGCACTTGCGCCAATAGGTGACTCGTGCGCGCTGAGGAAGGGCTGCAGTCCTTGCGGAGCCGATGCTTGAGGGACTGCGAGGGTCGTGCCGCACGCCCCTCAAGGCACCCGATACCCCACCAGATTCCGCCCCGGCACCAATTGGTTCTCCGCGTCGAAGAAATAGAAGCCGGCCTGGTACTGGCCCTTGGGCGGCATCGCGGTCTGGATGGCGGGGTGGGCCGACTTGAGCGTGATGGCCGGCTGCACGGCCTGGTATTCCAGCTCGCCCTGTGCCTGCTGGGGCAGCAAGGGGTGCAGCAGTTGCAGTCGGTCGCCCTTGGCCAGCGCTTTGGGCTTGGCGCGGGCGGGGCTGTCGTCGCGCAGAAAGCCGATCACGCGGTAGGCATGAGTCTGGCCCAGCTGCGAGAACTTGACCCAGATATCGCCTTCGCGCTCGTTGACGATGGCCGGGATGCCGATGACGTAGTCGTCGTCCTGCTCATCGATCACCTGCGAAAACACCGGCATGCCCTCCAGCATCGTGACGCCTCGGGCCGCCAGGTCGAGGCGGATGCGCGACGAGTTGATCTCTTCTTCTTCGTCAACCTGCGCATTGCTCAGGATCACCCGCTCGCCGTCGGGCGTGACGCTGGTCAGCGCGAAGAAGAACACCTGGGCCTGATCGGGGTTGCCGCCGATCTGCGCCTCGAACGTGGCGTCGCCGGCTTGCCGCACCTCGGCAATCTGCGGGCGCTGGTCGTTGGCCTTCAGCTGGGCGGCGTAGGTGGTCAGCAGGTCTTTCCAGGGCTGGCCCACCGTCAAGGCCTGCACCTGCTGCTGCACGATCCTGGCGTTTTCGGCGTTCAGGATGTGGAAGCTGTTCGGCACGAAGGCGCTCAGGCCGCTGGCGCGCGGGCGCTGC
>CAKZXL010000005.1 GCA_937883885.1 uncultured Aquincola sp. | reverse complement strand
CCGCAGCCGCTGGCGCCCACCAGGGCCACGCACTCACCGGCCTGCAACTGCAGCGACACGTCCTGCAGCACGGTGCGCGGGCCGAAGGCCTTGCGCAGCACCTGCAGTTCGAGCAAAGGCGTTGCGCTCATGCCCGCGTCTCCAGCGTGTCGCGCCAGGCCATCCAGCGGCGTTCCAGCGCCTGCATGGCGGTGTCGCTGAGCTTGCCCAGCAGGGCCAGCAGCACGATGGCGGCCAGCACCACGTCGGCACGGCCGGTTTCGCGGCCGTCGGTCAGCAGGTAGCCCAGGCCGCGGGTGGCGGCGATCAGCTCGGCCGCCACCATGAACATCCAGGCCAGGCTGAGGCCGTTGCGCAGGCCGGTGAGTACCGCGGGCAGCGCGGCCGGCAGCAGCACCCGGCGCACCAGTGCGGCAGGCCGCAGGCCGGCCAGCTCGGCCACTTCCACCAGCTTGCGGTCCACATCCCGAAAGCCCGACGACACGCCCATGTACACCGGGAAGAAGGCGCCGATGGCGATGAGCGTGAGCTTGGGCGCTTCGTCGATGCCCAGCCACAGCAGCAGCAAAGGCACCCAGGCCAGCGAGGGGATGGCGCGCAGCGCCTGGAAGCTGGGGTCCAGCAACGCAGCGGCCCGGCGGTTGAGCCCCACCAGCGCGCCGACCATGATGGCCAGCAGCGCGCCGATGGCGAAGCCGGCGGCCACGCGGGTGCTGCTGGCCAGCAGGTGGCCTACCAGTTCACCGCCTTGGGCCAGTTGCGCCAGCGTGCGGGCAATCTCGCTGGGCGGTGGCAGCAGGTGGGGTGGCACCCAGCCCAGCCGGGCCGAGGCTTCCAGCAGCGCCAAGGCCAGTGCCGGCAGCAGCAGGCCCCAGGCGGGGTGCGGCGTGGGGCGGGTACGGGGGGCCGCCGGCAGCGCGGGCGCGGGCTGCCGCTGCGCCGGTGCTGCCTTCGCCGGGTGGGCGCCCGCCCGTGGCGCCACTGGCGGATGCCATGCGTCCGTCATGCGGCAGGCTCCGTCAAGCTGCGCGGCCCAGCAGCCCGCGGGCGAACTGCGTGTCCACCAGGGCGCTGATGGTGCGCGGCAGGTCGGTGCCGGGCTTGACCAGCTGCTCGTCCAGCAGGATGGGGGCGGCCGCACGCAGCGCGTCCACATGCTCGGCCGAGGGTTGCGGGTGGCTCAGGTCGGTGCGCAGCTTGAGTTGCAGCAGCGCCACCTGCAGGCTGACCTTGGCTTCTTCCGACAGGATCTTGGCCGCTTCGGTGGTGTTGCCGATGATCCACTGGCGCGCCCGTTCATAGCCGGCGATCACGCGGCGCAGGGCCTCGGGGTGGCGCTGCTGGAAGTCTTCGCGCACGTTCAAAAAGCCGTAGGTGTTGAAGGCCACGTTGCGGTAGATCAGGCGCGAGCCGGCGTCCAGTTCGCTGGCGGCCATCAGCGGGTCCAGGCCGGCCCAGGCGTCCACCCGGCCCTGTTCCAGCGCCACGCGGCCGTCGGCATGCTGCAGCGCCACGTGCTCGATGTCGCTGCGCTTGAGCTGCGCCACCTTGAGTGCGCGCAGCAAGAACAGGTAGGGGTCGGTGCCCTTGGTGGCCGCCACCTTCTTGCCCTTTAAGTCGGCCAGGCTGCGGATGGGCGAATCGCGCCGCACCACCAGCGCCGTCCATTCGGGCCGCGAGAAGATGTACGGCGTGCGGATCGGGTTGCCGTTGGCCTTGGCCAGCAGCGCCGCCAGGCCGGCGCTGGAGCCGATGTCGATGCTGCCGCTGTTGAGGTATTCCAGCGCCCGGTTGCTGCCGGCGCTGAGCACCCATTTCACGGCGGTGCCGTCACGGCCGAAGTCTTCCTCCAGCCAGCCGAAGCGGCGCAGCACCAGGCTGGCGGGCGAGTAGTAGGCGTAGTCCAGCCGCAGCTCTTTGGGCGCTTCGGCCGCGCGCAGCAGGCCGGGCAGGGCCAGCAGGCCGGCGCTGGCGGCACCGGCGCGCAGCAGTTGGCGGCGCGAGGCGTCGGCTTGTCTAGACAAATTCAAGGGCATCACTTGGCTGCTCCGGCCAGCAGGGCCTGCTGATAGTCGGGTGGCACGAAGCCGGCGAACTTCTGCTGCGTGACGGCCAGGAACTCGCGCGAGCGGTAGGCCTCGGCGATGTCCTGCACCCAGGGCTTGTCCTTGTCTTCGGTGCGGATGGCCACCAGGTTCTGGTAGGTGGGGCCGGTTTTTTCCAGCGCCAGTGCCTCGGTGAGCTTGAGGCCCGAGGCCAGCGCGAAGTTGCCGTTGACGAAGCTGTAGTCGGTGTCGTCCAGGCTGCGGGGCAGTTGCGCCGCTTCGATGGGCACCAGCTTGAGCTTCTTGGGGTTCTGGGCCACGTCCTTTTCGCTGGCGCGGATCGGGTCGTAGCCTTCGCGCAGCTTCAGCCAGCCGATGTCCTGCAGCACCAGCAGCGCCCGCGCCGCATTGGTGGGGTCGTTGGGCAGGGCCACGGTGGCGCCTTCCTTCACGTCCAGCGTCTTGTGCTTCTTGCTGTAGATGGCGATCGGCGCGGTGGGCACCTTCAGCAGCTCGCTCAGCGCCAGCTTGTTCTCGGTGGCGAACTTGGTGAGGTAGACGATGTGCTGGAAGGCGTTGGCATCCAGCGCCCCCTGCGCCAGCGCGAAGTTGGGCTGGATGTAGTCGTTGAACTCCACCACCTTGACGCGGTAGCCCTTCTTCTCGAGCAGCGGCTTGATGCCCAGCTTGATCTGGTCGGCATAAGGCCCGGCGGTGGCGCCGAAGACCAGCTCCTTCTTCTCTTGCGCCTGGGCGGGCGACAGCGCGGCGGCCAGCGCCAGGCCGGCGGTGAGGGCGAACGAAGCGACGAGGTCGCGGCGGGTGTAGGTCATGCTGACATCCTTGACGTGATCAACCGTTGTTCTTGCTCAGCGCTTGTCCAGCCGGCGCGCCAGTGCGTTGCCGCTGAACTGGATGGCCTGCACCAGCACCACCAGGATGGCGACGGTGAGCACCATCACGTCGGTCTGGAAGCGGTAGTAGCCGTAGCGGATGGCCAGGTCGCCGATGCCGCCGCCGCCCACCACCCCGGCCACCGCCGAGTACGAGAGAAAGCTGATGGCCAGCACCGTGAGCGCCAGCACCAGGCCGGAGCGCGCTTCCACCAGCAGCACGCGGGCCACGATCTGCAGATCCGAAGCGCCCATCGCATGGGCGGCCTCGATCACGCCGCGCGGCACTTCGCGCAGGTTCTGCTCCACCAGCCGCGCGAAGTACGGAATGGCCGCGAACGACAGCGGCACCGCGGCCGCCACCGGCCCGATGGAGCTGCCGGCGATCACCCGCGTGATGGGCACCAGCGCCACCAGCAGGATGATGAAAGGGAAGGAGCGCACCGTGTTCACCAGCCAGCTCACCACGGTGAACAAGGGGCGATTTTCCAGCGTCTGACCCGGGCTGAGCAGGAACAGCCAGATGCCCAGCGGCCCGCCGATCAGCACCGCGGCGCTGAGGCCGATGCCCAGCATCAAAAAGGTCTGCCCGATGGCGGTCCACAGCTCGGGCAGGATGGCGGCGATGTTCTCAGGCATAAGCGGCCTCCAGGCGGTCGAGGTCGTGGCGGGTGTCGGGGCTGGCCTTCAACCGCACCAGGTCGCGGCCCAGGCGGGTGAGGGGCAGGCGGCTGGTGTCGTCCACCGCAAAGCGCTCGGCGATGCGGCCTTCTTCCACCACCGCCACGTGGCGGCACAGCGCCGTGACCACCGGCAGCTCATGGGTGACGATGACGATGGTCACGCCCAGCTGCGCATTGATGTCGCGCAGCGTGGCCAGCAGCGATTCGGTGGTCTCGGCGTCCAGCGCCGAGGTGGGTTCGTCGCACAGCAGCACATCGGGCTGCGGTGCCAACGCGCGGGCGATGGCCACGCGCTGCTTCTGCCCGCCCGACAGCTGCGCCGGGTGGCTGTGCAGCTTGTCGGCAATGCCCACCAGCTGCAGGCATTCACGCACCCGTGCATCGATCTGGGCCGCGCTGTGGCCGCCGTGGATGCGCAGCGGAAAGGCCACGTTGTCGAACACGCTGGCGTTTTGCAGCAGGTTGAACTGCTGGAAGATCATGCCGATGTTCTGCCGGGCTTCGCGCAGCTCGCGCTTGCCCAGCGCGGTCTGCTCACGGCCGGCCACGAACACGCGGCCCTGGTCAGGCCGCTCCAGCAGGTTGATCAGGCGCAGCAGCGTGGACTTGCCCGCGCCGCTCTTGCCGACGAGGCCGAACACGTCGCCCCTCGCGATGTCGAGCGAGGTGGTTTGCACCGCATCGAAGTGCCGGCCATCGGGCAGCTTGAAGCGCTTGCTGACGTTGTCCAGCCGGATCAGCGGCAGGTCTTGGGAAGGGGCGGTCATGAGGGTCGGAGGTCAGGGATTCAGGAATAGGACGTGGGCTCGGGCACATGGCCTTCGAGCCGGTGGCGGCCGATGTCGCGCAGCTTCAGGTCCACCGGGTCGTGCAGCGTGTGCACGCGGGCGTTGCGCCAGAAGCGGTCCAGCCCCAGGCGGCCGCTGGTGGCGCCGGCGCCGGCCAGCTCGAACACCTGCGAGCTGACCTCGATGCCCGCGCGGTGCGCCAGCACCTTGGCCTCCGAAATGGCGATGGCCAGGGTGCCACGGCCGGTGGCGTCCAGCGCCTCGCCCTGCTCGAAGGCCGCCTGCAACTGCAGCGCAGCCGCTTCGCAGGCCAGCTCGGCCGGGCGCAGCAGCAACCACAGCTCGCCATAACGCTGCTGCAATTGCGGCTCATCGGCCAGGCGCGCGGTGTGGCCGTTGGGCCAGGGGCGTGCACGCTCCAACGTGTAGCGGCGGCCTGCCTCGTACGCCGCCTGGCCGATGCCCAGGTACAGGTTGGCCATGATCAATTGCGACACCAGCGTGCGCAGCGTGGCGCGTGGTGTGGGCGTGCTGCCGGGCGCCTGCAGCACGTCGCGCTGGGGCAAAAACACGTCGTGGAAGTGCACCGTGCCGCTGTCGGTCTGGCGTTGGCCGAAGGCGTCCCAGTCCTGCTGCACGGTGATGCCTTCGGCCTGCGTGGCCAGGTGGCCCACCAGGCGCGCGCTGCTGCCATCGGCCAGCTGCACCTGGGCGCCCACCACCAGCCGGTCGGAGCCGACCGAGCCCGAGGCATAACTCTTGAGGCCTTGCAGCCGCCAGCCATCGGCCACGGGCTGCGCCACCAGCCGCGTGTCTTGCGGGTTGAGGGCATTGCCCCAGAACCAGCCCTCGGACTGCGAGCGCGGCAGCAGCGTGCGCTGCTGGGCGGGCGTGCCCCACAGCAGCACCGTGGCCACCTGCAGGTGGTGGAAGGCGAACACATGGGCCAGTGCACTGTCGGCCTGGGCCAGCCGGCGCACCACGCGGTACAGCGTGGGCCAGCTGGCGCCCAGGCCGCCGGCGTCCTGCGGAATCAGCAGGCCCAGCAGGCCGCTGTCGCGGATGGCCTGGCGCTCGGCCGCGGCATGGCCGCCTTCGCGGTCGCGGGCCACCGCGGTGGCCTCCAGCTGCTGCGCCAGCCGTTCGGTGCGTTCGTTGATCCAGTCACTGCCCATGGCGGCAGTGTTGCGTTTGCAGCAGCACCGGCCAACGAATGTTTCCGACGCTGCTTGTTCAAAAAATGTCGAACGACGCTCAGTCGCCGGCCGGCCGCCGGAAGGCCGCAGCCGCATGCCGCTGCGGCAACCGGTCACCCGCCCCCAGCAGCTTGTGGCGCAGGCTGCCGGCTTCGTAGGCGGTCTTGTACACGCCGCGGTTCTGCAGCTCGGGTACCACCAGGTCGATGAAGTGCTCGTAGCTTTCAGGCACCACGGTGCGGCTGAGGTTGAAGCCGTCGATGCCGGTGTCGGCGATCCACGACTGCAGCTCGTCGGCCACCTGCTGCGCATCGCCCACGATGGCCGGGTAACGGCCGCCCAGCTCGAACAGCTGCAGCAGCTTGCGCCGCGTCCAGCCATGCTCCTGCGCACTGCGGCGCGCCGATTCGATGGCCTGGCCTGGCTGGTAGTCCACCGGCGCGTCCAGGTCGTAGCGCGCGAAATCCACACCCACCGAAGCGGCGAAATGTGCCAGCCCGGCATCGCGGCTGGCGTATTGCAGGTAGTCGGCGTACAGGTCGCGCGCCTCGGCCGCGGTGCGGCCGGTGACCACCGCGGTGCCCATGAACACCTTCACGTCGTCGGGCTGGCGGCCGGCCTGCACCAGCGCTTCGCGCAGGCTTTGCACGGTGCGGCGCGCGGTGGCTTTGTCGGGCGGCGAGATGAACACGCACTCGGCATGGCGGGCCGCAAAGCGCTGGCCGCGGCCCGAGCTGCCGGCCTGGAACAGCACAGGCGTGCGCTGCGGCGAGGGTTCGGCCAGGTGGTAGCCCTGCACCTGGAACCAGCGGCCCTGGTGCTTGACTTCATGCACCTTGGCCGGGTCGGTGAACAGGCGCCGCGCCTTGTCGCGCAGCACCGCGCCGTCTTCCCAGCTGCCTTCCCACAGCTGGTAGAGCACGTCCATGAATTCGTCGGCGCGGTCGTAGCGCTCGTCGTGCGGCGCCTGGCCGGCCAGGCCCATCGCGCGGGCGGCGCTGTCCAGGTAGCCGGTGACGATGTTCCAGCCGATGCGGCCACTGGTCAGGTGGTCCAGCGTGGAAAAGCGCCGCGCCAGCAGGTAGGGCTGCTCGTAGCTCAGGTTCACCGTGACGCCGAAGCCCAGGTGCTGCGTGACCGCGGCCATGGCCGAGACCAACATCAGCGGATCGTTGACCGGCAGCTGGATGGCCTCGCGCAGCGGCAGGTCCACGTTGCCCTGGTACACGTCGTACACGCCCACGATGTCGGCCAGGAACAGGCCATCGAACAGGCCCCTCTCCAGCGTGCGGGCCAGGTCGGTCCAGTAGGGCAGGGTGTTGTAGTCGCCCGACCGGTCGCGCGGGTGCGTCCACAGCCCGTGGTTGATGTGGCCCACGCAGTTCATGTTGAACGCGTTGAGCAGGATGTGCGGTGATCGCGCCATGGCCGGGCAAAGCCATGATTGCAGCGCGGGGTGGGGCGGCGGGCTACGAAGGATTGTGAGGGTGCTTATGCGATGAATATGCACCTCAAGCCTGCGGGGGCTGAAGTCTTGCGGCCGTGGAGCCGACATGCAAGACATGGCGGCCTGACGTCGCGTCGCTGTCTCCGTGAGCGGCGGCTGCCGGGCTTGGCCCTGTCGTCAAGGTAGATCTTCACCTTGTTCTGGCGCCGTGCCGGGTCGAAGCTGAACGCTGATCCCCGCAGTCCCCCGCAGTCCGGCCGGCCCGAGTCCTTGCGCTCGGCGCCTTGTTCCACGCTCACCTGTGTGGCCGAGATGAACCAGAGACCCCCCGCTGTACCCCTGTTCAGCGGCGAACGTGCGCTGACGATCAGCAGCCCGGCGATCCCGCTGCACCTGGGCCGGCCCGCGCTGGTGCCCCTGCGGCTCAGTGGCCGAGAGGCCATCAACGGCTTGTTCGAGTACCGGCTGGTGCTGCAAACGCCCGATGAGCTGGCGGAGTTTGGCGGCCTGATGCGGGGCGCCAACTTCAGCTTGCCGGACATGGTGGGCCGCGAGATCTCGTGTGGCATCGAGCTGGAAGGCCGTGGCGCTGGTGAGCGTCAGATCAACGCATTGATCACCGAAGCCCGCCTGCTAGGCGAAGACAGCCGGCATGCGCTCTATGAGCTGACGCTGCGGCCTTGGCTGTACCTGGCCACGCTGAGCACCGACTGCAAAGTCTTTCAGAACCAGACGCCGGTGGAGGTCATCCGGAAGGTGCTGGCGGACTACGCCTTTGCCGTCGAGTGGCGGTTGATCGAGCGCTACCCGGTCCGCGACTACCTGGTTCAGTACAACGAGACGGACTACCAGTTCCTCTGCCGGCTGATGCAGGCGTGGGGCATCAACCACCACTTCGAGCACACGAACGGTGTGCACCGGCTGGTGCTCAGCGACCACAACGGCGCCTTCACGCCGCTGCAGCCGCATGAGCCAAGCAGCAGCTACCACGCCATCGCCTACTACCCGCCCGGCCACAAGATCGACGAGGAGTACATCCACGCCTTT
>CAKZXL010000004.1 GCA_937883885.1 uncultured Aquincola sp. | reverse complement strand
GTCGGTGGTCGATTGCGGCGTGGCCGAAACGCTGCTGCCGCACGACCGGCTGCTGATGCGCAAGATCGCCCACGGCACGCGCAACGCCCGCGTGGGGCCAGCGATGAGCACCGACCAGGCGCATGCGGCCATCCGCGCCGGCATGGAGATCGGCGATGCCTTGCGCGGCAACCTGGTGGCCTGCGCCGGCATCGGCGTGGGCAGCCATGAAAGTGCGGCGCTGGTGCTGGCGCGCCTGGGCGACACCGCGATCCGCGAGTTGCTGATCGAAGGCCCGCAGATGAACCAGGACGACCTGGCCCACCTGATGGCCGTGGTGCAAGGCGCCCAGGGCCGCCACCGCGAGACCGGCGACCCGGTGGAAGTGCTGGCCGCCTTCGGGGGCTTCGAGATCGCGATGATGGTGGGCGTGATGCTGGTGTCGGCCAGCAAGCGCCACCTGGTGATGGTGGACGGCATGGCCGCCTGCGCGGCGCTGATGGTGGCCTCGCGCATCGCGCCGCCGGTGACCGACTACTGCGTGTTCTGCCGCAGCCATTCGCACCAGGGGCTGGACCAGGCGCTCGGCCTGTTCCGCGCTTCGGCCCTGCTGGAACTGGGCATGGAAAGCACCGACGGCACCGGCGCCACCGTCGCCTGGCCGCTGGTGCGGGCCGCCGCGGCGCTGTTGACCGAAGTGGCCGAGGGCGAAGACCCCGGGCCTTCACGGCCGGTGGCCATGGTCAGCGGCGAGATGCCGCTGCCGCCTGCGGGCGACGAGGCCACGCGGCCCGGCCCGCTGGATGCGCCCGACGTGGCGCTGTAGCCGCGTTCAGAGCGTGAGAGTTTTTCGGGCGGGCCCGAGCAACGCGTCCAAAGGCGTCCGATCTAGGCGCAAAGCGCAGCCGTAGCTCGGGCTACGGCGAGCATTTGCAACGACGAGCGGGCGTGTTGGGGCGTGGTGAGCGGGCTTGAACGAAAGACGCTCACGCTCTCAGTTGGTGTTCTGGCCTTCGGGCTGTTCCTGCCCCTGCTGCACGGGTTGCTGCACCGGTTGCGCCGGCACCACCTGCTGCCCCGGCACCGGCATCGGCGGCCGCGCCACGGGCATCTGGTTGGTCATCGCCGGTGGGCGGAACAGCGCGGGCGGCTGCACGCCCGGCACGTAACCGGGCGGCACGGCGCCCGGCGCGGCGGGTGCAGCCGAAGGCGGCATGCCCGCAGAAGGCAAAGTGGTGGCGCCATAAGGCTCCACCGGCAACGTCCCGGTGTTGGGCGCCGGCAGCGGCGGCAGTTCCAGCTGCACCTGCGGCGCTTGCCCGCTGGGGCCCAGCGCGGCGCCGCGGGCATGCACCGACTGCAGCACGATGCCCGATTCGATGGCCATGCCCACGCGGTAGGCGCGGGGCGGCTTGCCATCGACCGCGATCAAGGCCACGCCGCCAGGGCGGGCATCGCTGGCGCGCGGCGCGGCCACGCCCACCAGCTGGAAGCGGCTGGCCACCTCAGGCGCCAGCGGCGCGGCTTCCACCACCACCGGTGCGCTGCCCAGCACGCGCGAGACGTCCGCCGGGGGCAGGTCGCCCATGCCGGCGGCCTGCGCATGGGCCGGAATGGCCGGCGCGGCCGCAAACACCCGCAGGCCCCAGAACGCCGCGGTGCCCGCCACAGCCGCCCAGATTGCAAAGGCCAATATTCGTGCCGTCATCCGGCGATTATGATCGATCGGTTTTGTCGTCAAGTGCGCCTGTCACGGCCCTCAGGAAGTCATGTCCCCGACCACCCGTCCGTCCCTTCGCCGCCGCGGGCTTGCTCGCGGTTTCACCCTGATCGAGTTGATGGTCGTGCTGGTCATCATCGGCGTGCTGGCCGCCCTGATCGTGCCCAACGTGCTCGACCGTGCCGACGATGCCCGCGTGACCGCGGCGCGCACCGACGTCAACAACCTCATCCAGGCGCTCAAGCTCTACAAGCTGGACAACCAGCGCTACCCCACGGCAGAACAAGGCCTGGAAGCGCTGGTGCGCAAGCCCACCGTGGGCACCATTCCGATGAACTGGAAGCCCTACCTGGACAAGCTGCCCAACGACCCCTGGGGCCGCCCTTATCAGTACGTCAACCCGGGCGTGAAGGGCGACATCGACGTCTTCAGCTTCGGGGCCGACGGCCAGACCGGCGGCGAAGGCAACAACGCCGACATCGGCTCCTGGCAGTGAAGCATCCATGGCACGGCACCGCCGGGCCGCTGTAGCGCGCGGCTTCACGCTGATCGAGCTGATGGTGGTGGTGGCGTTGATCGCCATCGCCGTCAGTGTCGCCAGCCTGGCCCTGCGCGATGGCTCGCAGGTGCAGCTCGAGCGTGAGGCCGAGCGCCTGGCCGCGCTGCTCGAAGGCGCGCGGGCGGAAGCCCGTGCCGGCCAGCTGCGTGCCCTGTGGGAACCGACCAGTGGCGTCAACTCCGACGGCAACGACTTCCGCTTCACCGGCCTGCCCAAGGGCGACCGGCCGCTGCGCTGGATGACGCGCGGCGTGACGGTGGAGATCGTCGGCCGGCGCTACGTGGTGCTGGGGCCCGAGCCGCTGATCGGCGCCCAGCGCCTCGTGCTGCGGCTGGACGACCAGCGGGTGGCGCTGTACACCGACGGGCTGGGGCCCTTCACCATCGACCAGGGCACGCCATGAACAGGCGCTCCGCTCGCGGCTTCACGCTGATCGAGGTGCTGGTGGCGCTGGTCATCGTGGCGGTGGCCATCGGCGCCGGCCTGAAAGCCGCCGGCTCCCTGACCGACAACGCCGAGCGGCTGTCGCTGGTGACGGCGGCGCAATGGTGCGCCGACAACCAGCTGGTGACGCTGACCACCCGCCGAGGCAGCTACCCCGGCATCGGCGAGACCACGTTCGAGTGTGAACAGCTGGGCCGGCGCTACCGCGGCCACCTGCGGGTGCGTGGCACCTTCAATTCCGACATCCGCGTGCTCGAAGCCTCGGTGGGCGACGAGAACGACGTGCCGCTGGTCAGCGTGACCACCGCCATGTACCGGTACCGCTGACCATGCGCAGGCAACACGGCTTCACGCTGGTGGAAGTGATGGTGGCCATGTTCATCATGGCGGTCATGGCCGTGATGGCCTGGCAGGGGGTGGACGCCATCGCCCGCTCGCGCACCGTGGCCAAGGCCAGCGTGGACCGCACGCTGCGGGTGGGCACGGTGCTGGCGCAATGGCAGGCCGATCTGCGGGCGGTGCAGCCCAACCAGGTGGTCGACCCGCTCAACCTGACCAACCAGCTGGCGCGGCTGATCCGCAGCACCGACGACGGCGTGCAGGTGGTGGTGTGGTCGCTGCGCGGCGGCCGGCTGCTGCGCTGGGCCAGCCCTTCCACCCGGCTGGCGGGCGAGCTGCAGGAGTACTGGCTGCGCAGCCAGCAGCTGCTGGGCACGGAAAGCGCGCAGCTGCTGATGCTGGACGGCGTGAGCGGCTGGCAGACCTACTGCAGCGACGGCAGCCCCAGCCTCAACAACTGCGAATCAACCCAGGAGGCGATGCCGGTGGCGGTGCGCCTCGTGCTGCAGTTCGATGGTGAGACCGCCGGCACCCTGACCCGCGACACCGCGCTGCCGGCCGTGCCGCGGCCCCAATCGTGATGCAGCGCCGCACCCCGCCCCGGTGGCGCCAGCGCGGCGCCGCACTGCTGCTGGCCATGATCGTGCTGACGCTGGTGGCCACGCTGGCCGCGGGCATGGTGTACCAGCAGGACCGCGCCATCCGGGTGGAAGCCGCCGAGCGGGCGCACGAGCAGACGGCGCACGTGGCGCAAGGCGCGCTGGAAATGGCCCGCTGGGCGCTGCGGCAGGACGCGGTGCAAAGCGGCAAGACTGACCACCTGGGCGAAAGCTGGGCCACCGTGCTGCCCGAGACCGAACTGTCGACGCTGATCAGCGGCCGCGACGAAACGCCGGTCGGGCAGGAAGGGCAGCTGCGCGCCTTCGCCCGCGGGCAGATCACCGATGCGCAGTCGCGCTTCAACCTGCGCAACCTGGTCGACCCCAACGGCGAGCCCGACACGACGCAGGAGTTCGTCTTTCGCACGCTGTGCAGCGATGCCGGGCTGCCCGACGAGGTGGCGGTGCGCATCATCAACGGGCTGCGCCAGTCCTGGTCGAAGACGCTGGCGGCGCAGGCGGTGATCGCCCCCACCCGCATGGCGCAGCTGAGCTGGCTGGGCATCGAGCCCAACGTCATCGACAACCTGCGGCCCCTGGTCGACCTGCTGCCTGAGCGCACCACGCTCAACATCAACACCGCGGGTGTGGAAGTGCTGTCGGCCGCCATCCTCGGCCTGAACCGCGGCGACGCCGAACGCGTGGTGGAAGAACGCCGCCGCCGCGCCAAGGACGGCGGCTTCACCTCCAGCGCCCAGCTGCGCGAGATGTTCCCGGGGCTCAAGGAAGGCGCCTTCGTCAACACCGGGGTCACCAGCAACTACTTCGAGGTGCGGGCCGAGCTGCGCATCGGCGAAGAGATCACGCGTGATGCCTGGCTGCTGCGCCGCAACGGCACCAATGTGTCCGTGGTGCGGGAGGAGCGCCTGTCCCGCTGGACCAACCCGCGCTCATGAACTCGCCGACCCCAGGCAGGCAGCAAAACCGGAATCGTTTTCCTTTTTCATTTGCTGCTGTCATCTAAAAAAGTTAGCCTCCGCCCTCCATGTCCATCCTCGTCGTCAAGATTCCGCCCCGGGAACGGCTCATGCCGGGCCGCGGCGACCCGGTGGAGCGCACCGCCAGCGAATACGCCTATGTGCTCAGCAGCGACGGCCTGAGCGTGAGCAGCGCCGGCCGCTGTGCGCCCGCGCTGCTGCCCAAGGCCGACACCGTGGTGGCGGTGCTCACCGACACCGACGTGAGCTGGCAGCGCATCACCCTGCCCCGCGCCCCAGCGCAGCGGCTGCGCGCGGCGCTGGGCGGCGTGCTGGAAGAAGCCCTGCTGGAAGACGCCGAGGCGCTGCACCTGGCCGTCGCCCCCGGCGCGGCCGCGGGCCAGCCCACCTGGGTGGCCGCGATGCCGCGCGGCTGGTTGTCGCTGCACCTGGCCACACTCGAAACCGCGGGCCGCGCGGTGGAACGGGTGCTGCCTTCGGCCTGGCCCGACGAAGCGCCGCTGGGCCATTTCGCCGAGCCGGCCGGCGCCGATGGCGACAGCCCGCCGCTGCTCACCTGGGCCGATGCCGACGGCGTGCTCACTGTCGGCCTGCAGGGCGGGCTGGCGCGCCAGATGCTGCCGCAGTGGCTGGCCACCGCCGCCCGCTGGAGCGCCACGCCCGCCGCCGCCACCGCGGCCGAAGCCTGGCTGGGCGCGCCGGTGCAGGTGCTGTCGGACGACGAGCGCACGCTGCAGGCGGTGCGCTCGCGCTGGAACCTGCGGCAGTTCGAGCTGGCGCCGCGCCACCGCGGCATGCAGGCGGTGCGCGAGGCCTGGCGCCGCTTCCTGAGCCCGGCCTTCCGGCCCGCGCGCTGGGGCGTGATGGCGCTGCTGGCGGTGCAGATCGTGGGCCTGAACCTCTGGGCCTGGCATGAGCGCGGCGAGATCGATCGCCGCAAGCTGGCCATGCAGCAGGTGCTCAAGGAAGCCCATCCGCAGGTGCGCGCGGTGCTGGACGCGCCGGTGCAGATGTCGCGCGAGACCGAGATGCTGCGCGTGGCCGCCGGCAAGCCCGGCGAGACCGACCTGGAAGGCCTGCTGAACGTGGCCGCCTCGGCCTGGCCCCAGGGCGCCGCGCCCGCGGCTTCGCTGCGCTTTGAGCCCGGCCGGCTGAGCTTCACCGCGCTGGACTGGAGCCCGCAGCAGATCGAAGAATTCCGTGGCCAGTTGCGCCCCGCCGGCTGGCAGGTGGAAGAAGCCAACGGCACCCTGACCTTGAGCCGCGCGCCGGCCGGAAGAAGCTGATGAATGCCGTTCTCTCCCCCGCCCAAGGCGGCCTGGCCGCGGTGCGTGCCCAGCTGCGTGCCCGCTGGCGCAGCCTGGCCCAGCGCGAGCGCCGGCTGGTGGCCGGCCTGGCCGCAGTGCTGGCGGTGGCCGCCGTCTGGCTGCTGCTGGTGCAGCCGGCCTGGCGTACCCTGCGCAGCGCACCGGCCGAGATCGACCGGCTGGAAGCCCAGCTGCAGCAGATGCGGCGTGAAGCCACAGAAACCGCCGAGCTGCGCAATGCCCCGCGCATCAACCTCACCCAGGCCAGCGCCGCGCTCCGCGCCAGCACCGACCGGCTGGGCGAACGCGGCAAGCTGCAGGTGATCGGCGACCGCGCCACGCTGACGCTGGCCAACGCCAACGGCGACGAACTGCGCCGCTGGCTGGCCGAAGCCCGCAGCGGCGCCCGCGCCCGCCCGGTGGAAGCCAACCTGACCCGAGGCCCGCAAGGACACACCGGCACGCTGGTGGTCGCACTCCCGGGCAACAACCCATGACGGCGCGCTGGACTGCGCTGCGGCCGCGCCGGGCCGCAGCCGGTGCCGCCGCCATGGCGACGACCGACACCGGGGCCGGGCGCCGCGCCCGCCGCTGGGGCCTGCTGGGCGCGGTGCTGGGCCTGCTGGTGGGCGTGGTGGCCTTCATGCCGGCGGCCTGGCTGGCGCGCGGCATCGCCTCGGCCACCGACCAGCATGTGCTGTTCACGCAGACCCGCGGCACCGTGTGGTCGGGCAGCGCACTGCCGGTGCTCACGGCCGGGCCTGAAAGCCGCACCGCGCTGGCCCTGCCGGGGCGGCTGGAATGGTTGCTGCACTGGCGGGGCCTGTCGCTGGAGCTGCAGCTGCGCCAGCCCTGCTGCCTGGCCGCGCCGCTGGTGGTGCAGCTCAGGCCCGGCTTCGGCCAGACCACCGTCACGCTGCTGCCGCCGGCCAACGGCGGCCTGGTGGGCCAGTGGCCGGCCGCCTGGCTGGCCGGCCTGGGCACGCCCTGGAATGCGGTGCAGCTCAGCGGCACGCTGCGCCTGCGCACGCCGGGCCTGACCGTGGAACAGGTGGCCGGCCGCACCCGCTTCACCGGCGAGGCCACGCTCGAACTCACGCACGTGGCCACGCCGCTGGCGCCCATCGACACACTCGGCAGCTACCAGGTGGTGCTGCGGGGCGATGCGGCCAGCGGCAACGCCTCCACAATCACGCTCACCACGCTCGAAGGCGCGCTGCAGGCCAGCGGCGAGGGCCAATGGGGTGAAGGGCGGCTGCGCTTTCGCGGCGAGCTCCGGGCCGTCGATGGCCAGGAAGGTGCGCTGTCCAACCTGCTGAACATCGTCGGGCGGCGCCAGGGGGCGCTGTCCGTCATCTCGATCGGATGACTTCATGAAATACCGAGTCCACGCCCTGGTCACCGCCCTGGTGTGCGCCGGCATGGTGCTGCCACCGCCGCTGGCCGCCCAGACGACGCGCAGCCCCTCCGCCGTCGCCGCCCGCGCCAGCACGCCCGTCACGCTCAACTTCGTCAATGCCGACATCGAGGCGGTGACCCGCGCGATGGGTGCCATCCTCGACCGCCAGTTCCTGGTCGATCCCCGCGTCAAGGGCACCATCACCGTCTACAGCGACCAGCCGGTGCCGGTGACCGTGGCCTACCAGAACTACCTGGCTGCGCTGCGCGGCCTGGGCTTTGCGGTGGTGGAAAGCGGCGGCCTGCTCAAGGTGGTGCCCGAGGCCGACGCCAAGCTGCAGACCGGCACCGTGACCATCGGCCAGGGCCAGCCGCGCGGCGACCAGGTGATCACGCAGATCTTCAAGCTGAGCCACGAGAACCCGAACAACCTGGTGGCCATCCTGCGGCCGTTGATCAGTGCCAACAACACCATCAACGCCAACCCCAGCAACAGCACGCTGGTGATCACCGACTACGCGGACAACCTGCAGCGGCTGGGCAAGATCATCTCGGCACTCGACCAGCCCGCCAGCACCGACATTGAGGTGATTCCGCTGCAGCATGCGGTGGCCAGCGACATGGCCGCGCTGGTGCAGCGCCTGTCCGACAGCGGCGGCGGCTCGGCCACGCCGGGCGTGCCGGCACCGGCGGTGACCGGTGCGGGCGGCGGCAGCGGCTCGGTGCTGGCCGATCCGCGCAGCAACTCGCTCATCGTGCGGGCGGCCAACCCGGCCAAGCTGTCGCAGATCCGCGCCATCGTCGCCCGGCTCGACCAGCCCATGCGCAATGGCGGGCCGGCCGGCAACATCTGGGTGGTGTACCTGAAGAACGCCGATGCGGTGAAGCTGGCCACGGTGCTGCGCGCCGCCTTCTCGCCCAACGGCGGCGGCGGTGGTGGCGGCAGCAGTTCTTCCAGCAGCAGCGGCCTGGGCAGCAGCAGTGGCAGCAGCGGCTCGGGCCTGGGCGGGCTGACGAACAGCGGGGGCCTCACCAACAGCGGCACCGGCAGCAACAGCAGCGGCGCGGGCAGCTCGGCCGCCACGGCGCCGCTGCAGGCCTCGCAAGGGCCATCGACTGGCGGCTTCATCCAGGCCGACCCGTCGACCAACTCGCTCATCATCACCGCGCCCGAGCCCTTGTACCGGCAGGTGCGCGCGGCCATCGACCAACTGGATTCGCGCCGCGCGCAGATTTATGTCGAGTCGATGATCGTGAAGGTGAATGCCGAGAAGCTGGGCCAGTTCGGCGTGCAGTGGCAGCACCTGTTCGGCAACACCGGCGACAGCACGCTGGTGGGCCTGGGCACCAACTCTTCGGTGGGCGGCAACAACATCCTGGCGCTGACGGCGGCCACCGCCGGTGGCGTGCAGGGCGTGGCCGGCGCGGTGAGCTCCATCGCCTCGGGCCTGAACGTGGGCGTGATCCGCAAGATCGGCAGCACCTTCACGCTGGGCGCGGTGGCGCACTTCCTCGAGAACAACGTGGGCGCCAATCTGCTGTCCACACCCAACCTGATCTCGCTGGACAACGAAGAGGCCAAGATCGTCATCGGCCAGAACGTGCCCTTCGTCACCGGCACCTATGCCAACACCGGCGGCAGCAGCACGGTCACGCCCTTCCAGACCATCGAACGGCAGGACGTGGGCCTGACGCTGCGCATCAAGAGCCAGATCGGCGAAGGCGGCACCATCCGCATGACGATCTACCAGGAAAACTCGTCGGTGCTGTCCACCAGCTCCACCGCGGGCCCGACGACGGACAAGAGCAGCATCGAGACCAGCGTGGTGGTGGACGACGGCCAGATCATGGTGCTGGGCGGCCTGCTGAAGGACGAATACACCGATGGCGAAGACCGCATCCCCGGCCTGAGCGGCCTGCCGGTGGTCGGCAACCTGTTCCGCAACGAACAGCGCAAGCGCGTCAAGACCAACCTGATGGTGTTCCTGCGCCCGGTGGTCATCCGCGACCAGGCCACCGCCAACTCGCTGACCATCGACCGCTACGAATCCATCCGCGCGCTGCAGCAGGACGGCCAGCCCAAGCCCAGCGTGGTGATCCCGGTGAACGAAGCGCCGGTGCTGCCGGCCCTGCCCCCGCAACCCGCCGCCCCGGTGCCAGCGCCGCTGGGCCAGGGCGTGCTGCCGCCGGAAGGCGCCGCTTCGGCGCCGCGCTGAAGGAGTGAAGATGCGCCAATACGTGCACAGCAAGGGCCGGCGGGCCGAGCGCCGGGCCGCCCCAAGCCGGCCCGCATCCCCTCGGGGGATCGACCGGCGTACTCGACGGGCGAGGGGCTGACATGAGCGCTAGGCACCCTCTTCCGTATGCGTTTGCCAAGACGCACACACTGCTGCTCGAAGACAACGGCGAGCAGCTGACGCTGTACTGCGGCGACACCTCGCCGGCTTCGGCGCTGTCGGAGGTGGTGCGGCTGTACGACATCACCACCTTCGAGCGTGAACCCAGCGCCACGCTGGCCCAGCGCATCGCCAGCGCTTACGCGGGCGGCGAATCCAGCGCCGCCACCGTGGTGGGCGAGGTGGAAAGCGCGGTCGACCTGAGCCGGCTGATGCAGGACCTGCCGGCGGTGGAAGACCTGCTGGAAGCCGCCAACGACGCGCCCATCATCCGCATGCTCAATGCGCTGCTGACGCAGGCCGCCAAGGACGGCGCCAGCGACATCCACATCGAGCCCTACGAACGCAGCTCGTCGGTGCGCTTCCGCGTGGACGGCACGCTGCGCGAAGTGGTGCAGCCCAACCGCGCGCTGCATGCGGCGCTGATCTCGCGGCTGAAGATCATGGCCGAGCTGGACATCGCCGAAAAGCGCATGCCGCAGGACGGCCGCATCAGCCTGCGCATCGGCGGCCGCGCGATCGACGTGCGGGTGTCCACGCTGCCCAGCGCCCACGGCGAACGCGCGGTGCTGCGGCTGCTGGACAAGACCGAATCGAAATTCACGCTCGAAGGCCTGGGCATGAGCGGCGACGTGCTCTCGGCCTTCGACCGGCTGATCAAGCAGCCGCACGGCATCGTGCTGGTCACCGGGCCCACCGGCTCGGGCAAGACCACCACGCTGTATGCCTCGCTGGCGCGGGTGGACACCAGCACCACCAACGTGCTGACGGTGGAAGACCCGATCGAGTACGAACTGCCCGGCATCGGCCAGACGCAGGTCAACGCCAAGATCGACCTCACCTTCGCCAAGGCCCTGCGCGCCATCCTGCGGCAGGACCCGGACGTGATCATGATCGGCGAAATCCGCGACTTCGAGACCGCGCAGATCGCCATCCAGGCCTCGCTCACCGGCCACCTGGTGCTGGCCACGCTGCACACCAACGACGCGCCTTCGGCCGTCACCCGGTTGATCGACATGGGCGTGGAGCCTTTCCTGCTCAGCTCCAGCCTGCTGGGCGTGCTGGCGCAGCGCCTGGTGCGCAAGCTGTGCCCGGCCTGCAAGCGCCAGGATGGCCAGGGCCGCTGGCACCCGGTGGGCTGCACCGCCTGCAGCATGACCGGCTACAAGGGCCGCACCGGTGTGTACGAGCTGATGCGATCGGACGAGCAGGTGACCGCGCTGATCCACGAACGCGCGGCCGAGGCCGAACTCACCGCCGCTGCCCGCCAGACGGGCCTGCGCTCGATGCGCGAAGATGGCGAGCGGCTGGTGGAAGCCGGCATCACCTCGCTCGAAGAAGTGCTGCGCGTCACCCGCTCCTAACGCCCCATGCCCGCCTACCGCTTCGAAGCCCTCGACGCCGCCGGCAAGGCCTCCACCGGCCTGCTGGAGGCCGACAACGCCCGCGCCGCGCGCGCCCAGCTGCGGGCGCAATCGCTGGTGCCGCTGGCCGTCACCCAGGTGGGGGCGCAGGGCGCCGTCAGCGCGCTGGAAGGCGGCGCCGCCCGCACCGGCCGCCGCGTGTTCAACACCACCCGCCTGACGGTGTGGACGCGGCAGCTGGCCGGTCTGGTGGGCTCGGGCCTGCCGCTGGAACGCGCGCTCACCGCGCTGGCCGAAGAGGCCGACGACCAGCGCCAGCGCGAGCTGGTGGCCCACCTCAAGAGCGAGGTGAATGCCGGCGCCAGCTTCGCCCGGGCGCTGGCCAGCGCGCCGAAAGACTTCGACGAGGTGTACCGCGCGGTGGTGGCCGCGGGTGAGCAGAGCGGCGCGCTGGGCATCGTGCTCGAGAAGATGGCCGACGACCTGGAAGAGCAGCAGGCGCTGCGCGCCAAGCTGATCGGTGCGGCGCTGTACCCGGCCATCGTCTCGCTGATCGCGGTGGTCATCGTCATCTTCCTCGTCACCTACGTGGTGCCGCAGGTGGCCTCGGTGTTCACCAACAGCAAGCGCGCGCTGCCGGGGCTGACGGTGGCCATGCTGGCCATCAGCGACTTCGTGCGCCACCAGGGCTGGATCGCGCTGCTGGCGCTGCTGCTGGGCGGTGGCGGCCTGGTGCTGGCGCTGCGCCACGAGCCCTTCCGCGAACGCTTCGACGCCGGCTGGCTGAAGCTGCCGGTGCTGGGCCGGCTGGCGCGCGGCTACAACGCGGCCCGCTTTGCCAGCACGCTGGCCATGCTGGCCGGCGCGGGTGTGCCCATCCTGAAGGCGCTGCAGGCGGCGGCCGAAACCCTGTCCAACCGCGCGATGCGGGCCGACGCGATGGACGCACTGGTGCGCGTGCGCGAAGGCGCACCGCTGGCCTCGGCCATGGCGGGCAAAAAGCGCTTTCCGGGCCTGCTGGCCATGTTCGCCCGCCTGGGCGAGCAAACCGGCACCCTGCCCGCGATGCTGGCACGCGCCGCCTCGCAGATGGGCGCCGAGGTGCAGCGCCGCGCGATGGCGCTGGCCACGCTGCTGGAGCCGCTGCTGATCGTGGCCATGGGCGTGGCGGTGATGCTCATCGTGCTGGCGGTGCTGCTGCCCATCATCCAGCTCAACACCTGGGTGAAGTGAGCACGGGCGAGGCCAGCACGGCGGGCGCGCCCTGGCGGCGCTGGCTGCTGCGCCTGTCGCCGCGCAGCGCCGCCGCGCTGGCTGCGCTGGCTGCCGCACCGTTGGCGGCCGGCCTGGCGGCGGGGGTGCTCACCCTGGCCCATGTGCCACTGGTGCACTGGCCCTGGCCGCTGGCCGGCGCCGCGCTGCCGGCGGTGCTGGCCGCGCCCTCGGCCGCCCGCGTGCTGCTGCGTTTGCTGCACGATCTGGAAGACGCGCAGGCCGAGGCCGAGCGCCTGGCCCTGACCGACCCGCTGACCGGCGCCCACAGCCGCCGGCAGTTCTACCTGTTCACCGAGGCCGAGCTGGCCCGCAGCCGGCGGGCGCAGGTGCCGCTGTCGGTGCTGGTGATCGACGTCGACGGCCTGCGGCGCATCAACGACCACCGCGGCCACGATGCCGGCGACGCCGCGCTGCAGGCCGTGGCCGCCGCCTGCCGCCACGACCTGCGCGACTACGACACCCTGGCCCGCCACGGCGGCGACAGCTTTGCGGTGCTGCTGCCGCAGACCGGCACCGACACCGCGGTGACCATCGGCGAACGGGTGCGCACCGCCGTGGCCGCGCTGCCGCCGGTGAGCGTGACGGTGGGCGTGGCCACCGCAGCGCCCGGCAGCGACCTGAGCGTGGACGCCTTGATGGCGCTGGCCGAAGAAGCCCTGGCCCGAGCCCAGCAGGCCGGCGGCAACCGGGTGCTCACCTGATGTGCAAGCGCCTGGCGGGCGCGATACTTGCTGCCAGGCGATAGGCAATTGCGGCGTGTTTGCGCTGTTGATCGCCCGTTGGGGCAATCACGGCTGCGCTGCAATCAAGCTGCACAGCAAGGAGGCTTCCATGGGCGACCTGTCACCCGCCACCGACCTGGTTCCGGTCCCGTCCGGAACGTCGATCCCGCTCGCGCAGATGCGCAGCGTCTACCGCGTGCACGACGTGGAGCGCAAGCTGGCCAAGCTGCCGGCCAAGGAGCACGAGAACCTGCGCTCCACCTATGAGCGCATGCTGGAAAAAGGCGCCGAGCGCTTCCAGGTGAAACCCTCCGGCCTGCCGGCGATGGAACACTTGTACGACGAACTGCCCAATTTCCATGACGCGCTGGACGACGTGAAGCGCCAGCTGGCGCTGTGCCACGACAGCCGCGATGCGCTGGAGATCGTGCCGATGCTGCTGCTGGGCCCGCCCGGCGTGGGCAAGACGCACTTTGCGCGCGAGGTGGCGCAGCTGCTGGGCACCGGCATGGGCTTCGTGTCGATGAGCAGCCTGACCGCCGGTTGGGTGCTGTCGGGCGCCTCTTCGCAATGGAAGGGCGCGCGCCCCGGCAAGGTGTTCGAGACGCTGGTGGACGGCGCCTACGCCAACCCGGTGATCGTGATCGACGAGATCGACAAGGCGCGCGGCGAGCAGGCCTACGACCCGCTGGGCGCGCTGTATGCGCTGCTGGAACACGACACTGCGCACAGCTTCACCGACGAATTCGCCGAGGTGCCGATCGACGCCAGCCAGGTGATCTGGGTGGCCACCGCGAACGACGAGCGGGCGAT
>CAKZXL010000003.1 GCA_937883885.1 uncultured Aquincola sp. | reverse complement strand
GATGACCAGCATCCACAGTCCGTAGCCGGGTTGGTCGTGACTCATCTGCAGATCCCCTCAGTGGTGGTGGTGCGGCTTCCGGGAACGTCCTTCGGACGCTTCCGGACCTGCAGCGCCGTCGTCCGAAGGCCCCTTGTCATCGTGTGCATCACCGTGGCCGTGGCCGCCGTGCATGAAGATGTGCAGGAACGGTGACGCAGCCAGCAGCAGGTAGGGCAAGGCGCCCAGGGTGTGTGCGCGGTGTTCGGTCAGCAGGAAGAACAGGGCGATCGCGGCAAACACCAGCAGTCCGATGGCATATCGGCTGCGCCAGAAACCGCGCGCTCGGCGGGTTGGCTCGTCGTGGTCATGATCCATGGAAGGACTCCTGTGCGGCTCTCGGTTCGGCCCGGCGATTCGATGGGTTCGACCGGGGCCTTCAGGCGAGTACGAGAGTCACTTGGCCGGAGCGGCAGGAGACATGGGCATGCGGTCCATCATCATCTGCATCATCGACTGCATCATGTCCATGCGTTTCTCCATCATCTGCTGGCGCGCGGCGGCGGTGGGCGCTTTCGCAGGCGCCATGCCTCCCATCATCGACATGCCTTCCTGCATGAGCTTCATGTGCTCGGCCATCAGGGCCTCGCGCTCCGCCGGAGTCTTCGCGTTGGCCAGCTTCTCGTGCATCGCCTGCATGGCCTTCATATGCTTATCCATCATGGCCATGTCGGGCATGCCCGCCGGCTTGCCCGTGGCCGGTGCAGGCATCGCTGCGGAAGCTGCCCCGGCAGGGTGATGGGACTTGTGCTGGTCGTCCTGCGCGAACGAAGCCGCGGACACAGCGGTGAGAGTCGCGACAACGGCGAGGGTGCGCAAACGGAACATGGAAGCCTCCAGGAAGCGAGAGAACGATCGGTCGGCGGTTGGTCGGCCCGGTGGCCGGACAAGGGAGTGATGCCGCGACTTGCGGTCCGACTGTGCGGTCCGACTGTGCGGTCCGTAGTCGGCTACGGAGTCAACAGGTCGGAGCTGCGCGGCGGGCCGCCAGCAAGGGACGCACTGGAGCGTCCGTCGCTGCGGCCCGGGGGTCGCGCGCTACAGCGCGAGCCGGGAGAACTGCACCCGCGGAGGGGGTGAGGGCGGTGGAACCGCTGCAAGAGCGGCGCGGACCAGGGCGGCCGGCGCCATGTGCAGGTCGCTGGCCTGCCTGTGAGGCGCAGGAATCAGGACCAGCTGATCAGGCGTGTCGAACTTGGGAAGTTGCTTCAGCAGCGTCTGCGACGACGCGTCGCAGGACTTCTGGCACGGCGCCTTGTCGGAGTGCTCGCCGTGCTGCGCTTGATCCGCCGCGTGGGGTTGTTGTACAGCGGCCGGCGCCGGCTGGTCTGCCTGCGAAACCTGGATGCCGGCATGCGCCAGTTCGCCGCGCGGTTCCGTCAGACAGGCATTCGCCACGCCCGACAGCAGCGCGAACACCCACACGAGCAACATCGTGAGGGCGATGCTGCGCTTGTGGTGGCGGCTGGCGGTCAGGGTCATGTTCGGCTGGCTTCGTGTGCAGATTCGCAGAATCCACGTTGGAAGTTTCGCCGGTCATTGCATCGGAAAGGTTGATCGTCGTCAAACCAGCTCTGGGGTCAACTACGGAATCCGGACATACCATTCCGCCATGAAAAAAAGGGTGGTAGCAGGCCCCCCGTCACTGGAGACACCCTCTCCCTTGACCATTGGACGCCTTGCCAAGGCAGCCGGGGTGGGCGTGGAGACGGTGCGCTACTACCAGTCTCGCGGACTGCTGCGCGTGCCGGCGGCGAACGGCGGCTTTCGCGTCTATCCCGCTGCGACGATCGACCGAATCGCTTTCATCAAGCGCGCGCAGACACTCGGTTTCACGCTGGACGAGGTGCGTACCCTGCTGGACCTGGAAGACGGCCGCAACCGTCGGGCCATTCAGTCGGTCACCCAGGCGCGGCTGGGCCAGATCGAGGACAAGCTTGCGGACCTGCATCGAATGCGCGGGGCGCTGTCCGAGTTGCTGCATCGCTGCAAGCAGACCGGGCCCATGCAGGCCTGCCCGATCATCGAAACTCTGGCCGGCGCGAGGCCTCCCGTCTGATGGGGCGTGACCCGGACGGGTAGCCCATCCGTCAAAGTCGCTTGGCGCGCGCCAAAGGTACGCCCGACACATTCACCACCGACGCAAAGGGCGTCGCCGCAGTCAGTCGCTGCGCGCCCAGGCCGACTGTCGCTTGGCGCATCGGAACGCCCGACAACTCCACCTCGGCACGGGCGGTCGATGGCGCGTTTCCGCCAAGGCGCTTGGCGACCACCAGCGCGACGCCGGTGGCGGCGCCTTCGGTTCCGGCGGATGCCGCCGACGCCGAGCCGACCGCCAGAGCGGCGAGCGCCAGCAAGGCTGCGATAGTCCTCATGTCCTTCTCCTTCTTCAAAGTGCGCGCTTCCCGGGATCGGCAGTGACGTCTTCCCTGGCTTGCTGCAGGGGAGGAGATCACGGTACGCGGCCCTGGCCGACCAGAACCTGACCGATTGATGACGATATCGTCAGGATCGACCGACAGACGCTTCCGGGAGTGGACATGCACTGCACGCGGCTGCGGTGGCGCCAATGGCGATGGCGCTAAGCTTGCAGGCTATGGAACAAGCCGTCTTGCCGATGACCCCTGCCGCACAGCGGGACGCCCTGATAGACCGTTGGAAGGCCGATCCCCATGCGACGTACCGCACCTGGTTCCTGTGGGAAGAGCGCCTGAAGAACTTCCGCTCGATCCGGCGCGGCATCGGGCAGATCGTGCGCGAGATCGAGGGTGGAAGTTTCGGCAACGTCTATCGGGGCTCGACGCTGGAGACTGTCGTGTCGTCGATCGCCGAGCAGCGGCAGATCTTCAAGGGTGCGGACCACGCCTTCTTGTGGAAGCCCAAGCTGCGCATCCCGGACATCTACGAGAGCGAGGACAACCAGCGTGCCTTCGGGCGACTGCTGCACGCCTGTGACTGCTGTGACACGGCCGAGGCAGTGATCGATGCGATCCGCCGGCTTGACGCCCAGCAGGTCAAGGGCCTGGGGCCGGCCGTGGCCAATCTGCTGTACTTCATCCACCCGACACTTGTCGTCCCGTTCAACACCGCGATCGTGCGGGGCTACAACGCGCTGACCGGCAGCAACGTCAAGCTGGGGCGCTGGGACCACTACCTGTCGATGCGCGAAGGGGTCATGCGCCTGAACGCCGACCATCGCTCGCGCCTGTCCAACGACCTTGGCGCGGTCGCGGGCCTGCTGTTCGACATCGGCTCCGGTCGCTACGACGCGCCGCCGCGCGAGCACGATCTGGCGGCGGCGCGGTCGTGGCAGGCGGACCTCGCGCGCGTGCGGGAGGAGACGGCCGCGCAGCACCGGCAGTGGTCGCTCGAGCGCGAGAGCGACACCACGCATACGGAGATCCAGGGTTGGCTGCGTGATCTCGGCCTCGGCCTGGGCTTCCAGGTGTGGATCGCGTCGAACGATCGCTCGCGCGACTACCTGGACGGACGACTCGGCGACGGCTGCCTCGAGTGTCTGCCCGTCGAGCTCGACGGCGCCGCCGAGTCGGTACGCCTGATCGACGTGGTCTGGCTCGAGGCTGCGGGCGGGCGCGTCGCGGCCGCCTTCGAGGTCGAGCATTCGACCTCCATCTACTCCGGCATCGTGCGCATGCTGGACTTGGCGCTTGGCAGCGCGGTGGCGGCGGGCACCACGATGTTCCTGGTCGCGCCCGACGACCGGCGCGACGAGGTTGCGCAGCAACTGCGGCGCCCTGCATTCTCTCGCGTGTCCGAACTCGGCATCCGCTATCTGCCTTATGGTGAACTGCGCTCGAACCGCGCTGCCATCAGCCGCTTCGGGACGGGTTTGAAGCCGCTCCTGGAGATCTCGCAGACCCTATGACAGGCACGTCGCCGCCAGTGCCCTGCCATAGCGCGATGAGCGTGTCGACACCATTGCCCGCAGACGCCACCAGCGATTCCGGTCGAGTGCGGCTTTACCTGTGGCCACACCGTCTCCTCTACATCGGGCCTGGTCCTTGTACACGATCGCATCGCCATCATGCTGCCCAGGTCTGCTGGGGGGTCGGGGGCACGCTGCGTTCGCGCGCCGAGCCTCGGGGTCAGTGGGAGGAGTGGAACGGGTTTCTCGTCCTGCCCGACCGGCCGCACGCTTTCGATGCCACGGGGGCAACCGTGGCAATGCTCTTCAGGGAGTCCGAGGGTTCCGAGTACGCCTCCATGAGGGCACTGGCTGGCACGGACGACGGCATCACGCCGTTCGAGCCGTCGCAATATGCGGCCATGGGATTGGCGACGCTCGCGAGCGAAGGTGGTGCCATCGATGAAGCGGATGCCATATGCAGAGCTTGGCTCGGTCTGGACAGCATCGTCCCGCGCGTCCGTGATCGAGACGCTCGGCTTGCGCGTGCCCTGCAGCTGCTGCAGGCAAGTATTGACCGACCTGTGCGACTGCAGTCGCTGGCGGACGCGCTGCACGTCTCGTCGAGTTGGCTGAGCCACCGGTTTGTCGAAGAGACTGGCGTACCGCTGCGTCGCTATGTCGTTTGGATGCGGCTGCGACGAGCGGTGGAGGCCGTACTTCAAGGGGCTTCCTGGACCGAGGCTGCTCATGCAGTCGGTTTCAGCGACTCGGCTCACCTGTCGCGTTCCTTCCGAGACAACTTCGGCACTGCGCCCTCTTCGCTGCTCGGTCGCCGGGATCAGATCTCGGTCTGTTTCGACAGGGGGTGACGGGCTGGCTCGGGTCGATTGAGGCGTTTCGCCACGAAGCGCCGGATCGCATGTGCCACGGCGGTGGGCTGGTCTTCGGTGACAAACGGCCCGGAGTCCTCGATCACTTCGACAGCGGCGTCGGGAAACAAGCTTGCCAACCGATGGGCGTGCTCCAGCGGAAAGAATCGGCGTCGCTCGCGAGCCCACGCCAACAACACCGGACGTGGGAACGAACGCAGGCGCTTGGCCACATCCACTGTATACCTGGGGTCGATGGCGCGGACGAGAGCCGCGAAATTGCTTCGTGTTCCCGTGCGCTCTCGCAGGGGGGCGGTGTAGGAACACATGATGTCGGCCGGAATGGCCCTTTCGGTCAGCAGCCCAAAGGCGATGGGCAGTCGTTGTACCCAACGCCAGCGCAAGGTCTGCGCCAGCGCCCACAGACCCCAGGACGTTCGCCCAAACAGTCGCAGGTGCCGAATCGGAAGCGGGACGAAGTTGTCGAATGCATCGCAGGGTGTCAACACGAGGCCTGCTATCCGCTCGGGACGGTCGGCGACGACATGCTGAGCGACGGCACCTCCCGTGTCGTTGGCTACGAGCACCACTTGGTCGAGACCGGCTGCGGTCAGGAACCCGTCGACCATTGCAGCAATGCCGGGTAGGGAAAAGTCGGTACCCGAATGCATGACGAGGGCATGCGCGCCCAGCGGCCAGTCGGACGTGATACAGCGGTGATCTTGCGCCAAGTCTGCGACGACGCCGCGCCACACGTCTCCGTTGGCGATGATTCCGTGCAGAAACACGACAGTGGGGCCTGTGCCGGTGACGCGGTACTCGATCGGGCCTTCTGGAATATGAAGGATGTGGCGCTCACCGAGTACGACTGAAATGGACATGAGGATCTTTGCGAGAGAGTCGAGACGTCGGATTGGAGTGCCGCTAGCGATCGCGGTGCTGGCGCCACGAAGTGATACCGGCCCATGCCAAGAGCCATCTCTCGCGCGCTTGCGACGCGAGCCACCAGCCGATTTGGCGTGTCTGCGGGGTGCATGCCGGCGCTACATCCACAGCGACGCGGTGATACCCGCGTGCGCCGTCGGGATAGGGAGCCGCAGTCGCGCTGCACTGCACACCGTCTCGACCCCAGGCTCGGGCCTCGAGCGTGTGGCGACCGGGCGCTGCGTCCCAGGGTGCTTGCCAATGGACCCATGCGTTGGGGCCGAGTGCCGTGGCCAGCGCGCAAGCCCGCCATGGTCCGCCATCGACTCGCAGCTCGACCTTCACGAGGCCATGAGGAGGGCTCCAGGCGACCCCTGCGATGATCTGCGAGCCCGGCGCAAGCATTGCAGAGTGGGTCGGGACGTCGATCCTTGCGTTCGGCGTCATTCGGGATGGCCGTCGCGGCCAGCCTTTGCGCTCAGCGTAGTCGATCGCCCCGCTGAAGCGAGTGACTTCTACCGACGCCAGCCACTTGATGTTTGCGTCGTATCCGTGGATGCCGGGCACGAGCATCCGGACGGGAGCACCGTGCTCGCGTCTGAGCGGTGTGCCGTTCATTGCGTAAACCAGGAGCGGCTCGAAGCCTTGCTCGAGCAAGGACAAGCTCATTCCAGCGGAGAACCCGTCCACCGCGTGGAATCGGACGTGGTCCGCGTCCTCGGACGCTCCGGCACGCACGAGCAAGTCGCTTAGCCGCACGCCCCGCCAGCGGGCGTTTCCCACGAAAGGCCCCCCACCGGGTTGTGCACACACATGAGAACCGCATCCACTTCGCAAGACGGCATCGTCAGCAGCTCGGCGAATGTCAGTGCGAGTGGACGCTCGACAAGGCCCGTCACCGCGAGCCCCCAACGTGGCACGCCCACGTTCGGCGCGGGAAACGTCACATCGGTGACGAAGAATCGGTCGACCGGAGTTATCAACTCGGACAGGCCCGGAATCTCCAGGACAGCCGATTGGGGAGGCCGTGGCAGGACAACTGGCGGCCTGGGAAGAGACATAGGCCCTCCGCTCTGTTGTCGTCGGATTCGACGGAGGGTCATCGCGAGCCCTGCGATCACGAGTCCCAGCACGAAGGAGGCGATGGCGCCGAGCCAGATTGCCAGCAGGCCTGCGGCCAGCGCCAGCGAACCGAGTGTGAGGGCCGCGGTGCGTGAGAGTTCGGTGCGGCGCCACAACGCGCAGAGCCCGACGGACCCGGACAACAGCAGTGCCGCCGCGAGCGCAGTATTTCCCGCGAACGAAGCAAGCGCCGGAAGACCAACACCGAGCACGACCAGGGTGGCGACAATTGCTGGCTTGTCAGCGCGACGCAACAGCGCAATGCCAATGTCGATCAGGGGCGTTGGCAATGCGTCGATCAGCCACTTGCCGATCGCTCGCAGGGGTGAGGTGTGCGTCCCATGGACCGCTGCCGCGAGCTCGCCGGCCGCCAACTGCACGAAGGCTGCTCCAACCCCCAGCACCCACGCGTCGGACCAAGAAGGCAGCATGTCGTCATTTGCGTCTTGAAGATGCCTGCGAGCGTGCCCCAGATCGGCATGCGAGGCTTGAAGAAACTGGCAGATGTGCGGCGCGGGTGAGGGGGCTGGGCAGCGGCCGAGATTACGCAACCGTAATGTCGCCGTCGGGCGTTCGTCCGTTGCGGCTCCCTAGAGTGCGTGTCATGCCACTTGGCATGACGTCGAGGGGCGCGATGCCCCGCTGTACTACGAAAGGATCGATCATGAAGTCAACCCTGTCCGTTCTGACCATCGCGATTGCGGCCTTCGGGGCCTCCCTGCCCGCATTCGCGCGTGACGCCCTTCCGCAGGCCACGCAGCAATCGCTGGCGCTGAAGGACGGTTCGACGCTGTACGTCTTCAAGGACGGCAAGATGGCCAGGGAGGACCGCTACGGTCGTGCGGCCTACCTGAAGCAAGGTGAGACTCTCGAGTTGGCCGACGGCCGGAAGGTCACGGCGGTCGGCAACGAGGTGGCTCGGCTGGATGGCCTGCTCAACGACGGGCATCGGAACTGAGGCCCGGCGCTCCAGGCTCACCCGCAAGGATGCATCGAGAAACACCCATGAACACATTCGGCAAGACCGGTGTACTGTCGGCACTCGTGCTCGCTGCGTCCGCAGCGATGGCAGGCCCCGGCCACGGCAGCAGTCCCGTCGGCGAACCCGGTGAGGCGGCCCGCGCCACCCGCACCGTCGAGGTCGACATGACCGACAGCATGCGCTTCACGCCGGGCGAGATCTCGGTGCGACAGGGCGAGACGGTTCGTTTCGTCGTGAAGAACTCCGGAGCGGTCAAGCACGAGCTGGTGCTTGGCACGCCCGAGGAACTGAGGGCGCACTACGCGTTGATGCTGAAGACGCCGGGCATGGAACATGCCGACGACAACATGGTCAGCGTGGCACCCGGCCAGGTCGGGGAAGTCGTGTGGCGCTTCACCAAGGCAGGCAATGTGCACTTCGCCTGCCTGCAACCCGGCCACTACGACGCCGGCATGAAGGGCTTGGTCAAGGTCGCGCAGGCGGCTGGCGCCTCCAAGACCGACGGCCACGGCGGCCACAAGCACTGAGTGACGGTTGTCACGGCATAGCGCTGGCGCGCGGCACTTGGCGGTGCACGGCGCCCTCGGCAGATCCTTTGTCTCACACACCCTACGGAGTAAACCAAATGAAGACCTTCAAGCCCCTCCTTGTCGCCCTGGCCTTCGCCGCCTCGGCGCCGTTCGCGATCACTGCCCACGCCCAGGCAATGGATCACAGCAAGATGCCCGGTATGAAGATGGACGGCATGTCCGCCTCGATGAGCGAAGGCGAAGTGCGCAAGATCGACAAGGAAGCCAAGAAGATCACACTCAAGCACGGCGACATCAAGAACCTGGACATGCCCGGCATGACGATGGTGTTCCAGGTCAAGGACGCGGCGCTGCTGGACAAGGTCAAGGCCGGCGACAAGGTGATGTTCACCGCCGAGAAGGCGGACGGTGCGATCGTCGTCACCGCGATCGAGGCTGCGAAGTAACCCGAGCAGCGAGGTCCCCGGCGGTCGAGCTCCTACGACCTGGCCGCGTGGCCGAGATCTCGCTCAACGTCACAGGCAAGCCCGCGCAGGGCATCGCCATCCCCGGCACGCTGCCAGGCCCGTTGGGTGACGTGATCGGCGGCAGCGACCTAGAATACATGCTGAAAGCGTCATTCCGGGGTTTCCTGCCTCGATGCCGCCAGCAGCCATGACTTCAATGACACCTTGCACGCAATGCTCCCCTGGCCTGTCCGGTTCGGGCGCGAGCGTGTTTGCCCGGCGTTCGGAGTTGCGGCGATGACGCGCAACTTCGCGCGCAGGGTGGCCCGCTGGCTCATTGGCGTGGTGCTGCTGGCTCAGATGTCAATCGCAGCATACGCATGCCCGGGGATCTCGTCGGCCCTGCAGGCGGGCCGGCAAGCGACGGCCATCGGCATGCCGATGGCAGAACCCACCGATGCTGCGGCTTTGCGCGTGGCCGCACAAGAACCGGCCTGCGACGACATGGCCGGCGCGATGGACCCGACGTCCGCCAACCTCTGCGCCGAACATTGCAAGTATGGGCAACAGAGCGATCATGCCTCGACCGTGAATGTTCCGGCGACGGCACTGGTAGCGCTCTATTCCACCCCCGCGGTGCCCGAGCCGGTGCCGCTGCCGCAGCCTGCATTGGCCTCGATGAGTGCGCTGGTTGCGGCTTGTCCGCCGCACGCCATCCTGCACTGCGTATACCGAATCTGATCTTCCAGACGACGTTGCGCTGACGACCGTCCCGGTCGCTTCGGCGCATCGGTCGCGCTCGTCTTCCATGCGCGAGCTTCGCTCGCCTCCGGTTGCTCGAGCCTGACACCAATCCGCCGGTACGTTGTCTGGAGACTTCATGTTCACTGCTTCATTGCGCTACGCGTCCCATGCGTGTTGACGATCGCCTCGAACTGACCCGGCGGGGGTGCGGATGAAATCTTGGACAACCAGGAGGTAGTTCATGTATTCGTACGAGGACCGAATGAAAGCGGTCAGGCTCTACATCAAGCTCGGTATGCGAGTGCGCGCGACGATCCGACAGCTCGGCTACCCAACCAAGAATTCATTGAAGGCTTGGCATCGAGAGTACGAGCAGCGACGTGACCTGGCGCCAGGCTACGTCCGCAAGCCAAGGTACAGCCAAGCCCAAAAGGTGGCAGCGGTGGAGCACTTCGTCGAGCATGGTTGCAGCGTGTCCGCGACGATCAAGGCGCTGGGCTATCCTGGGCGTGGATCACTTCCTCTGTGGGTTCAAGAGCTGCGTCCAGAGGTGGGCAGGCGCGTTGTTGGCAAGTGCCCAGTGCAGGCTCCGCTGGCTGTCAAGCGCGCCGCAGTCATCGCGTTGTGCACCCGGCATGGCAGCGCGTTGGAGGTGGCCCAAGAAATGGGCGTCTGCAGGCCCACGCTGTACAACTGGAAGAAGCAGCTACTCGGCGCCGAGGCATCAGCATCCATGAAACGCTCTAAAGAGTCTCCACCGGGCCCAGAACGGGCAGAGCTGGAACAGCAGCTGGAAGCGCTTCGTCGCGACCTTCGCCGCCTTCAACTCGAGCACGATCTCCTGGAGAAGGCGAATGAAATCGTAAAAAAAGAGATGGGCATCGACCGCAGGCTCCTGACCAACCAGGAGAAGGCCCAACTGGTCGATGCCCTGAAGCATAGGTACTCGCTGGCGGAGCTCTTGGGAGAGGTGGGCTTGGCGCGCAGTTCCTACTTCTATCACCGAGCTCGGCTC
>CAKZXL010000002.1 GCA_937883885.1 uncultured Aquincola sp. | reverse complement strand
TGGAACAGCTTGCCGCTGACCATCAGGTCGGTCACGCGGCCCATGTTCTTGTAGCTCTCGCGCGTGACGGTGGGGTAGTACAGCAGCTGCTGGCTGATCATCTCGCCCAGGAACTCGTGTTTGGGCAGGTGGTCGGTCACCAGGTCGTGGTAGGCCAGCTCGTCCTTCTGGCGCACGCCGTGGATCAGCACCACCTGCTCGAACTTCTCGTAGGTGGCCGGGTCGCGGATGATGCTCATGAAGGGCGCCAGGCCAGTGCCGGTGCCCACCAGGTACAGGCGCTTGCCGGGCAGCAGGTAGTCGATCAGCAGCGTGCCGGTGGGCTTCTTGCCCACGATCACGGTGTCGCCCACCTGGATGTGCTGCAGCCGGCTGGTCAGCGGGCCGTCGGGCACCTTGATGCTCAGGAACTCGAGGTGTTCCTCGTAGTTGGGGCTGACGATGCTGTACGCGCGCAGCAGCGGCTTGCCGTTGACACGCAGGCCGATCATCGTGAAGTGGCCGTTGGAAAAACGCAGGCCGGCGTCACGCGTGGTGGTGAAGGTGAAGAGGCGGTCGGTCCAGTGGTGGACGCTCAGCACCTTTTCTTCGTGGAATGCGCTCATCGCGAGAGATCCTGATGCAAAGGGGTTGGATGTGGTGTAGGCGGCGGCTTGCCCGCGATTTTGCCCTGCGCCGGTGCGTGCTTCGCCCGATTGCACCAACTCGGCTCCCGATGTAGCCTGCACTACATCCGCGTTAAGTGAATGCTACATACACGGATGGTGCGCGGCAAGCCCGAACCGCTGGCGCGCCTCTTGCACAAGGCATCTTCACCACACGCCCCACCTTTGCAGCGGCCGATGAACGAACACACCAAGACCGATGGCCTGCCCGGCCTCGATGTGCCCGCGGTGCCGCAGGTGCTGGACCGTGCCCGCCCCCGCAACGAGCGCATGGCCAGCGGCAAGATCGAATGCAACGCCTGCCCGGTGCTGTGCCAGATCTCGCCCGGCAAGACCGGCGCGTGCGACCGCTACGCCAACAGCGATGGCACGCTGGTGCGGGTCGACCCGGTGCTGTTTTTGCGCCGCGGCCTGCAAGCCCCGGCCGACCAGGCCCTGCCGCTGGACGGCAGCGCGCCTGCCGATGCAGCCGCCAGCGGCGACGAGTTCTTCGTCACCGGCGTGGGCTCGTCCACCACCTACCCCGACTACAAGCCGGCGCCCTTCATCGTGGCCAGCCAGGCGCGTGGCGTGGACATGGTGACGGTGGTCACCGAAGGCATCTTCAGCTACTGCAGCTTCAAGGTGAAGATCGACACCGACCGCTGGCTGGGGCCCGAGCAGGCCAACATCCGCTGCAAGGGCGAGGTGGTGGGCCACGTCACCACCGCCGAGTACGGCTCGCAGATGCTGTCGCTGGGCGGCGTGCACCACCTCACCGGCGGCAGCAAGAAAGAAGGCCGCATCACCGTGGAGATGATGCAGGCGCTGGGCAACAAGCAGGCGGTCGACCTCAGCATCGACGGCGGCTCGCAGATCACCATCGAGGCCGGCCGGCCGCCCATCGTCAACGGCGTGGAAGAGCAGC
Organism: uncultured Aquincola sp.; assembly: GCA_937883885.1. The sequence continues at coordinate 694 of CAKZXL010000002.1, read as the reverse complement.
GCATGCGCGTGGGCTGCGGCTCGGCCACCATCGGCATCTTCGCCAAGCAGTTCTGGGGGCAGTGCGACGAGGTGGTGGTGGTGGACGACCACATCACCGGCGTGCTCACCGAGCACCAGGCCGGCAAGTGCCTGGACATGAAGCCTTCGGGCCTGAAGGTGCGCGGCCGCAAGTCCACGCCGGGCCGCTACTTCCAGGTGGCCAATCCGGGCACCGGCTGGGGCGGCACCGACATCGCCGACCCGCTGTCCATCATCGACAGCTGGGACGCAGACGTGGCCTGGCCCGGCCTGCGGCTGCTGATGACCTCCACCACCGGCGAACATGCCGCCTGGTTCGTGCTGGACGAGCAGTTGGTGCCGCAACCCGCGCCCATGCCGCCCGCGGTGCAGCGGGTGGTCGAGCGCATCGGCGAGAACTGCGAACCCTCGCTCACCTCGGTGCTGTTCCTCGGCGGCGCGGGCGGCAGCCTGCGCGCCGGCGTCACCGAAAACCCGGTGCTGCTGACCCGCGCCATCAAGAGCGGCATGGTCAACGTGACCTGCGGCGGCGCGCCGGCCTATGTGTGGGGCGGTGGCGGCATCACGGTGATGGTGGACGTGATGCGCATGCCCGACAACAGCTTTGGCACCGTGCCCACGCCGGCCATCGTGGCGCCCATCGAATTCAGCATGAGCATGGCCGACTACCAGGC
>CAKZXL010000001.1 GCA_937883885.1 uncultured Aquincola sp. | reverse complement strand
TCGGCCCAGCGCAGCACGCACAGCACGTCCTTCACATGGGCCGATTCCAGGAACTTGAGGCCGCCGAACTTCACGAACGGGATCTGCCGGCGGGTGAGTTCCAGCTCCAGCCCAGCGCTGTGGTGCGCGGTGCGGAACAGCACCGCCTGCTGCCTGAGCTTGAAGCCTTCTTCACGCAGCGCCAGCACCCGGTCGGCCACGCAGCGGGCCTGCTCGGCCTCGTCGGCCACCGTCACCAGCCGCGGGCGGGCACCGGCGCTGCGGTCGGTCCACAGCTGCTTGGCATGGCGCTCGGGCGCCTGCGCGATGACGGCGTTGGACGCGTCCAGCAGCGGCTGGGTGCTGCGGTAGTTGCGCTCCAGCGGCAGCACCCGCGCCGGCTGGCCGAACTGGTGCGGAAAGTCGAGGATGTTGCGCACATCGGCCGCGCGAAAGCCGTAGATCGATTGCGCGTCGTCGCCCACCACCGTCAGGCCGCGGCCGTCGGGCTTGAGGCCGTGCAGCACCGCGGCCTGCAGCCGGTTGGTGTCCTGATATTCGTCCACCAGCACATGGTCGAAGCGCGCGGCCACATGGGCAGCCAGCGCGGGCTCTTCCATCATCGCCGCCCAGTACTGCAGCAGGTCGTCGTAGTCCAGGCTGTGCTGCTGCAGCTTGGCGCGGGCGTAGGCCGCGAACAGCTGGTTCAGCTCGGCGGCCCAGGACTCGCACCACGGAAACGCGTCGCGCAGCACCGCGGCCAGCGTGCCCTGGCTGTTGACCACGCGCGAATAGATGGCCAGGCAGGTGCCCTTTTGCGGAAAGCGGCTGCGCGCCGCGGCAAAGCCGGCCTCCTGGCGGGCCAGGTTCATCAGGTCTTCGGCGTCGGCCCGGTCGAGGATGGAAAAGCGCTCGGGCAGGCCGATGGCCGGCGCATATTCGCGCAGCAGCCGGGCGCCGATGCCGTGGAAGGTGCCTGCCCAGGGCAGCGCGGGCGGTCGGGTGGAGGCGGGCAGCGCCAGCGCCTGGTGCAGCGTGCGGCCCACGCGGTGCTCCATCTCGTGCGCGGCGCGCCGAGAGAAGGTGAGCAGCAGCAGCCGCTGCGGGTCGGCGCCCGCCATCACCAGCCGGGCCACGCGGTGGGCCAGCGTCATCGTCTTGCCGCTGCCGGCACCGGCGATCACCAGCAGCGGGCGGGTGTCGGGCTCGGCCAGGCCATGCTCCACCGCCTGGCGCTGCTGGGGGTTGAGCGCGGCAAAAGGGTCGGGGCGGGTGAGGACGGCAGACATGGCGGTACGGCAGGACGGCATGGCCACTGTACATGCATCCAGCCACTGCGGGCGGCCACCCTGCTGTAACGACGGCCTCGGGTTCGGCGCGACAATGCGCCCCTGGGACACACCCTGCCTGCTGCGTGCTTGCACTCGGCGCGGCCGACCCCAGCTGAGCAGACGACACACCACAAGAAGCTTTTGATGAACGCGCCCCTGCGGCCCGCCGACATGGCCGGGCCTGATGCCGACACCGCCGCCGACACCCCTGCCCTGTTCTATGGCGGCAGCTGTCGGCTGCCGACGGAGATGGGCGAGTTCCGGCTGCATGGTTTCCGCGATGCCACCGGCCGCGAACATGCGGCGCTGACGGTGGGCGCCATCGACGATGGCCAACCGGTGCTCACGCGTCTGCACTCCGAATGCCTGACCGGCGATACCTTGTACAGCCTGAAGTGCGACTGCGGCCCGCAGCTTCAGGCGGCGCAGCAGGCCATCGCCACCGAAGGCCGCGGCGTGCTGCTGTACCTGCGGCAGGAAGGCCGCGGCATCGGCCTGGTGGACAAGATCCGCGCCTATGCGCTGCAGGACGCGGGCGCCGACACCGTGGAAGCCAACCGTCGCCTGGGCCTGCCCGACGATGCACGAGACTACCGCGTGGCGGCCGAGATGCTGAAGATCCTGGGCGTGTGCTCGGTGCGCCTGCTCACCAACAACCCGGCCAAGATGCAGGCGCTGAGCGACCTGGGCGTGGCCGTGACCGAACGCCTGCCGCTGCGCGCCGGCGAGAACCCGCACAACAGCAACTACCTGCTGACCAAGGCCTTGCGCATGGGCCACTGGCTGGGCGCGGCCGAAGAAGCCTGACGGTTATCCTCGCGGCTCTTGCCGGAGCCGAGATGACCCTGACCCCTCTTCGTGCCGCCGCCGCCCTGGCCGTGTGCGGTGCCCTGCTTCCCCTGGCCGCGCAGGCCGACAGTGCGGTGTCGTCCGCTTCCAGCGCCGGCTCGGCCTCGTCGGGCAGCGTCTCCGATTCGCTGCGCGGCTCCAGCCGCAGCTCCAACCGCGACGACAAGGTGGCCGACGGCGACTACCGCGTGATCGACGTGGCCACCGCGCCCGACCGGCCCGGCATGCTGCGGCTGACGCTGCAGGCCGAAGGCGCCGAATTCCAGCTCGACCTGCCGCAGCGCACCGGCGAACGCTCGCGCCTGCAGGCCGGCGACACGGTGCAAGCCCGACACCGCGCCTACGGCATCGAGTTCGCACGCGCCGACAACCGCGAACCGTTTTTCCTGGTGCTGGCCGACGACTGGCACCGCGAGCTGGCCTCGCGCCCGGTCGTGCTGTAAGCGCCGGTGGCTCTCAAGCGCCCGCTGGCGGCTGCGCTGGCGGTGGCCGGCTGGCTGCTGGCGGCCGGTGCGGCCCACGCCGGGTCACCGGTGTTCTGCGGCCGTGGCCCTGAACTCACGGCCCGCCAGCAGGACCGGCTGCTGCAGTTCGCGGCCCGCATCAAGCAGCAACTCGACGCCTCGGGCAGCCAGGTGGCGCTGGTCTCGCGCAGCGGGCTCGACCTCGACCGCTTCAACCTGCGCTATTCGCATGCCGGCATCAGCCTGAAGGCCAGCGCCAACGG